>CALDLG010000097.1 GCA_937910785.1 uncultured Lachnospiraceae bacterium | reverse complement strand
CGGACTTTCACATGAGATACCCTGTAGTTCTCGTCCAAAATTGAACTGTTTAACCTGGATTTAATTTCTTTTTCTAATTGTTCAAGGAACAGGTCGGCCGAAGAAGCTCCCGCTGCAGACTCTTCCTCCATACCATCCGCCGCCAGGGCCCGTTCCATCCCGGCAAGCTGTTCCTCCCAGCCTGTTTCCGCCTTTCCGAACAGTTCGTATACCGGCTTTATGAACTGCAGCAATATCATGACGCTGACGATCAGCCTCATATATTTCTCATATTTTCTGTCCGGCGCAAAATGAATGACCGACTGCGCCGCAATCATAAAAATTCCAATCCGTCTGATCAGATCCACCAGTGAGCTCATTACATCCCCCGATTTGTCGCATAAGCGGAGACTGCGATGCTGATGATGAAAAGACCGATCGCCGATAACGCGACCTTTAACAGCATCAGGCTGCCGTCTCCCACCCGGTTCGCACAATTTGTCATTCTTTTATCGCTGACGATGCCAATCAGCGCCGCTCCGGCTTTCAGCGCCCCCGCTGTCAGCAGGATTTTCAGAACAGGCAGCGTACAGAAAAACAGCATAACAATCGTAATATATATACCGATACTGTTCTTAATCAATACTGCCGATCCCACGACCAATTCAAACATTCCTTCCGTCAGCCCTCCGATGCCGGGAATCGCAGAGACGGCCTTTTTCAGCGCGGAGGATTCCAACGCATCAATCACCGGCGAAATCATGGATTGGAGCAGGCTGAAACCCGTAATAATTCCAATCGTTATTTTAACTCCGAAATTTACCAGTTTCTGCAGGAAATCCAACAGCAGATTCAGTTTTTCCTCCATCCAGATTCCGTTGATTACGCTCAGCAGGATAAAACAGTAAATCAACGGCAGCATGATGGTCAGATAATATTTCTCGATCAAATAGACCGCCAGAAGAAAAAGCTGATAATAGGCGGCCGCCGAAGCCGCCCCAGAAGCCGTTCCCACTGCCAGTATATAAGTTGGAATAAACAGCTGCAGAAAAGTTGTAAGCTGATTTAACATTTTTCCAACCACCGAAGCCGCATCCCCAAACACCTTTAACAGACCGGCAATTAACAGCAGATAAATAAAGTAAAAAGCAATATCCGATACCTGTCTGCTCTGAAAAAGATCCGCAAAAACGGAAAACAGCGCCGCGGTAATGCCCAGAATCAGAATCATGACAAAAAGCGTTCTGATTTCCCCGAATTGAGCCTTTATCACACCCTTCAGATCCGCGATCAGGGTAACTACGGCCTCTTTTATGTTCCCATGCAGAATCATTGATAACACTCGTTCTCCATCAAACCGATATTCGGGAAACAATGCTTCGAAGCTGTTTTCCGCTTCTTCCAGATCCGTTTCCTCCCAGATGCCGTCTCCCGAAAAAGCCTGTACTGACATCGGCCGGCTGCAGACAAGACATGCTGCCGTCAGAAAAAGGAGCATCCCGATTCTTCTCATTCCGATTCGAATTTTCATCCCGCCGCCCCTAACCAGCCAGAGACTGAATGCTTTCCATCAGAGTAAACAACACCGGCATACCGATCAGCAGAATATACATTTTCCCCATAGTCTCCACCTGCCCCGCTATGCCGGCATATCCCGCATCCTTACAGATTCCGGAGCAAAATTCACAGATATAGGCCGCGCCTACCGCTTTTAATAACACCGACAGATATTGATAATGATCTCCAAGATACGCTTCCAGACTCTCCATGCCTGTCAGAATTCTGGTAAAATAATTGACTGAATAAGTCAGTATTAACAGACATACCGCAAAGGCAGCGTAAATACCGTATTCGCTTTTATAGCTCTTTAAAGGCACCGCCAATAACACACCAAGCAGCCCGATCATCCCGATTTTTACAATATCCATGCCTGTCCTCCTTTTTAGTTAAATCCTGATTAAATAGAAAACAGATCCTGAATCATAATGAAAAGATCATAAATATAGGGCACCAGCCAGGTCAATACAAGAATCAGACCGGCGAGGCTGATGAGAAACGCATGTTCCTCTCTCCCGCTGTGCTTCAAAATCTGACTCAGAATTGTAACCAGTATGCCGACTGCCGCAATTCTGAAAATAAGACTAATGCCCATCTGTCAAAAACTCCTTCCCCTCCGTATTCTTATAACAATAAAATAACAATGAATATTCCTGCCATAACGCTGATGCTCATGATGACTCTGGATCTGTTCCCGTATTCGGCTTCCGCCTGCCCGATATGTGCCGCAATCAGATCCAGAGATTGTCCGATATCCGCCGCCTGCTGTTTCTCATCCATCGTTCCGAGATACTCCGGCAGATTCCGCAGAATATTCTTCTCTTCCCTCTGAAGCGGCAGATTTTGCATGCACTTTTCCATCTGTTCTTTCCATATGTCATCAAGGGAAGCGCCGTCATTTTCCTCAAGCTTCCGGAAAATACCGGCAAAGGCCGACCGATACGGCTCTTCCATGCATCCGGAAAAAAGCAGGCAGATTTCCGGCAGGGCCCTCTTTCCGTATATCATCTCATTCTGAATGCGCGTAACGATCCGGCGGATTTCCCGCAGCTCTCTGATACGCCTTTTTTCTTCCGTCACCTTGTCGATGCCAAGTCCGATGCACCCTGTCATGAGCAATAAGATTCCTGCCAGTTTGAGCATAGTTTCCTCTCTCTATCATAAATTCCGCTCACAATACACCTGTTATTCTTCTTCTCCAGAAGCAGGTATCTGTCGAACAGCCGTTCCTCCATTACCGCCCTCATATAGCTTTTCCGCTCCACCTCCTCCATGGAATAGCCATGAATCGTGGCAAGCATCTTGCAGCCGCATCGAACCGCTCTGTGCATCGCCTCTACATCCGCAGCATTTCCAAGCTCATCCACCGCGAGAACATCCGGCGCCATGGAACGAATCAGCATCATCATGCCCTCCCGCTTCGGACAGGCGTCCATCACATCCGTACGGATGCCGATATCGTTCTGTGGAACGCCGAGATAGCTTCCCGCGATTTCTGACCGTTCGTCCACCAGGCCCACGTTTTTCCCCTTTCCACAGGCATTTCCCGCGGAAAAATTACGCACCAGATCGCGCAGCATCGTCGTCTTCCCGCAGCCCGGCGGCGAAATGATCAATGTATTCAATACCTCCCCCTGAGAATAAAGAAAGGGAAGCGCTTTATCGGATACTCCCCTGACCTCATGCGCAATACGGATATTTAAATAACGTATGTATTTAATATTTCGAATCCGCTCTCCATCCTCCAGAATGACCTGTCCGGAAAGGCCGACTCTGTGTCCGCCCCGAATCGTCATAAATCCCTGTCTGATCTCATCCGCAAAGGCATAAATGGAATAGTGGCACAGATGCGAAAGCACCGCCTCCAGCTCCTTTTCATCGCTGTATCCGGCATGCGCTATGTCATCCGTAAACGCTCCCCGCTCCGAAAGAAATCTTTCCCTATGATCCATAAGTACCGTAACCGGCTGATTGACGCGCAGTCGAATTTCCTGCAGTCTGTCGGCCTGTTCTGCCACCTTCTCCCAGCGCGGGCGCATGAAGTCCGGAAAAATATGTAGAATCTCTTCTTTCTGCATCTCCATCGCCCCCCTATCTCAATATATGAAGCGTTGTCCAAGTTATGACTGCGGAAATGGAAAAAGCATCCGGATTTTCTGTCCGCATGCTTTTGTAAACATAATATCATTTTTCGCTTTCCAATTTTTCGCTTTTCGTTTTCCAGTCTGTCAGGCATCCGTCTCCCGCTTCCCGCGCTTCCACTCCATGATCTCACGGAGCCGCTCTCCAACCTTCGCCTCCGCACCCTCTTTCGTCGGATAATAATATCGACTGCCACGCATGGATTCCGGAAAGCACTCCATATCGGTCAGTTTCTCCTCCGTATTGTGCGCATACAGGTATCCATCCCCGTAATGCAGGTCTTCCATCAGCTTCGTCGGCGCATTCCTAAGAACCAGCGGCACCGGTTCAGCCGTTCTGCTGCTGACATCCTCCTTGCATTTCTCACAGGCCCTGTACAACGCATTGGATTTGGGCGCCATCGAAAGATACGTGACGGCATGAGTCAGATGTACGTCGCACTCCGGCATTCCGAGAAAATGACAGGCCTGATATGCGGCAACCGCCACGGTAAGCGCATTGCTGTCCGCCATACCGATATCTTCACTGGCAAACCGGATCAGCCTTCTTGCGATATAAAGCGGATTCTCACCGCCCTCCAGCATCCGGCACATCCAGTATATCGCCGCGTCCGGATCGCTGTTTCGCATGGACTTATGCAGGGCGGAGATCAGATTGTAATGCTCTTCCCCCGCCTTATCATACAGAAGAGACTTCCGGTCGAGACACTGCGCCAGTCCCTCATTCCCGATCCGGATACTGCCCTCCGGCGTGATTTCGCCGTTCAGTACCACCATTTCCAGTGTATTTAAAGCCGTCCGGGCATCGCCATTGGCAAAAACAGCGATCGCCTTTAGCTGTTCTCCGGAAATCTCTATCCTCTGGCCGGCAAATCCGGCCGGGTTTTGCAGCGCATTGCCTAAAAGCTTCACAAGCTCTTCTTCTCCCAAAGCTTTGAGCACAAAGACCCTGCATCGGGACAATAACGCCGCATTTACCTCAAAAGACGGATTCTCTGTCGTCGCTCCGATTAACAGAATGCTTCCCTTCTCTACAAACGGAAGAAACGCATCCTGCTGCGCTTTGTTGAAACGATGAATCTCGTCAACAAAAAGCACGGTCCGGATTCCCATTTTCCGTCCCGCTTCCGCCTGATTCATCACATCCCTGATTTCCCGGATGCCACTCGTAACGGCGCTGAAATTGATGAAATCCGCCTTCGTCCGTTCCGCTATAATGCCGGCAAGCGTCGTTTTACCGACTCCCGGCGGTCCCCAGAAAATCATGGATGAAATCTGATCCTTCTCGATCAGCTGTCTTAACATCTTCCCCGGTCCAAGCAAATGCTCCTGCCCGATAAAATCGCCCAGTTTCCGCGGCCGAAGACGGCTTGCCAGCGGAACCGCCAGATTGCCGCTGACCGGCATTGCATCAAATAACGACATCTGTTCCATAGCCATTCCCTCTTTTTTGTCTCTATATTCTCCAGTTTATCAAACATTTGTTCTCCCGTCCATCAAAATTTTTGCAGTTGTTACAAAAACACAGATTCGGATGAAATTGTCAATGTTATTTTTTCGGAATATCTGCTATACTGGAAAAGGAAGAGAAAAGGAAAGAGGTATTATACATTATGAAACTGGACATGCACTGTCATACGAAAGAGGGTTCACCTGATGGAAAAACCGCACTTCTTGACAATATTTCCATTTTGAAGCAAAAAGGATTCGACGGCATGCTGATTGCCGATCACAATTCCTACAAGGCTTACCGCTATTACCGGCAGCTTGCGGACAAGCCCGAAAATTTTACCGTTTTATGCGGTATTGAATACGATACGCTGGATGCCGGACATATTCTGGTCATCATGCCGTCCGGAATCTGTCCGAAGCTGTTAGAGCTCCGCGGCCTGCCTGTGCTTCTTCTGATCGAAATCGTACACCGCTATGGCGGAATTCTCGGACCGGCGCATCCCTGCGGTGAAAAATTTCTCAGCATCTTCAATACCCGGCGCGGAAAAGCGCTGAAGGAAAGACTGATTCGGAAATTTGACTTTATCGAAGCCTTTAATGCCTGTGAAGACGATATTTCCAACGAGTGCGCAATCTCCCTCGCCCTGAAATACCATATGCCCGGATTCGGAGGCAGCGACTCCCATAAAGACGACTGCATCGGACTCGGCTATACGATCATACAGGAACATATCCGGAATGAATCGGAATTAATACATTATATCAAAGAAGGAAACACGACGATCGCCGGAGGCTCTCATTATTTTCACACGACCAAGGAGAAACTCGGCAGGGCCAATAAAATTCTCGTCTATTCCTTCTGGTTCTATAACAAATTTCTGGCGGCCTTCCGGTACAAGGCCAGAAAACTGGAACTCGCCGTAACTCTGCGGGAGAAAAAAACAGGTTGATCGACAACAGTCAAAAAGGATAAATAACTTTCGTTATTTATCCTTTTTCTTTACAACCGCACCTTTCAGTTCCTCGAAGGAGTCCTTATATTTTTCGGAATTCATGTTCGGATTGTTCCGGATCATATCCCATTTATAGAAGTCCAGCATTTCTTTATAATTTCTCCGGTTCTCCATGTACAGATTATAACGGGCGCGAAGCTCCGCAATTTCTTCCTTTACGCTGTCCATATAGGCGCCCGGCGTGCGCTGAATCATCTCCTTTAAGCTGCTGAAACGTTGTCCCAGATTTTCAGCAAGGTCACCCAGCCGAAGCTCGTATTCATGCTCGCGCTCCTGCTGCTTCTGTTCCTTATCATCATTGCTGAACGCAATGATGACATCCAGCCGTTTCTGCATATGCATAAGCTCCTCCTTAACCTTCTGCATCTTGGCCAGAATATCCCGCAGATCCAGCGCGGTCTTAAAGGAAAGTGCAAAATCCGCTACGATATAAATCGTCAGAAAAAAAGTTCCGTAGTTCAAAACATTTTTCGGAATTCCCAGTACAAACTGCTCGATCGGCCTGTGAATCACTTTCGTCATCATAATCGTGAAAAAGCCCCACGCAAGCGTGGAGTTCAGGCAGATATGTCCCTGAAAGTTGAATTTTTTATCGGAATAATCCCAGTACCGGATGCGGAACAGCTTTTCCATCAAAACACCTGTTATATACTCCAGCGTCGTGGCGCCGGCACAGCCGGCCAGATAAGTCAGCACAATATGATCCTGAAAAGGCATGGAAACGACATACATCATGATCGCTCCGCTTCCGTAAATCGGCAGGAAAGGCCCTCTCATAAATCCCCTGTTGACAAACTTCCGGGTGCGTATGGAAACATAGGCGGACTCGAAACACCACCCAAGAAAGCAATAAGTATAAAAAAAGAACAGCCACTGAGTCATACTGTAATGAAACATTTTAAAACCCTTATCCGAAAACGCCGACGGATACCCTCTCTTTTCCTTTTTTCGTCTCTCCGGTAAGACCGTAGTAGACAAATCTGCCATATCCCCGCACTGTCACCGCATCTTCTTCTTTCAGGGAATAGCTGTTATTCTCCATCGCGATTCCATTCACGAAAATTCTGCCGGCTTGAAACAGGGCAAGGCTCTGGCTCCTTGAAATATGATAAAGCTTTGCGATGACACTGTCAATCCTCGCGGAAGAAACTGTCAGCATCATTTTCTCCGGCGCCGCGCTCCGTAAATTGATTTCTCCCTCCAGAATCTGACATACGATGTTCGTATGTCTGACCTGACGTAAATTCTCCACCAAATAGGGCGCAATGCTTTCCTGGCAAAACAAAACGCCGTACTGACCCACGCCCTTTCCCTGCATCTGCCTGCCGCCCTGCTCTCCGTCCTGCGTCTGCACGAAAATATCTCCGATCAGGCCCCGTTCTATCCCAAGGTTCATAACCGCTCCGAGAAAATCCCGGTGAGTCAGCGCATCTGCGAATTTCGGCATAACCGGACTCATCCGGACCGCCGCAATCGGATAACGCTCTTCATACCCCAGATTTTCCGGACTGCCAAAGCGGATCATCTTCCGCTCACAGGCCGTTACGCCGCCCTCCATCCCGTATCCGGCATAGGAAAGCTCCTTTTTTACCGCATGAAATACCTGCTGCTGCGCCAGACTCAAGAAAGGCGTATAGGTATAGATCCCTCTTCCGTAGGATTTTTCGGCCAGCTCCGACAGACGGTTCTTTAGCTGCAGCAGCTCTTTATCGTTTATCTCCGTCATCTTTTCCCTCCGTCTGCCGTTCCGGCTCCGTCATTCTTCGTTTTTCCTTTTTGAGCAGCATCAGGCCGATTCCCATAAGAACCAGGCCGGCGCCTGTCAGCCACATCACATCAAAAACCCCCAGCGTCTCCTGATAAAATACCGGAAATACGGCCTGCATCTTTTCCGGACAACAGGTAATGAGCACACTGAACGCATTGTTCATAAAATGCATCAGCATAGCCGGAAAAATACTGTCCGCCCGATCGGCCGCATAACACAGCGCGAAGCCGAGAAGTCCTGTCGGAATCAGTTTCACCAGACTCATATGGAAAATACCGAACAGCACTGCCGTAATCGCCATCGCTGCCGAAATGCGGTACCGCGCCTTCATGCTTTGAAAAATCATGCCCCGGAAGAGCATTTCCTCACAGACTGCCGGCGCCAGGGCGATCACAAACAGGATGGCCCGGAGATTGCCACCCATAAGCCCGCTGAAAGTATCTCCCACATTCTGCGCGCTTTCCGGAAACAGCGCCGTAAGCCCGACGGAAATCACGATGTTAATCGGATAAAATCCGGTAATGAGGAATGCGCCTCCCAGACAGTTCTTTATACCCGTCTTCCGGAAGCCGTAAGTCAGCCGCAGATCCCTTTTCGTATAAACGGCAACCAGAAGCGGTACGGCCAGCAGGATCATCTGCGTTCCGAATACCCCGGCAAGACCGAACCGAATCTGCAATATGCTTCCCGCATACAATACGAGAACAATCGTTAAGGCTGCCGCAAAACAGACGTCGGAAACCGTCGGCACACCGCCCCGCTTCAGATTGCCCCTTTTTTCAAATAACTGCAGACCGCTCTTCCCGTCGCCAAACAGAATCGTTTCGCTGTCGTAAATTCTGCTCAGAAATAAAACGGCAAGCACAGCATATGCCACATTGGAAAACAGAACGACGGCAATAGCCCCATAGTCTATCTTAAAGGCAAGCATGTTCCTGATCAGCAGGCAGATATTGGCCACGGGAACCATTGACATCGTCTGCGTCAGCTCCACATTCGGAATAAAACCGATATACCCCGTAAACATGATCACCAGCATCAGCGGCGTAATATAGTTATTGGCCTCCTTATAGCTTTTGGCAAAGGATGTGACACACATCGTTACCGCGCTGACAAACAGGGAGAAGGCAAAGACCGCCAGCATGCAGACGAGAATCGCCGGCAGAAATCTGGAAATCTCGAAGGATGCCGCATCCGTCTGCAAATCCATGATCTGATACATATAGAAAGCAATTCCCCCCATGGAAACGATATTGAGCAGCGCTGAGGCGATTCCGATTGCCGCTACCGTCAGAAACTTCGATATAATCAGCTGTCGGTTCGTCACCGGCAGCGTCAGAATGGTTTCAAGGGTCCCCCGCTCCCGCTCTCCCGCCGTCGTATCGATGGCCGGGTACATCGTTCCCATCATCAGACTGATGATCAGCATAAAAGGCAGCACGGAACCCATAATACTGCCAAGTGACTGCTCACTGCTCGCGATATCCTTCTTTTCCCATATAACAGGCTCCAGAATCGCATGCACATCAAGACCGGCCTCCCTGATTTTTTCCTCCGTCAGCGTCTCCCGAAACTCCTTAAAATAATCCGTTACGAGATTCGCGGCATAGGAGGAATTGGTTACCGTAGAAAGGTAATAAACATCATACTGCATCTTTCCGTTCCGCATCCTGCCGGTCACATAAGCGTCGATCATCTCTTCATTGAGAGCCGTTTCGTAATCTCCGATAGCGGAAACATCCATAAGATCGACTGCCTCCGTTTCTTCGCCGGCCTCTTTCGATCCATTCTCCGCTGCCGCACCGGTCTCTTCTCCGGCTTCCCCGGACTGCCGTTTCATGCTCTTTTCGGCAATCAGCTGTAAAAATGCATCGTCCTTCGGCGCATCCACGGCAATCCGGTAGACCTGCTCTTCCATACCGGCGGAAATCATCGTCACCACCTGCATGGCTCCGATAAAAATAAGAGGATACAGAATAACCGGTATCACCAACATCATAATAACCGTCTTTTTATCCCGAAAAACATCGAGCATCTCTTTTCGAACCAGTGTCCGTATGATTTTAGCGTTCATCCGCAATTCCCTCCTCTCTGATCAGCTCCGCGAAAACATCCCGCAGATTCGTTTTGCCGGTCTGCTCCTTCAGATGCTCCGGGGAACCTTCCCTGATAACGCGCCCCCGGTGAATCATCATAATCCGGTCGCACAGATATTCCGCTTCTTCCATATAATGTGTGGAATACAGAATGATCTTTCCCCGCTCCCGCTCCCTTTTCATGAATTCGATAATTGCCGCGCTGCTCAGAATATCCAGTCCAAGCGTGGGCTCATCGAAAATATAAACCTGCGGATCGTGCACAAGGCATCTTGCGATGGAAGATCGCTGCGTCTGCCCGGTAGACAGTTTTTCAATCCGGTTGTCAATGAAGCTTTCCATCGAAAGAATTTCTCCGATTTCTCTGATTTTTTTCTCCGTATCCTCCCTGGACATGCCGTACAGGACTCCCAGCATCTGCAGCAGCTCTCTGGAAGAAAGCCTGCCGTAAAGCTTCGTGTTGTTGGAAAGATAACCGATATGCCTTTTGATCTCGATATCGTCCGTGATCTCCTTTTCTCCGATTCGGATACTGACACTGCCGCGCGTCGGCCGCATCAGTCTGGAAAGCATCCGCAGAAGCGTCGTCTTTCCTGCGCCGTTTGGTCCGAGGATACCGACGATTTCGCCTTCCTGTACCGACAGGGATATGCCGTCCACCGCGTTGATATCGCTTTTTCTGTTTCTCTTTTCATTTCTGGTAAATGTCTTCACAAGCCCGTCTGCGGCAATCCTATTCTTTTCCATACTCATCCGCCCCCTCTTCCTCTTCTTCATTCTCCAACCGTTCTTTTCGTTTCCGGTACAGGTGCGCCGCGAAGGACATCGATACAAAGCATGTGACAACCGTTATCAGAAACATAAAAATGCCGCTCGCCGCTGCTCCCCCTAACGCATGATATTCCCGATAATTAATCCAGAAAAAAACACATCCCACAATGATTCCCGCAGCCAGACTAAAGGCCAGATTCGTCTTCGGCAGCGGGGAAAATTTCCTGTCCCAGATGCCGTTTCTCATACAGCTCACGCCAATATACCAGGAAAGGCACATGAAAACGATCCATTCTCCCGCAATTGCCCTGGCATCCCTTCCGTATAAAAGCACCTGTGCCAGAATCGCGATGAGCAGCCCATAAAAGGCAATCCAACACCCGTTATGCTCAATTTTCAATAATTTCTGTTCCTGCATTTCATCCAGTCTGTTCTTCCTCATAACGTCCCTCCATTCAGTCCTCTTCCCAGAACAAATCGTCCAGTCCCCTGTCCAGAACGCGGCAGATAGCGCGGCACAGCTTAATCGTCGGATTATACTCACCCTGTTCGATGGCATTGATCGTCTGCCTCGATACTCCAACGGCTTCCGCAAGCGCTTTCTGCGTCATATCCTTCTTTGCCCGCGCCACTTTAATTGCGATATTTCTCGCCATGCCTCCCTCTCTTTCCGGAATGTCCTTCATCCCGCTGTTTTGCCAGATCTGTTCTTGTCTTTCGGACGGGACTCCCGTATCGCTTCTACCGGCTCCCGCTTTACTGTTTATCCTAAAGTATCATATATATACACTTATGTCAATTATATATTACTTTTAACTGTATATATTTTACATATTGTCGGATAAAATGAGTTTATGCCGTCAGATTCTTAACCTTCTCCACCGCCCGTTTCACCTTCCACGACACACGCTCCAAAATCTGCCATCCGCCCTCCCGGTAACCTACAAGTGCGGTTTCCGCCCTGCTGGTTACGCCATATTCCTTCTCGTAAGACTCCAGCCGGAAAAGAAGACCGCTGTTTTCTTCCGCAGGCTTTTCGGAAGAAGCCGCCTGCAGCGTCATATCCCATACCTGATCCGAAAGCTCCTCCAGATCTGCCGCCGGTGACAGATATCGCACGCTATCTTCCTGTATTTCAAAAACATCGATCAGCGTATACTCCGTCGCGGTATTCGCAAAATACCGGTAAACCAGAACCTCATCCTGCCCGTCGCCGGTAATATCCCGATACGCTATCTGCTTCACCACACTGGGATACCAGGGAAGCTCCCTGTCAATCTCAATGCCGCCTTCCAGAGAAAAATGCATCACGGTTGGCTCCACCTTCTCCGTGCTCCGGTAATCATCCCAGGTGATCTGAAGCGCGGACAGATTCTTCTCCGGTTCCGCCGCTCTGACAATACCTCTTATTTCCATAAAAAAGACCCCTGCACAGAGAATCATTGCAAGGGCCATACTTCCTGTTTTCAAATTTCCAATTTTATCTTTCATTTCTTTCCTTCCGCGCTTTAGAAAAAACTGATGATTTCCTCTCTGGGCTTTTTCGTCTGTTCCACGCTGACAGCATGAAGCACCGGACCTTCCCCTCCGTAATCGGCAAAATATTCGTTCGCCACCCTGGCGGTCACCTTCACCCATTGTTTGTCGGTCAGTCTGTCGGTCTGATCATATTGACAGGCAAATCCGAGAAATGCCATGTCCTCCGCACAACAGGTCATGGCCATTCTGCCCGGCACGAAATATCCTTTGGGGAAATTCTTCGGCACAAGCACCATCGCCGTAAACTGCACGGTCTTGCCCTCATACCGCCCGATATGATCCAGCGAATCCACATACCAGACGCCATAGCTTTCATCATTCAAATCCAAAACCGGCGCCGACAGATCATAAGGCAGATCGTCCTCCATGATCTCATTAACTTCTCCATTGGCATCCTCGAAAACAATCTCCGCTTTCTGGTTGATCGCTTTGACATTCCTTTTATAACTGCTCAGATCCTCCACTCCGTCGCAGCGGTTAAAAATGATCAGCTCCGATTTCCGTATCATTTCCGCCAGAAGCGATTTCATATTCGTGAAATACATCGGAAAGGTAGATGCGTCGATCGTTGTAACCTGCTGCTCAACGCTCCAATGCCAGGGAAGCTTCATGTTCTTACAATTCCACATCCCGTTATACTCGATGATAATACGCTCCGGCTTATGCTTTTTTTCCAGTTCGATCAGATGCGCGGAGTTAAACTCCTTTTCCTCCTCAATCAGCTCTATTACGGTTCTGCTCTGCGTAAGCAGCTTCTCGTCATACTCGATTTCACCTTCCTCACACAGCAGCAGAAGTGTCTTTCCCCGAACCTGGAAATAAGGCTGTGCCAGCGTATAAGTGATAAATTCCGTCTTTCCGCTCTCCAGAAATCCATTGATTATATATACCGGTTTCATAACATCAATCCTGCTCCTTTCCCATCTCCTTATTTTCGGAACAGCGCCGTAAGCTTCTCCTCATTCAGCTTCGAGCCGATCACGCAGATCTTGCCGGTTACGTCCGGCTTACCGCTTCTGATATCACATTCTTCCGGCACGTAATCAAAATAAACCCATGTTCCATCTCCGGAAGAAACCATTCCCTTTGCCCGCAGCACAATGCCGTATTCTTCTTCCTGCTCCAGCTTCTGCAGCCGTTCTTCTATCTCGCTTCGTGTATAAGACATGGGCGTCTCGATGCCCCAGCTTGTGAAAATCTCATCCGCATGATGGTGATGATGATGTCCGTCATGGTCGTGATGATGTTCGTGTTCCTCCTCGTGAGCGTGATGATGCTCATGACATTCCCCGTCATGGTCATGATGACAGTGATCGTGTTCCTCCTCGTGAGCGTGATGATGCTCATGGCATTCCCCGTCATGGTCAT
>CALDLG010000096.1 GCA_937910785.1 uncultured Lachnospiraceae bacterium | reverse complement strand
GGGCGCATTTTCTCCATTGATCAGTTCCTGTTCGTCGAAAATGCGCCCTGCATAACGAATGGAATCTTTTCCACCCTCAAAGGGCCTGTCCTCTTCTTTCAGATAAGTCTGATAGTAGTCTGCGACCATCTGAAAAATTTCCGTTTTTGCCTGTTCCTGAGATTTGTTTTCGAACATCTGCCGTTATTCCTCCTCTTCCTCCGTGAAACGAATATACTTTTGATCCATATTATGGATATCTTCTTCTGCTACATCCCATGTCATATCCTTATTTAATATTCTTGCAGGCGCCCCTCCTATAGAGCAATTGTTCGGGAAATGCTTCGTAACTACGCTATTGGCGCCTATAATACATGACTCGCCTATTTCCGCACCTGAAAGGATGGTTGATTTGATGCCTGCCCAGACATGTTCGGAGATAATGATCTGTCTGTTGCGGTTGATCCGTTTAGAGGTTTTAACATCAAAAATCGGATGTGTGTCATTGTTGAAAATAGAAACATAATGAGATCCCATAAATCTGTCTCCAATAATTACGGTTCCCTCATATGCACATGCACAGATAAAAAACCACTCAACGGAACAGTTATCACCGATTCTCACACTGCTTTGCTTCCTGCTGGTTACCCCACTGTCTCTGCCTAAATGAAATCTGTCTCCAATAATAATTTCAGAATTATCAAAGCAATGAAGCCCCCCCCTCTCCGTTGATTCCATATATTTTCCAGTATGAATCTGGCTTTGTCTGTAACACGCTGTGGAAAAACCGGCTCCATAACAGCCTTCAGCTTCAAGCTCTATATTGGAATTCTCATGACACGATATTGTGCATCTGTCTTTCAGAACTACTCCTTTATCAATACATACTGAGCTGTCATCATAGCATTCCACCCAAAAGGAATCCGGGAAGCAGACTCCATCACCTAACCGCATTTTTGAGTCTTTATAACAGTAAAGGCTTCTTTCCGCTCCCTGATTTATATGGCTGAACGAAACATTTTCCCCTATGCTGAGACAGGAATTGCTGATATAAAGCCCAAGTTCCGAATCGACACCGGAATACAGCTCCAGCCTGGAATTATAAGCTGTAACAGCTGCAACCGTCCCAACCTTTCCGATTATTGTATTGCCATACAAATCTATATAGGGCTGTTCGTGCTCCACCACCATGGGCTTATGAAAAAGGAAAAGATAATCCAAAATTTCCTCATAACCATTCTTGTTCAGATATTCTTCGATCTCAGAACGATATTGTCTGATTGCCACAATACAATATACTTTCGACATTTCCGTCTGTATAGAATCCGGATGCTTCACTTCTATACCGCAAAAGGTCTGTCCGGATGACGAATCGCTGCACGAACGGTCTACCACATAAGAGATTGAATATCCTCTTTCCTGCAAAATACCTATTAATTTTTCGCCTATGCTTCCCTTTCCCCAAATAACAATTTTACGGTTTTCTGCATTTTTCAGATATTTTTCCAGCGGAATGTTTCTTATAAATTCTTTTGTTATATCCGGCATACCCTTTTTCTCCTCCGAGCCTGATTTCAGTCCTGATCATTTTCGAAATCTATCTCCACATACCCTTCCGGAGGATCATATGAAATCGTTCTGATCAGCACATTTTCTTTTTCAAATTTACTCAGTTTCTCATCGAAGTCATGATCGGCTGTGACAATATCCCATAACTCCGCATATCTTTTATCATTCTTTATTTCCTCATCAAATACTACCGCTAAATATAAATATTTTTTTGCACACTCAATTTCTTTATTCTGCAACATTTTCAGTGTATAGCGCAGACACATGCCGCCTAATTTCTGTACAGCCGAATCATACTTGTCCTGCGGTTTTTGATAACCGATGCTTTTCGCAATCGAATTAAATGCGTTAATAAGTAAAAAGTGTTCAAAAACACCCAACAGATTTTTCTCCGATTCATTTGTTTCATTTCCGAAATGTACACGATATTCACATAACGCATCTTTAATATATGCAATATCACCAACGCACGCCATCAGGTAATTACTATACCAGTCACCCGCAACCTGCAGCTGGTAAAAACGATATTTGAATGTTTCAAGACGAGAACCCGCACGCAAAAGAACCTGTGTCGGCACAGCAATGCCAGCCATCATGAATACTGCTGCCTGCGACTCTCCGTCACAAACGAAACTTTTATTATAGAACGGCGGAGTTGGATGAACGTTTCCATCGTCATCGATTTCATCCCGATGAACCATAACCATAGAAACTCTGCTATTTTCTTCCATAATTGCAACGCATCTTTCAACATACTCCGGCTTCAGTGCATCGTCGGAAGATAAAAACAAAAGATATTTTCCTTCTGCTTTTGATGCACAGATTGTAGCGTTTCTGTCACTTCCAAGGTTTCTTCTGTTCCGGTCTGCATAAATCGGAAATTCTATTTCGCCATGCATAGCCTTCAGCTGATATTCCAAAATAATCTCGTATGAATTATCCGTTGATGCATTATCCTGAATAATAACTTCAATATTCTTATATGTCTGGCTGATTACACTGTCCAGACAATGGCGCAGAAAATGTCCATAATTATAATTTGGAATCAGGATACTTACTAATGGTTCATTTGGTAAACTTTTCATGTCGAATTGACCCCTCTCTTATGATGTTTGTTTTTTATATTTACTATTAAGTTTCTGACAATATATTTCCGGTCTTAAAAACCATCCAGAAAATAAAACGGTGTTGATGTAGACGATAAATGCATATCCATGGAATTATTCAGCTTATCCAGAAAAAATAATTCTTTTTCTTCCACCAGTCCATATTCCCTGATCAACATATTTCCTATATCCGCCCCAGGACCTGAATAATATCTGTCACATGTCACAACCACTACCAGCTGCTCCTTCTCTATATTTTTTAATATCTGAGGACTCTCAATTCTATAGTTACCCAATAGATTAAAATCCCAGTCACTGCTTGTTAGAACATCGTTTATTCCTTTTCCCTGTTTTTTCACATCCCCATCTACAAGGCTGAATCCGGCTGCCCGGCCAATATACTCATAGTAGCGGCGCATTGCCCACTTCCCCTTATCTCCTGCCCCATAAAATACAAGATGCATTTTCTCCAGCTTTTTGCGTACAATATATTCAAAAATGGTTCGTTCCATTTTCCAAGCATTGCGCACAAAATACAGTTTCTGTGGTTCACTAAGATAAGACGCTTTCATGCCGCTGTAATAAATCTGTTTCTCTGTGGATTCGTAATAATCGCTGAGCTCGCATACCCCCCCCCAAGTATTTTTTGCTTCTTCTATCTTTTGTATTGCCAGTTGTATCGCTTTTTCTTTCAGCCATTCAATATCCGGAACCTCAGGAGACCAATCTATAGAACTATACTCCGAAGGCTTATAAACTCTGACTATCCGGTCTAACCCCGCAAAGCGACATTCTTCAACCTGCCCGCTGTCACATTCATGCGCCAGAATTACCGGTATTCCCATCGCTATACAGGGAAGTGTCATATGCAGTCTGCGCGTAATCACCAGTCTGGCATTTTTCTTTAACTCCTCAACCAGATCTTTTACATATTCCTTTGCCATTTCCGCATTTTCTTCACTATAGCCCGGAGTTTTCATCATTCGATGCGGTTTGGGGAGCTCAACCGCATTTTCCATGTATTCCTTTGGTATATATGGAAGCAGAGCTTCTGGAGGATCACACAGATAGACCTTTCCATCCACTGGAGCTTCCTGCCTCTTTGTAAATCCGATGCTGTAGCAGCCTGTCATATATGCCTGCACGCCCTGTTTCCGCATCATCCTCATCGTAACAAGATCTCTGCATCCAAAAGGGCCAAATTTTTCATATCTGGCAATTTCAGCCGCAACCGCTTCATCCGCTGTAAAAAATCCGATAAAAACAGGAATGATTTTAGTGGATAATGGAAATATTTTCACGCCATGAGCGGCATTAAAGGCCGCTGTCATGGGTAAAATAACATACTCTCCATCATAGGAAGAGAGATCATCTCTTTCAATCTCAATCATCTCTTCCTCTGTTATTCCCAATCGCTTATATGCCTGCACAATTCCCGCCAGCTGCATATAGTCTCCTATATTGGGCTTCTGACAACTAAACTTCAATAATCCATACTTCATTATTTTCCCTGTAATGTTTATGAAGCCTAAACATACTTTCCCTCTCTCATTATTTTGCGACTATAAATGTCCTGTCATCTCCCTTTACCGGGAAATAATAATGGCTTCCGTCCGCTATCCTTTTTCTTTGCATTTTCTTACATTCATTTATAGCGGAACATTAGAATCGAAATAACATTTTTCTCGATAACAGCCACCCTATGAATCCTTGATGAACTTCAATATTTTATATGGGGAAAAGTATTTTTATCAGTCTTTCATGTGCAGTATCAGATGTCTTTAAAATCCATGCAGAAAGTAAAACGGCGCTGATGTTGACGACATATGCATGTCCATCGAATAATTCAGTTTATCAAGAAAGAATAACTCTTTTCCTTCTCTCAGTCCGTATTCCCTTATCAGAATATTTCCAATCAGCGCTCCCGGCCCGGAATAATACCTGTCACATGTTACAACCACTACCAGATTTTTCCTGTTTATATTCTTGATAATCTGCGGATTTTCGATCACGAAGTTTCCAACCGTATTCAAATCCCATTCGCTGTCAGCTAATACTTCGCTTATTCTTTTTCCCTGCTTATTGCTATCTCCATCTACAAGACTAAAGTCTGCTATACGACGGATATAATCATAATACCTACGTATCGCCCATTTTCCTTTATCGCCCGCTCCATAGAAAACCAGATGCATATCTTCAAACTTCTTCTGAACAATGTACTCAAAAGCAGTTCTCTCCATTTTCCAGGCATTCGATATAAAATATTGTTTTTGATTTTCACTCAGATAAGAAGCTCTCATACCGCTGTAAAAAATCTGTTTTTCCGTAGACTCATAATAGTCGCTAAGCTCGCATACCCCCCCCCAGTGATTTTTGGCCTCTACAATTCTGTCCATTGCCAGTTGAATTGCTTTTTCTTTTACCCACTCGATATCCGGCGCCTCAGGATTCCAATCTATTGCATCATACTCTGTAGGTTTATAGACTCTGATGATCTTGTCCAGTCCGGCAAAGCGGCATTCCTCAACCAGGCCGCTATCACATTCATGTGCCAGTATAACCGGTATACCCATACCCACACATGGAAGCGCCAGATGCAGCCTGCGCGTAATAACCAGTTTTGCATTGTTCTTCAATTCGGTAACTAAATCTCTGGCATATTGTTTTGCCATATTTGCATTATCATCGCTGTATCCGCAGTCCTTCATTGCGCGATAAGCCTTAGGCAGTTCAACGGCATTTTCCATATATTCTCTGGGAATATACTCCCTTAATTTCTCCGGAGGTTCGCCCAAATAAACTTTTCCGTTTTTGGGAGTCTCCGTACGTTTTTCAAAGCAGATACTGAGGCAGCCGCTCATATATGCCTGCACACCCTGATTTCTCATCATCTGCATTGTTACAAGGTCCCTGCATCCAAAAGGGCCAAACTTCTCATATTTAGCGATTTCGATTGCAATCGATTCGTCTGCCGTAAAAAAGCCGATAAAAATTGGAATAATCTTCTCTGATAAAGGAAATGGCTGCGTGCCATGTACCGCAATAAATGCAGCTGTCATCGGCAGAATAACATATTCTCCATCATACAAAGACAACTGATTCCTTTCTATTTCAATAATCTCTTCTTCTGTTATTCCCAATCGCTTATATGCGCGCATAATGCCGGCTAATTGCATATAGTCTCCAACGTTCGTCTCATAACTGCCAAATTTTAATAATCCGTATTTCATGATTTTCCTGATGCAATGTTCAGAAATACCTGAACATGCACTTTCCCTTCCTTATATTTTGTGTATCAGACATTTCGTCTTATGGTTTTCTTCATAAATACAATGGTTCTCTACCATAACGGTATAAATAATAAACAGGATTACTATTTTCATACCTATCACATGTAAAGCCAGACTCCTACATGTTGACTCAGCCGCAATGCACTAAAATTAGTTCGGAAAAGTAACTCATTTATACGGATTTAACTGATTATCGCAAAATAACAAAATTTCAGTTTTAAAATCCATCTAAAAAGTAAAATGGTGCCGAGGTGGATGATAAATGCATGTCCATCGAATTATTCAGCTTGTCCAGAAAATATAGCTCTTTCTCTTCTTCCAGTCCGTATTCCCGAATCAGCATATTCCCAATATCCGCTCCGGGTCCTGAATAATATCTGTCACATGTTACAATCACTACCAGTCGTTCTTTCTCTATATCCTTCAGTATTCGCGGGTTCTCAATTTTATAGTTATCTGATGCATTAATATCCCAGTCATTATTGGTTAATACATCATTAATCCCTTTTCCCCACTTTTTCTCGTTTCCATCTACAATACTGAATTCGGCTGCCCGGACAATATAATCATAATAACGACGTATTGCCCACTTTCCCTTATCTCCTGCTCCATAGAAAACCAAGTGCATTTTTTCCAGATTTTTGTGTACAATATATTCAAAAATTGTTCTTTCCAATTTCCATGCATTGCGCACATAATACTGTTTTTGCTGCTCACTCAAATAAGAGGCTTTCATGCCGCTGTAATAAACTTGCTTTTCTGTGGATTCGTAATAATCGCTAAGCTCGTACCCCCCCCCCTGAGAGTTTTTGACCTCTTCTATCTTTTGCATGGCTAATCGTATTGTTTTTTCCTTCAGCCACTCTATATCCGGCGCCTCAGGATTCCAGTCTATGGAAGCATATTCCGAAGGCTTATAAACTCTGATTATCTTATCCAATCCCGCAAACCGGCATTCTTCCACCTGACCGCTGTCACATTTGTGCGCCAGCACTACCGGTATTCCCATTGCAATGCAGGGCAACGACATATGAAGTCTGCATGTAATAACCAATCTGGCATTTTCTTTTAATTCCGCAACCAGATTTTTTACATACTCTTTACCCATCTCTTCATTTTCCTTATGATACCCCGGCACCTTCATCGTCCTGTGAGGTTTCGGCAGCACGACCGCATCCTCCATATATTCCTTTGGTATATAAGGAATCAGCTCTTCCGGGGGGTCACATAAATATACCTTTCCATTCTGGGGCGTTTTGGCACGCTTTGTAAATCCGATGCTGTAGCATCCAGACATATATGCCTGTACGCCCTGCTTCTGCATCATCCGCATTGTAACCAGATCTCTGCATCCGAATGGACCAAACTTCTCATATCGGGCAATCGCTTTCGCAACGGATTCATCTGCGGTAAAAAATCCAATAAAAATCGGAATGATCTTAGGGGATAACGGAAATATCTTCACCCCATGATTCGCGTTAAAGGCCGCTGTCATCGGCAGAATAACATACTCACCGTCATAAGTTGACAAACTGTCCCTTTCTATCTCCACAATATCCTCATCTGCTATTCCCAGTCGTTTATATGCCTGTACTATGCCTGCCAGCTGCATATAATCACCTAAATTAGGTTTATAACAGCTAAATTTCAGCAATCCATACTTCATCGTTTTCTCCTTATTGTGACTACATCGTTTTACTGTATCTTCATCATCTGATGTTTTTATAAAATTTCCTTTTTCCCCTGAATTGCAGATTCTACGCTTCCTGATACGGTCTCGCAGTGACCACATGAATAGTAAAAGGGTCTTTCATTAAACTCCCTGAATGCCGCTCTCAGCTCCTCATTCGAAATATCCTGCGTCAAATCAAGATAGTCTGTCGGATAATCAGCAATTCCCATATTATAAATTGCCACGCCTTTATCACAAGTATGCACCTTACCATTCTTTATCTGCAGATTTCGTGACGGAAGATTACATCCCTGCTTTAATCTCGTCATATATTTTTCATCAACATCCCTCTTATTTAACTTGCAGGTTTCTATCCAGGAAGGAAGCAATAAGGACTCTGTATAAGCAATTCCATATTTTTTCACTAACTCTATATTTTTACAATATATTTCCTTCTGCTCATCCGTCGCTCTGTGCAGATAATAACCAAATGCTATTATAATTCTTGGGTCCTCAATTCCTTCCAGCTGTTCCGGTTTAATCGGATACAATCCATTGGTGGGAAATGAAACAAAGCCGAGATTATCCTTCTCTGCAAATTTGCATGCAATCTTTGCAACATCCGGGTGCATAAAGGTTTCTCCGCCCATTACGGAAATTGTCCCGACCGAATCCACCATATCAAAAAAGATATCAATATCCCGACTGATAATTTCAAACGGCACATTTCCTCTCGCATTTGCCGGATAGTTAGGCATATACTGCACACAATCCCGACAACTCAGGTTACATATGGAATTAATAATAAAACAACAATATGTTAAATCAATCCGCTCGCCGCCTTTGTCCTTCTGCACATAATTCTTTATGATATTATTTGCTTTCTGACAAACTACCGACCGGCATTCGCCTCCATTCTGCCAGCATCTTTTTGCACTCAGCTTGTCTCCCAGCTGATATTCACAAACTGTTGCAGAATATAATATGTCTCCGCGTATGATATTTTTATATCCCTGACTGCGCATCTCCATCATCAGACGTGCCATAATAACATGATTGGGAATTGTATGGATTATAATCGTCTCTTCTCGTTCATACTCACTTGCAAAAGGCAGTTCTACCGGTACGCCATTAACACTCACAAGTTCTTCCGCTCTCATATCCCAGTATGCCGTAATCTGAATGTTTTCCTTCTGCAATCGTTTTCCCATTGCAGCTCCTTGCGCCGCAGCGCCACGCAGGATAACATATTTGAACTGACGAATATAATCAAATACCTCACCGCAGTCCACCTTTTCTCCCGTATAACATTTCTCGTAAAATGAATTTAAATCAAACATTTTTCTCCTCCTAAACCATTCCGTATATATCCTTAATATTAACTACTTTTTGAATCCCCAAAGCTTCCATTTGCTCACGAACCGCATGATCATCCGACATATGTGTCACAATTAACGGATCTTTCAATTCCTTTAATTCCACAGGTGATATACATTTTATTCCGTCTATCGTTCTGCCCCATAATTCTTCCGAATTATCGCAATAGCAGGTCTGTCCCAAAACTTCATTCCAACGCTGGCTAAAAAAGTTCTCCCAGAATAATTTCCCCAGACCAAACACACAGATATCCGAACAGTTATTAAAAAGCTCTAATATTTTCTGTTGGTTTTGCTTTAAAATCTCATTCTGAACAAAACTTTTTTTCATATCCTTAAATTTGTACGCCGGTGTTTTTAACACTTCCATTGCACCGCTGCATTTTCTGCATAAAATATCAATTCCATCCTCCTTCATTCCCTTTTGAACTTTTTGATACTCATCTCCTTTCATAATTTCACTCACACTCATATCAAGAAGATTTCCCAATACATGCTTCATTCCATAGTCCATACAGCACAAAAGCAGAGTTCCGTCCGGCAATACTTCGGGAGTCCAGTTTCCATATCGTCCAATTGTTCCCACCATACAAATAATCTCTCCCTCAGGATTATTGCATTTCCCGTACTCCAGATTTCCCGCCCTGTTAAACATTGTACTGCTATAAGAACATGTCTTATCGATATACTGTTCTACAGCCGGGTGAATGGTACCATGACAGGAATAATTTGTAACCTTAAATTTTTCATGAAACAGTTTCAGATTCTCAAGATATTCATCTGTTATGTCGAACTTCGAGTTTCCTTCCGCGTCCGGAATATGCAATGTTATTTCCTCGAACTTAACCTTTTCTAATTTTTGAAAGCTTTCTTTTCTAAAGCCCATTAATGTAGTTAATAGATTGATTACGAAACCATTTTCGTAAGCGTAAAGAATCATATCATCACACTCGGGATTTAAAAATGCCTCACACATACCGGAAAAGCATACGGTTCCTCCTTTCTTAACTTTGCTCAATATTTTCTTAAAGTCATCAAAACTCATCCTTGCAGACCGGTTTTTATTTTCAGAAAAATAATTATTCAATAATAATTTCTGAGGACAATAATAGCAATCCAATTTACAGCCCATTGCCAATGTCACTTCTATTGAATTCAATTTTTCCATATTGTCATATTCATACTTCATCTTTTAATTTCTCCGAATCTATATATGCATAGCAATCTGTATCCCACGCCACAGCGGTATGATGTCTCAGATAAATCTTATACGCCGGACATAATTGCTTAATATACTGCGGTATTTTCCATAAATCATCCAGCTTATGATATACACTAATCGCCAACTTGGGCCGTTGTTCGGAAATTATATGTTCAGCGCCCTCCAATCCGTCCATTTCGGCGCCTTCAATATCCATTTTTATAAAGGTAACCTTTTTATTCTCCAAAATGCTATCCAAATTTATTAAATCGACGGACTCACCACCATTTTCTGCCATGTGAGAACCTGTTCCGTTACTGATAATACCAGATACCATTTTCCCCGAAGAAATTCCTTTTTGAAAAATACATATTCTGTCATCATCCGTAATCTTTTTATCATCTAATATCATTCCATAGTTATGAGGATCTAACTCAAATCCATATATTTTCTCAAAGTTTCCATCCACCGCTTCCATAAATGCCTTTATGCTGTCGCCATTAAATGCACCCGCATCTACGAAACACTCCTTATCCCGAAACTGTAAAATTCCTGTTTCAAAATATTCCCCTTTTTCTTCCATATCATGAAATGTTAAATCTGCGTATTGAGGGGCAATACGGATACAGATAGCATTGGTATATATTTCTTTAGAGCGATCATCTTCCAGAAGATCTATCGTGTCCATTATTTCCTGTTCATTCTTCCTAAACCATGACGAATCATAATGCTCACTATATACGTTCAAAAACAGGTCTCCAAAAAAATAGCTCTCTACCTGATGTTTCCTTAATTCTTCAATTACATCCTGATAATTGCCCATCATAACAAATACCACAACGGACTCCAGTTTATAAAGCTGCTCAGGAGAAATACATTGCCTGCCGTTAAAATATTTCCCCCACTTTTCAGGAGCACTGTCGCAAACATAATCATACTTGTCTATATTTTGCACATAATTATTATAAAAATTACCGGTTCCATATAAACAAATTGCTTTCGCTTCTCTTTTTCTTTTCTTTACGAATTCACAATATTCATATCTTTGGAAACCGTCACTGATTACCTGTTCTACTGCTTTTTTTAATTGTTCTTTATATTTATCCATTGTCACCTCAACCTTTTATTTATTAATCAACTTATATAATGTATAATGCAATGGATGCCAAACCGGTATCGGGGAACCGATGAGAATCACACATCGATACCCCGCTGAATTTATATAAATATTCGATTTCAACCCTTACCGCATTATTTTCATTGCTCAATTATTCCATAACAAACCGTATCAAATAAACATTGATAACCATGATGCCTGAAATAGATTTTATAATCTGCGCAAACAGACTTTATCCAAAGCGGAATATCAAAAATGTCAGATGCCTTATGATACGCACTGATCGCCAGGACAGGTTTTTGCGTTTCGATGATCTCCCGGCCACCTTCCAGGGCCGCCATCTCTTCACCCTCTATATCCATTTTAATGAAAGTTACTTTTTTACCGCTTAACAGCTCGTCCATCGCAACAGCCTTGGATGCAACATCTCCCTTTGAACTGATTCTATGTTCTTCATCCCGGTCGTTGATAGAAATCAATACTTCCTTTTCCCTGTCGGAAATACCATAGGGGAATACTTCAATCCGGTCATCTTTTTCAAAACACTTCTTGCACTTTGCATAATTGTTCGGTTCAACTTCAAACGCATATATCTTCTCAAACCGGTTATGAGTAACTCCGATAAAGGATTCTATCGTATCTCCAATATACGCTCCTCCGTCAACCATACATTCATCCTCAGACAAATGAACAATATCCTCCGGGAAATAATGTTGCTTAGTATAGAAATCACCTAAAGGAATCTTGCTGACTTTTAATTCAGAGGGGATAAATGACTGTGGCGTTGATGTATACGAATGAGTGGGCAGTTCCAGATGAAAGAAGATCTCACATAATCTCTCAAGCAACAGTTCCTTTGAGATATCATCCGATAAAATCTCCCAGACTTTCGGCAGCATTTTGCAGGAATATTTGGCAAAACAGACATCCATAAACCTTGCCACCGGATCGCCGTTAAAAATACGGATATTTTTAATTCCCTGTTCCTTCAGCTGCTGCGCAATCTCATACGAGTATTTCTCCGATGCGGCAATCAGCACCACACAGCTTTCCTGTATTTCAACAAGCTCTTTTACCGTCAGGACCTTTCTTCCCTTATAGGTCTGCCCCTGAAACGCCTCAGGGTTATTATCACTCACATACTTTAATCGATCTTCAAAGTACCACTGCAGTCCCTGAAATGCAAAACGGCCTATTGCCCCCCCCAAACATACAAACGTCTAAATTGTCAAATTTGTCCGGTAAAAATTTGAAAGCTGCGATTCTTCCCAGCTCCTCCAGTAGTAAATTCTTTTTACTTTCCGCATTCATTTTCACTTTCCCCGCTTTCTTTTATTTTCATCTTCTGCTTTTTCACATCGTCTCCGACACCAATACTCCACATGGCACCGCATAATGGATGTCATAATCGAATTGTTATGGACTTGCCATATATGGTACATGCACCGCTTCGACATTATACGTGGTAAAAACTTCCAGAGGCAGCTTTGTCCCACTTTCTGTTTCCGCGCCTTACATTCCGCTCCAATGCGCATGCTACTCCGAGTATCCATATATCTATGAAAGTTTACCATCAATGCAGATTCTTGTCAATATAGGGAGGCTGGAGGTTATTCGACAAAAATGGTGGAATTTCGATATTTTTGATAGCGTTTGCACATTCATAAGATAGTTATAATCGCACTTTGCGGGATGAAAGTGGGATTAGCAGACCGGTAAGGAATAAATTAACCCGTAGTGAATGGAGGCTGGAAAGCGAATGGTACGCTATTTGAAATGGCGGTTTCAGAGGGGGATTCCGGGATATTTTTTCAAACGCGGACATATAACGTTTTGAAGTTTTTGGCAAACGGTCGCGAACATTCACAAGGCCCCCCCTCTTCGTCCGGCCCCATATCGGGGCGGGCGAAAGCGAAAACACTGCGCGGGCAGTTTTTTGTATAATTAAGTGTTGCTGGGATATAGCTTTCGTGATTTTACCGGCTTTCAACTTGAAAACCAAAACCGATAGCGATATAGTAAATACGATAAATCGGAATATACAAATATTGAATAGGAAGGGAGAAAGCTGTAATGGAAATCATGAGCATCATTATACGAGGTTGTATTGGTTCAATTTTTGCGATTTACGGTTAAGTTTCGATTTACAAAAGTAGACACATTATATGAAATTGGGCAATCCGTTTTTGGACTTTAGCTTCCTGTAAGACTGGCTTCCGGGCATAGTAACAGCGGCAATAGCAGCAACCAGTGTTGCCCATGCTCTAAATCATGGAGAATAACACGCTTTAACTTATCCTTTATGCTTTGGGTACTGGTAGCAGAAAAATGTACCTCGACTAAATAGGTTGTTTTATCAATCTTCTTCTGCAAACAGGGTGTTAATCGCCCTGTGGTGT
>CALDLG010000095.1 GCA_937910785.1 uncultured Lachnospiraceae bacterium | reverse complement strand
GAAAATATCGTTCATGTGACGCAATATCTCCGGAAGGTGATCGGTTCGCAGGGCAAAGATCCGGACAGGGAGACGCTCAACGTGGTAAAGACGAAGACCGGAGAAAATTATTGCCGGGATGGAATCGGAAATTATTGGAGAATGTTTCTGTTTATTGAACGGACAGTCTGTCTGGAAAAAGTGGAAAGCGCAAAGGATTTTTATGACAGTGCGACAGCGTTTGGCAATTTCCAGAGAATGCTCGCCGGTTATCCGGCAAAGAACCTGCATGAGACAATTCCCAATTTTCATCACACTCCTTCCCGCTTTCAGGCATTTTTGAAAGCGGTGGAAGAAGACAGAATGGGCAGGGCAGAGCATGTCAGGGAAGAGATTGCTTTTGCGCTCGCAAGAAAAAAAGATACGTCTGTGCTGACGGACCTTCTTGCAGCCGGAAAGCTTCCGCTCAGGGTAACGCATAACGATACGAAATTAAACAATATTCTGTTCGACGCGGAGAGCAGAAAGGCGCTCTGCATCATCGATCTCGACACCGTTATGCCCGGACTTTCCCATTATGATTTCGGAGATTCCATTCGTTTCGGAGCGAGTACGGGAGAGGAAGACGAGAAAGACCTGCGTAAGATCGAACTGGATCTGTCTCTGTATGAGGCGTTTACGAAGGGGTATCTGGAGGGCTGCGGCGGAAGCCTTACGGATTTGGAGATCGAAATGCTTCCGATGGGAGCCAGGCTGATGACCTATGAGTGTGGCATCCGTTTTCTGGCGGATTATCTGGAGGGAGATGTTTATTTTAAGATTCACAGGGAAGGCCATAATCTGGACCGGGCGAGAACACAGTTTAAGCTGGTGGCGGATATGGAAGCGAAATGGGACGATATGCGGGCCATCGGGGAAAAATATAGAAACGTGTGAGCGGGCAGGAAGAAGAAAGCTTCCGGATTCGTTTCAGATTTCGATACATAAAACGATAATTTATGAAAAAGACGGGATTCTTTGAAGAAGAACCCGTTCTTTTTTCGTTTTATAATATGTAAGGAAAATTTTGGAGACGGGTTAAGATTTTTTAAGAAAAGAAGTAAGAGGAGGTTAAGAATTATTGTTTATATTGGAAGAAACGGTTATGGAAAAGACGAAAGAAAGGAAGGGTGTGCCGGATGAGTAAGGGTAAATGCGTAAAAATCTGGGTAATCATTGGATTTATCGTATTTGTGTTGTTTCTGCTGAAGCTGCTTTTTGAAAAACAGTTTGATTCCGTAGAGGCCTTGCAGAATTACATGAAGGGGTTTGGGCTGGCGGCGCCGCTTATCCTGCTGATTTTTCAGGCAGTTCAGGTAGTTGTTCCGGTTTTGCCAGGATATCTGGGATGCGCGGCAGGAGCTGTGGCATTTGGGAGCATGACCGGTTTCTGGTGTAATTATATCGGAATCAGCCTTGGCTCCATTATTGCTTATTTTCTTGCCCGGAAATATGGAATCAATCTTGTGGAGGCCATGTTTCCGCAGAAACAGTACGAGAAATGGAGCAGACGGATTGAGAAAAGCAGGTCCTATGACTGGTTTCTTTTCATCGCTACCCTGCTGCCTTTATTTCCGGATGATTTTCTCTGTTATTTCTCCGGATTGATTCGGATGAACAGTAAAAAGTTCATCTGGATTATTATTCTTGGAAAACCATGGTGTATTCTGGCCTACAGTCTGGCATTCGGGCTGATACAATAAAAGCGCAGGCATATCAAAGGAGAGAGGGTATGATTATGAAAACGAAGAAAAAATTACTTGGATACTATGATTATACGGTTGTACTGACCTATGGCGGAATGTTGTTCGCTTTCTGCGGCATTTTGAAGGCGATCGGCGGCAGGTATCAGGATGCGGTATTCTGTCTGCTGCTTGCGGGAATCTGTGATATGTTTGACGGTGCGGTGGCCGCGACGAAGAACCGGATGGAGCGGGAGAAGCGGTTTGGCATTCAGATCGATTCTCTGAGCGACCTGATCAGCTTCGGCGTTCTGCCGGGTATATTCGTTTATATGATTTCTGACGGAAATGCCCTGATCGGGGTGATCGCCGGGGGATTTGTCCTGTGTGCTCTGATTCGTCTGGCATACTTCAATGTTCTGGAAGAGGACAGACAGCGGGAAACAAAGGAGAAGCGGAAAAGCTATCTGGGCGTTCCGGTGACGACGATCGCGGTATTTCTGCCCGCGCTCTATTTCCTGTATGACCGTAAGCTGTGCAAAAATATATTTTATTTTCCGGTCCTTTTGATCCTGATGGGAGCAGGCTATCTGCTGCCTGTGGAAATCAGAAAGCCGGGGCTGCCGGGGAAGCTGGGGATTCTTCTGCTGGGAGTTTTAGAAGCGGTTGGCATGATTTTTCTGATCGGATGGGATGCGCTATGAAAAGGTCTGCGGCAGTTCATTTTAGATTTTGCGGGAAAACGTTTCATTCCTGCGGGGGTCCGGGAGGCATATCCCATAATCGGACTGTGCTCGATTTTCTGTATCATACGGTTCCAGGAAGAATGCTTCTGAAGCTGCTCGTATGTCCGGGCGTTTCGAAGGCGGCGGGATTTTTTCTCTCTTCCGGTTTGTCAGCGTTTCTTGTGCCATGGTATGTGGGGAAACATCAGATTGATATGCGGGAGATGGAGATACCGGAGGGTGGATTTTCTTCTTTCAATGCCTTTTTTACCAGAAAAAGGAAGGAGGAACGGATATCACCCGCAGACGGCAGCCTGATCAGTCCCTGTGACGGATTTCTGTCCTGTGTGGAAATCAGGGACGGTGTCGTTTTCGATATTAAAAATACGAAGTATTCCCTGCGGGATTTATTGAAAGACGACAGGCTTGCGGACCGGTTTCGAAACGGCATGGCCTATATTTTCCGGCTGACGCCGTCTGACTATCACCGTTATTGTTATGCGGCTGACGGCAGAATCCTTTTTGGCCGGAGAATACCGGGAAAGCTGCACTGCGTCAGACCGGTGGCCTTGCGGAATGTGCCGGTATTCGTGCAAAACAGCAGAGAATATCAGGCGTTTGCGACGAAGCGGTTTGGAACGATTGTTCAGATGGAAGTAGGCGCTCTGCTTGTCGGAAAGATACATAATCACAACAGTCTCAAACGGCATGGCCGGGTGAAAGCGGGAGATGAAAAAGGATATTTTGAATTCGGCGGATCTACGATTATCCTGTTGTTGGAGGAAGGCGCCGTCCGTTTTCGGGAGGCATTATACGAAAGGCAGAACGAGCAATGGGAAATGCCGGTACGGCTGGGTGAGGTTATCGGCATGGAGGAAGAGGAGAGACTGATGGATGAAAAAAAGGGACAGGCTTATACCGAAGGAGATGCGCCTTCCGGTTATTTATTCACTGCTATGCAATGTGATAGCCTATAACGGGACACGGCTTCTGACGGCGGATCAGTTTCATTATGATCTCTCCGGCAGGCTCGACGAATGGATTCCCTTTGTGCCCTGGACGGTCACAATTTATCTGGGCTGTTACGCATTCTGGTTCGTAAATTATGTGATCGGCTGCAGACAGGAGCGGGAGCGGGCCTTTTGTTTTATGGGAGCGGATCTTCTGGCAAAAGTCATCTGTATGCTTTGTTTTCTGTTGTTTCCCACAACGAATACAAGGCCGGTTATTGAAGGAACTTCCGTATGGGAAGAGCTGATGCGGTTTGTATACCGCGTGGATGCGGCGGACAATCTTTTTCCCTCGATCCATTGTCTGATGGGCTGGTTTTGTTTTATCGCGGTCAGGAACAATGAAAAGATTCCCGGATGGTATCGGGGCGCTTCTTTGTTGATGGCGGTTTGTATCTGCATTTCCACACTGACGACGAAACAGCATGTGCTGCCCGATGTAATTGCCGGTATTGCGCTGGCGGAGGGGAGTCATCTGCTTGTGAAAAAGAGCGGGGCAGCAGGGTGGTATGCCTCGCGAATAACAGGATTATAACAGTGCAATAACGGGAATTATGACAGCGGATCATGACAGCCATAAAAAATTCTGGTAAAGAAAGAATATTTTATTGTATAATAGACGCAGGCCAAATGGCCTGCGTTTGATTTTAGAGAGGTTAAAAGATACAAAGCCGCAGCTTTTGTGGCGGAATGAGAGGAAATATGGGATTCATAAAGAAGGACGAACAGAAAAAAGAAGAGGCGGAAGTCATAAAGAAGGATGGGCAGATAACAGAAGAAGCGGAAGGGGAAAAAGGACGGCAGAACGGTAAGAAGCGGTTAAAGAAGAAGTGGATATTTCTGCTGTTATTTCTGCTGGCGGCCGGTGCGGCGGGAGTATATTATTATTTTGCGGTCTACTCTGTGACAGAGTGGGGAGCCGTCGCTGTGGAATCAGTGCAGGTGGCTGAGAATGACACGCCTGTGGAAACGGCGGACGATCCGCTGCCGGATGCACTGCCGGAAACGGAAAGCGGCCGGTTGCCGGAAGGAGCGCCGGGGAAGGAAGATGAGTCGCTGCCGGAAACCATGATAAAGGAGGAGAACGGTCTGTCTCAGGAGGAAGCGCCGGGAGCACCGGATGACCGGTCCTCGGAAGCGGCACAGGAGGAGCCGGATGACCGGTCTTCGGAAGCGTTGCAGGAGGAGTCAGATGACCGATTGCCGGAAGAGCTGCGGGAGGAAGAAAGCGAATCGCTGCCGGAAGCCCTGATGAAGGAGGAAAACGGTCTGTCTATGGAAGATGGGAAGGAAGCGACAGAAGACCGGATGTCAGGAGCGCTGCGGGAGGAAGAAAGCGAATCGCTGCCGGAAGCCCTGATGAAGGAGGAAAGCGGTCTGCTTATGGAAGACTCACAGGAAGCGTCAGAAGACCGGATGTCGGAAGAGGTGCGGGCCAAAGAGAACGGCCGGTCGGAAATACAGGGTTTTGAAGGAACGGAGGAGGAACGTCAGGAAAAGGCGGATATGTCCGATTATACCGAAGAAGAATTCCGGGAGATTTGCCGGCGTGTCGATTATAAGAAGCTGCTGCGCAGTCAGGAGACTTATCTGAACGCTGCGGTTACGGAGGAGCTGACCGTTGTGGAGCAGGTGGACGGCGGTCTTTTTGATGAAAATATATATTATCTGTGCAGGAGAGAGGATGGACAGGGCATTACCCGCTATTATATTATAAGGGATGACCGGGAAGAGGATGATATGCTGATTCTTGCGGGCGATGTGATTCAGGTATACGGACAGCTATTTGGAAGCTGTAAGCTTCCGGGGGATCTGGTGAAGGAGCAGCCGGTGGTTCCGGCTGTGACGATGGTGTATTTTGATCTGTTGGACGAATAGGCCGAAAATAAATTTTCAGGCTGATAAATACAGGGGCTCATAATAAAGGCTGATAATACAGGTACAGAAATGATTGAAGAATGGAAAAGCCTGTGCTATAATAAAACGATTACGCAGAGGATTCAGGAAAGGAGCAGGGTTATAAGAATGAAGGCATTTTTAATTTTGGAAGACGGTACTGTATTTGAAGGCATTCATATTGGCGCTGAGAAGGAAATTATCAGTGAAATCGTGTTTAATACTTCGATGGCCGGTTATGTAGAGGTCCTGACGGACCCATCCTATGCGGGACAGGCTGTATGCATGACGTATCCGCTGATTGGAAATTACGGAATCTGCTTTGAAGACATGGAGTCGGACAGTGTCTGGCCGGATGGATTCATCGTCAGGGAACTGAGCAGAATTCCAAGCAATTTCAGATGTGATATGACCATTCAGGATTTTCTTGTAAAGAACGGCATACCGGGGATTGCGGGTATCGACACGAGAGCCCTGACGAAGATTCTGAGGGAAAAGGGTACCATGAACGGTATGATTACAACGAATGAATCTTATCAGTCAGAAGAAATCCTTCCAAAATTAAAAGCGTACAGCGTCGGAAAAGTTGTAGAACTTGTAACCTGTAAAGATAAATATGATGTAGCCGGAACGAAGGATATTGCGGAAAATGGACCGATCAGCGGCAGTTCTCATTTTAATGCGGAAGACTATGCGAAGGGAATACGGGAGAAAAAACCGAGCACCGTTAAGAAAGTAAACGGCGTGGGTTTAAAAGTGGCGCTGCTTGATCTTGGGGCTAAAAACAATATTATCCGTTCGCTTGCGGCAAGGGGCTGTGACGTAACGGTTTATCCGGCATTTACGACGGCGGAGGAGATCATTGCCGCGAAACCGGATGGCATTATGCTGAGCAACGGGCCGGGGGACCCCAAGGAGTGTACTCAGATCATTGCGGAACTGAAAAAATTATATGATACGGATATTCCCATTTTTGCAATCTGCCTTGGGCATCAGTTGATGGCGCTTGCAACGGGCGCGGATACCTTCAAAATGAAATATGGACACCGGGGTGGAAATCATCCGGTGAAAAGTCTGGAGACCGGCAGGGTCTACATTTCTTCTCAAAATCATGGATATGTGGTGGATACGGATAAACTGAATGATAAAGTGGCCGTACCGATGTTTGTCAATGTCAACGACGGTACGAATGAGGGACTTTCCTATACGGGCAAAAATATTTTTACCGTACAGTTCCATCCGGAGGCATGCTCCGGGCCGCAGGATTCGGAGGACTTGTTTGATAAATTCATAGCGATGATGAGGAGGGTGTAAGATGCCGAAAAATCCAAATGTAAAAAGAGTATTGGTAATTGGTTCCGGTCCGATTGTAATCGGACAGGCGGCCGAATTCGATTATGCGGGAACACAGGCCTGCCGTTCCCTGAAGGAAGAGGGGATGGAGGTTATACTTGTCAATTCCAACCCGGCGACGATCATGACGGACGGAGATATTGCGGATAAGGTATATATCGAACCCCTGACGACAAAAGTGCTTGAGCAGATCATTATCAGGGAAAAGCCGGACAGTCTTCTGCCGAACATGGGCGGACAGGCGGGCTTAAATTTGGGTATGGAGCTGGATGAATCCGGTTTTCTTGCAGAGCATGGCGTTACACTTCTTGGTACGACCGCTAAGACGATTAAAAAAGCGGAAGACCGTCTGGAATTTAAAGAGACAATGGAAAAGATCGGAGAGCCCTGCGCACCGTCGCTGGTGGTGGAAAATGTTCAGGACGGAATCGATTTCGCGAATGAAATCGGTTATCCGGTTGTTTTGCGTCCCGCGTATACGCTGGGCGGGTCCGGCGGCGGCATCGCGCATAATCAGATGGAATTAGAGGAAATTCTGGCAAATGGCTTACGCCTTTCCCGTGTGGGGCAGGTGCTTGTGGAACGCTGCATCGCCGGATGGAAGGAAATCGAATATGAAGTGATGCGTGACGGAGCGGGTAACTGCATTACCGTATGTAGTATGGAAAATGTGGACCCGGTCGGCGTTCATACAGGTGACAGCATTGTCGTTGCTCCTGCGCAGACGCTGGGAGATAAGGAATACCAGATGCTGCGGAGCGCGGCTTTGAATATCATTAATGAGCTGGAGATTACGGGTGGATGTAATGTGCAGTTCGCCCTGCATCCGACCAGCTTTGAATATTGTGTGATTGAAGTAAATCCGCGTGTAAGTCGTTCCTCTGCGCTGGCTTCCAAGGCGACCGGCTATCCGATTGCGAAAGTGGCGGCTAAGATCGCACTTGGTTATACGCTCGATGAAATTAAGAATGCCATTACGAAAAAGACATACGCCAGCTTTGAACCGACGATCGATTACTGCGTGGTGAAGATTCCAAGGCTTCCCTTCGATAAGTTTATTACGGCAAAACGTACTTTGACGACACAGATGAAAGCTACCGGAGAGGTCATGAGCATCGGTGATAATTTTGAAGGTGCGCTCATGAAGGCAATCCGTTCACTGGAGCAGCATGTGGATTGCTTACGAAGTTATGATTTCTCTGAACTGTCCGAAGAAGAACTGTTAGAACGCCTGAAAATCGTAGATGATCAGAGAATTTATATTATCGCGGAAGCGATCAGAAAAGGCATTGATTATAAAACGATATTCGATATCACAATGATCGACATCTGGTTCATTGACAAGATTGCGATTCTGACCGAAATGGAGGCGGCTCTGGAAAAGGGACCGCTTACCGTAGAACTTCTGAAGGAAGCAAAAAGAATGGAATTCCCGGATAATGTCATCGCGAGACTGACCGGGAAAACGGAAGAAGAAATTAAAAAGATGCGTTATGATCACGGCATTATCGCCGCGTTTAAAATGGTGGATACCTGTGCGGCAGAATTTGCGGCGACGACGCCTTACTATTATTCCGTTTTCGGTTCCGAGACGGAAGTGGAGGAAACGCATCCGAAGAAAAAGGTGCTTGTGCTGGGGTCCGGTCCGATTCGTATCGGGCAGGGGATCGAGTTCGATTACTGCTCTGTTCATGCGACATGGGCTTTTGCGAAAGAAGGCTATGAAACGATTATTATCAATAACAATCCGGAAACAGTCAGCACAGACTTTGATATCGCGGATAAGCTTTACTTTGAGCCGCTGACGCCGGAAGACGTGGAGAATGTTGTCAATATTGAAAAACCTGACGGAGCGGTCGTTCAGTTTGGCGGTCAGACAGCGATTAAATTGACGGAAAGCCTGATGAAGATGGGTGTGCCGATTCTCGGAACGAAGGCGGAGGATGTGGACGCGGCCGAAGACAGGGAACTTTTTGATAAAATTCTGGAAGAAACGGAAATTCCCAGGGCGGCAGGAGGTACCGTTTATACGGCACAGGAAGCAAAAGAAGTTGCAAACCGTCTCGGCTAT
>CALDLG010000094.1 GCA_937910785.1 uncultured Lachnospiraceae bacterium | reverse complement strand
TATTCAGAAGTAATAATCATATGTATGCTCAAATTATTGACGATACAGTTGGAAACACGCTGGTTGCGGCATCTACCCTTGAAAAAGAGGTAAAGGCGGAACTGGAAAAGACCAATAACGTTGATGCGGCGGCATATTTAGGAACAATCATTGCCAAAAGAGCAATTGAAAAAGGTATTAATACGGTTGTTTTTGACAGAGGCGGCTTTATATACCAGGGTAAAATTGCAGCTTTAGCTGATGCAGCCAGAGCAGCTGGATTAGAATTTTAGGAAGGGAGACAAAATCACATGAGACATACAATCATTGATGCCAGCCAGTTGGAACTGACTGAAAAAGTTGTAACTATCAAACGTGTTACTAAGGTTGTAAAGGGTGGTCGTAACTTCCGTTTCACAGCATTGGTAGTAGTAGGAGATGGCAACGGACATGTAGGCGCCGGACTTGGAAAGGCAACCGAAATTCCGGAGGCTATCCGTAAAGGAAAAGAGGATGCAATCAAGAATCTTGTTACGGTTGCACTCGATCCCAATCACAGTATTACACATGATTTTATCGGACAGTTTGGTTCCGCTTCTGTTCTTTTAAAGAAAGCTCCGGAAGGTACCGGTATTATTGCCGGCGGTCCTGCCCGTATCGTATGTGAGCTTGCAGGCATTTCCAATATCCGTACGAAATCTTTAGGATCTAACAACAAACAGAATGTCGTACTTGCTACGATTTCAGGATTAAGTCAGTTAAAGACTCCTGAAGAAGTTGCTAAGAACCGCGGCAAATCTGTTGAAGAGGTTATGTCTTAAGGCAAAGGTCAGATTGCAAAAGACTGAGAAAGGAGCAGGGATATAAAAATGGCAGCAGAGAAGAAGTTAAAAATAACATTGGTTAAATCTACAATTGGCCAGATTCCGAAAGCGAAAGCGACGATCGAAGCAATGGGACTTCGAAAAATAGGTCAGACTGTTGAACTGCCGGATAATGGCGCTACACGCGGCCAGATTCAGAAAGTAAGACATATGGTCAAAGTGGAAGAAGCATAATCGGAAGTTGACAGAGAAAGGAGCATAGTTAGCATGGAATTATCAAATTTAAGACCTGCAGAAGGTTCCAAGCACAGTGATAATTTTAGAAGAGGCCGCGGACATGGTTCAGGCAACGGTAAAACGGCCGGTAAGGGACATAAGGGTCAGAAGGCCCGTTCCGGCGCACCGAGAATCGGTTTTGAAGGTGGTCAGATGCCATTATACAGACGTATTCCGAAAAGAGGCTTCAAGTGCAGAAACTCTAAGGAAATCGTTGCGATTAACCTGAATGCGCTGGAAGTATTTGAAAATGGGGCTACGGTTGATGTAGATGCGTTACTGGAAAAAGGAATTATCAAAAATCCTCGTGATGGCGTGAAAATCCTTGGAAATGGAGAATTGACCAAAAAACTCGATGTGAAAGTAAATGCGTACAGCGCATCCGCGAAAGAAAAAATCGAGGCACTTGGTGGAACAACAGAGGTGATGTAATGTTTACAACCCTAAAAAATGCTTTTAAAATCAAAGAATTAAGAAAGAAGATCTTTTTTACATTCGCAATGTTAGTTGTGATCCGTTTCGGATCACAGCTTCCGGTTCCCGGCGTTGACAGAACCTTTTTTGCCAGATGGTTCGAGCAGCAGACCGGAGATGCATTTAATTTCTTTAATGCCTTTACGGGCGGTTCTTTCTTAAGAATGTCCGTTCTGGCGTTGAATATCACTCCGTATATTACGTCTTCCATCATCATGCAGCTTCTGACGATTGCAATTCCGAAGCTGGAAGAGATGCAGCGTGACGGAGAGGATGGAAGAAAAAAGATCGCGTCCATTACCCGTTATGTGACGGTTGGACTTTCTTTGATTGAGTCATCGGCGATGGCGATTGGCTTCGGCCGTCAGGGTCTGCTTGAAACGTATAATGTATTCAGCATTCTTACGGTTGTTGTGGCTTTGACAGCAGGCAGTGCGTTTCTGATGTGGATTGGCGAGAGAATTACCGAAAACGGTGTGGGAAATGGTATTTCCATTGTCCTGACAATTAATATTATCTCCCGTGTGCCGGCAGATATTACCCAGCTGTTTGAACAGTTTGTTTTCGGAAAATCAATTGCCAAGGCAGTCGTTGCGGCTTTGATTATTCTCGCAATTATTATCGGTATGGTTATTCTTGTCATTATATTAAATGATGGCGTAAGAAAAATCCCGGTGCAGTATGCGAAAAAGGTACAGGGAAGAAAAATGGTCGGCGGACAGAGCACGAACATTCCGTTAAAGGTGAATACTTCTGGTGTTATTCCTGTTATCTTCGCATCTTCCCTGATGCAGCTTCCGGTAATCTTCTGTTCCTTCTTCAATATCAGCGGAACAGGATTCTGGGGAGGCGTTTTAAAAGGATTGAATTCGAGCTACTGGTGTAACCCGAATCAGCCGATATATTCGATCGGTCTGGTGGTATATGTGGCGATGGTGATTGCCTTTGCATATTTTTATACTTCCATTACGTTCAATCCGCTTGAGATTGCCGATAATATGAAGCGCCAGGGTGGATTTATTCCGGGAATCAGACCCGGAAAACCGACCAGCGATTATCTGACGAAGATCCTGAACTATATCGTCTTCATCGGAGCGGTCGGACTTACGATCGTATGTGTTGTGCCTTATTTCTTTAATGGCATTTTCGGTGCGAGCGTATCCTTTGGAGGAACGAGCCTCATTATTATCGTGAGCGTTGTGCTCGAAACGATCAAGCAGATCGAGTCTCAGATGATGGTTCGGAATTATAAAGGATTTTTGAATGATTAAGACAACACGAAAAGATGTTCTAAAGACAACACGAAAAGATGTTCTAAGACACCGCATCCGAGGATGCGCTGCCTAAGAACATCTAGCTGTCGTTTTACGACAGCTTTTCGTGTGAAAGAATCGCCAACGGCGATTCTTCCCGCGTTTGTGGAGAATAATTATTGAGAATTTTTATCTATACCATAAAGATTGATGTTTGGTGAAGGGTCAGGTAGTCAGGGAGAGGGATAAATTATGAAGATTATAATGTTAGGCGCGCCGGGGGCCGGGAAGGGCACACAGGCGCAGATGATCGCTGACAAATACGGAATACCTCATGTTTCGACGGGGGATATTTTCAGGGAAAATGTAAAGAATGGTACGGAGCTTGGCATGGAGGCCAAGAAATATATGGATCAGGGAGCGCTCGTTCCCGATGAGTTGACGGTCAGGATACTGCTTGACAGAGTGGCACAGGATGACTGTAAGAACGGTTATGTGCTGGATGGTTTCCCGAGAACGATTCCGCAGGCGGAAGTTTTGGATAAGGCCATCAAAGAACTTGGTGACAGAATTGATTATGCAATTAACGTAGAAGTACCGGATGAGAATATTATCAGGAGAATGTCGGGTAGACGTGCCTGCCTTTCATGCGGCGCTACTTTTCATATAGAACATATTCCGCCCAGACAGGAAGGAATATGTGACAGATGCGGTAAAGAGCTTATTCTGCGCGATGACGATAAGGAGGAAACGGTAAAGAACCGGCTTGACGTATATCATAAACAGACACAGCCTCTGATCGAGTATTATACCGCACAGAATATTCTGAAGACAGTTGACGGAACGGCGGATATGATGGATGTGTTTGCTGCTATTACGGATATTCTCGGTTAATCCTGGAGGCATGGAGGGGTAAAATGGCTGTTACAATTAAATCTGCCAGAGAGATCGATCTGATGAGAGAAGCGGGAAGACTGCTTGGCATAGTGCACGAAGAGCTGGGCAAGGCGATCCATCCGGGAATGTCCACGAAGGATATTGATAAGCTGGGAGAGGAACTGATCAGAAGCTTTGGGTGTACACCGAACTTTCTGCATTATCAGGGGTATCCGGCTTCCATCTGTGTCTCTGTGAATGACGAGGTGGTGCATGGAATTCCACATGCGGATCATATCTTGAAAGAGGGCGATATCGTAAGCCTGGATGCGGGACTGATTTATAAAGGATACCATTCGGATGCCGCAAGAACGCATAAGGTCGGAACGGTCAGCCCGGAGGCGGAGCAGCTGATCTTAGTAACGAAGCAGAGTTTCTTCGAAGGAATTAAAAACGCGAAAGCGGGAAATCATCTTTACGATATATCTAATGCGATTGATGCTTATGTTACTTCTTATGGATATGGAATCGTAACGGCGCTTGTAGGACATGGAATCGGAACGAAGCTTCACGAAGAACCGCAGATACCGAATTTTGCGCAAAGGCGCAAAGGGGTGCGTCTGCAGCCGGGAATGACGCTTGCCATCGAGCCGATGATCAATATGGGTACCGCCGAGGTGGAATGGCTGGATGATGACTGGACGGTGGTAACGGCTGACGGGGCATACTCCGCGCACTACGAGAATACGATATTGATTACCGACGGTGAACCGGAAATTCTGACACTTCCTCTTTAGAGGCGGGAAAGAAAGGCGCAGGTGGAAAATGACGGGAATGCTCGCCAGTTCGAAAGCTGGCCATGACAAAAATGCGGTTTATATCATAATAAAGGAAGAAACGGAATATGTTTATCTGGTGGATGGCAGAAGCAGAACACTGGAAAAGCCGAAAAGAAAAAATAAGAAACATATTCAGATCATAAAGAAATATCCGGAACCGGAACTGCCGGAGCGGATAAAGACAGGTCTGGCAGATGACGCACAGATTCGGAAGGTACTGAAGCAGTATCGGATGAGCACCACAAAGTAGAAAACAGGAGGTAACAGATGTCGAAAGCCGATGTGATTGAAATCGAAGGAACAGTAATTGAAAAGCTGCCCAATACCATGTTTCAGGTAGAACTGGAAAACGGGCATGTTGTATTGGCACATATAAGCGGTAAGCTTCGTCAGAACTTTATCAGAATCTTACCCGGCGACAAGGTAACATTGGAGTTGTCCCCTTATGATCTTTCCAAAGGACGAATTATCTGGCGTGATAAATAAAAGGTCTTGCAAAAGGGATATCTCTATGGTATAATGTAAAACGGTCTTTTTTGAAAGGAGGGTTTAACATGAAGGTTAGATCAT
>CALDLG010000093.1 GCA_937910785.1 uncultured Lachnospiraceae bacterium | reverse complement strand
AAGAAAATCTCATATTCCTGCGCAAGACAGCTGCGGGAATATTTTGTGCAATCTGTCTTTACAGTTTATTTAGCGCACCTTTTGACACCTGAACCCCGGTAGATAAAAAGGACGATATTCATCTGTCAATACCGGCAGGAAGAATACCGTCCCCCATATTTACGCAGCAAATTCTGGAATTTCTCAATCTGTATTTTGTGCAGGCTTAGCAGTCCGCTTCGCCTTTCACACTTTAATTTCCAGATATCCCAACAGCTTGCTCGTATCATACTCGGACATGATGCCCGCATGGGAATCATAATATTTTCCATCGAAATGTACCAGATAATGACAGAAACGTCCCATTCTCTCCATCAGAATTGCACACTTGGGCAGCACCGTATCTCTTCCCTCCGTATACATAATGATATCCGTATGGTCAATCCCGTAATAGTTCAGGGCGGAAATTACGCGCCCCATCGTAGCCTGCCATTCCCGGCAGTCCATAACGCTGATGACTTCGGCAATTGTAACGCCTGCCAGCATGGCCACGCAGGCCTGACCGCAAAGCCCGTCTTCCGGCAGCTTGATGACATCAATGCTGTCAATTTTCCTGACCGGATTGTCAAAGCTGTACGGACTGTTCTGATCCATTCGAATCAGCGAACCCGTAACATGCAGCAGAATCTTATGCGTTATTCCCAGCTCCACATTCACTGCCTCTTCATCCGCAATATAAATTTCATAATTTCCCTTTTCCTTCGGATGCAGCTCACAGTCGATGATCTTGTTATCCAGAACCAGATCACCCTGAATGATGTCTCTCTGCTTACATACCTCCCATACGTTAAAGGGAAGATCGATTATGTATCCCTTATCACGCTTCTCGACCTTGGATTCAAAAAAATATCTCATGTTTCCTCCATTCCGGTGCACCGCACCTGCTTTATATAGTTTTATTTCATTCCGTTCCTGCCATACAATTATATTGTAACAAACTTCCGAAAAAATGAAAACTGTTTTTCCATGAAACTTACCGGGCTTTTCCGGACTGTAACTTACCGGACGGGACTTTCCGGCGCTTTTCGGACTCCCCTTTCCGGATATCGCTTTCCTGCGCTTCCCTCAGACACGTTGTCTGTTTTCCTTCAACAGAGAAGGCGCAACGCCCACAATCTCTTTAAAGCGCCTCGCAAATGTAGAGTAATCCGAGTATCCGCAGTCATAGCAGACTCTGGATGCCGGCACACCCGTCAGAATCCTTCGCTTTGCTTCCAGAATGCGTTTTTCATTGATATACTGATGGATGGAATAGCCCGTCGCCTCCTTAAACTGCCGCATCAGATAATATCTGCTGATAAAAAAAGTATCTGCCAGAAAATCAATACTGATATCCTCCGTCAGATGTGCCTGAATATAGGATATAACATCCACAATTTTTTCATGATAAACGGCAGTCGTAATAAATGCCTTGGGCTGAGCGATACAGGCTCTGTTGAACAACACCATAAATTCCAGAAAAGCGGCTTCTAACATTCTGTCACGCAAATATTCCCGCTCTCCCCGTTCTTCCGTTTCAATCCGCATCAGACAGCCAAGCAGCTCTTCATAACTTCCCGGCGAAAAATGCAGAACATGGTTCCCCTTCTGCCCTGCCATTTCAAAGCAGCGCTTCAGACATTCCCCCGATCCGCTTTCCTGATTCATAAACTCACCCGACAGATAGATAATATACCTCTCATAAGGCATATTACCGCTGATCTCCGGTTTATGGATCGCGTTATAATCCACCAGAACGAAATCATGCGATTTCAGCCGGTATGTTTTCCCTTCGATCTTATAACTGACGTCTCCATCCACAAAATAAATGATCTTATAAAAATCATGATAATGAAACGGAAACTCTTTCTGAATGCAGTCTTTTATATGAAAAAGTTTACAGGATTCCGCCAGAAAACCGGTCTTTTCATATTGCGCCAGATTTTTTTCATTCAAATATGGTCCCGCTCCTTCCCGTCTCCACCAGCAGACAGCTATCAATCCCCGGATATTTTCCCAAAGCTGATATTGATATCCACATCCGCATCAATACCGTCTATGCTGCCGGTATCGGTATACTGCCAGACTCTGACATTGTACGGAAAATACAGCTGATCATCGTAATAAGCGAACCATTTGTCATAATCCTCCAGCTTTTCCATATCGAGAAGCAGCATAAAAGACTTCAGATTGCCATAGATCATCGGTGTATAGCCCGCCTGTTTTATCATCTCACAGAATGCGATGCAGTATTCCGTCCGTTCCTCCTTCGTCAGATCTTTGGTCCTGGCATTATCCTGATTCACCGCTTCCACATCCAGCACGACAGGATATGTCACATCATAGGGCTCAATCGCATCCAGAACGTACTGCGCCTCTTCTTCCGCTTCCTCAACGCTCGTCGCCTGGGTAAAGAAATAAACGCCCGCCTCGATTCCGTTATCGAGCGCACCATTGATATTGTCTTCAAAGGTTTCGTCTTCCTTGATTTCGCCTTCCGTATAACCACGAATTCCAAGCCTGATAAAAGCGTATTCCACCCCGTCTCCGGCAACATCGGACCAGTCGATTTCCTCCTGGTATCTGGAGACGTCGATTCCCTTATGAGAAATGAGCTCTCCATTCTCATAATATTCGATCAGCTCATCCTCCGTATGTATAAAATTCTCCGGCAGATAAGCATGCTTTGCGAGGTGATCCTGAATCGGGAAAAAATAATACTGATTATTATCTACGAGCACGATTTCATCCGGAAAAAACTGGCGGAGCATATTAACCGCGCCGTCACCGGAAAGCATCAGCTCCTTCATTCTTGAAAGAATGCTTTCCTCCGTTTCTTCCGAAGCCGCAAGCGCCGCATTCTGTTTCTCTCCGGCGATCATGGCATCCACTTCCTCCTGCGTATAATTCTCCTTCAGCATTGCGATCTCTTCCTGCATCCTGACCGCCTCCAGCTGAGCCGCCCGATAATTAAAAAACAAAATCAGACAAATCGTCACTGCCGAGAGCGTCACAATGCAGAGAATAATGGAACCGAACAAAATACTGTTCTCGATCCTGCGCTGTTTTCTGCTCTTTCTTTTCATCCGTACCTTTTTTCCCCGCATATCTTCTCCTCTTACGGACCACTCTTCCGAATTAAAAACGGTCTCCGAAATAACTCTTATAGCCTTCCCCGAAAATTTCGGTCGCGCTCGTAATGACCATGAAAGCCTCCGCATCCTCTTCTTTTACGATATTTTCAACCCGCGGTGATACCGGCTTTTTCACGACGCACATCAGCACCTTTTTTTCTTTCCCGCTGAATGCTCCCCTGCCTTCGATCTGCGTCACGCCGATATCTATCTCCTTTAAAAGCCTGTCCGTAATCTCATCCGCCCTGTCGCTGATAATATACAGCAGCTTCGCCTCGTCTTTGCCGTATAATACAAGATCGAGCATAAAGGAATTGACCACCGCAATGATTCCCGCATACAGCGCCACATCCAGATCCCGGAACACAATACCCGATACACTTATAATTATAGCATCTGTGATAAAAAAAAGCACTCCCGTCTTTAAGTAAGGCAGTTTCAGCCGCAGCCATTTGACGATAATATCCATACCGCCCGTCGTTGCACCCGACTTCATGATCAGTCCGATGGAAATCGCATACAGAACGCCGCCGGCCAGCACCGCCAGCAGAATATCATCCGTTGCCGGTCCTAAGGGCGCTAACAGATTGGTAAAAACGGAAATCATTCCGGTCGCATAAATCGTCGATATCGTAAAACGAATTCCGAACTGCCAGATCGAGAATAACAGAATCGGCATATTCAGTGCAAAGATCAGTGTACCCGTTTCCACCGGCACAAATCTGCTGATAATGATCGCGATACCCGTCACGCCGCCCGGCGCAAGATTATGGGGATCAATAAACAGACTGATGGCCGCCGCATTAAAAAAAGCCATCAGCGTAATCATGATATAATTTTTGAGAATCTGTTTTTTCATCCCGATCCTTTCCCGTCCACCTCGATGAACCCGATAATCGTCCGCGGATACGTCTCTTCCATGCCTGCGTCTTCTCTTACCGCATATCCCACAAATTACAGTATATGGATTATCCGGCATTCTATTCCTGTAAATCCAAACGCTTCCGGCCGCATGGACCTTTGCCGCATTCTCACCGCCGGCTTCTTTTTTACCGTGAATGGGAAAAGCAGAAATGTCCGACTTCTCGGACTAAATGCTTGCCCGCACCACTCTCGGCTTATAACCGCTTTCTTCCAGCGCCTGAATAATCTGATTTTTATGCTCCGTTCCATAGGCTTCCATCGTAATACGCAGTTCTACCGCAGCATTTCGGTTAATAGAAACGAACTGGTTATGCTCCAGCTTAATGACATTTCCGCTCTGCTTCGCAATCACCTCGGACACCCTCGATAATTCGCCCGGCTTATCCGGAAGCAGCACCGACACGGAGAAGATTCTGTCACGCAGAACCAGTCCCTGCTGTACTACGGAAGACATCGTAATGACATCCATATTACCGCCGCTTAAAATCGAAACGACTTTTTTGTTTCTGATATCCAGATGCTTTAACGCCGCTACCGTAAGCAGACCGGAATTTTCCACGATCATCTTATGGTTCTCGACCATGTCCAGAAAGGCTACGACAAGCTCTTCATCCTCCACCGTAATAATATCGTCCAGGTTTCTGCTGATATAGGGAAAAATTTTGGTTCCCGGCGTCTTAACCGCCGTACCGTCCGCAATCGTATTGACACTGTCAAGCGTCATTACCTTTCCGGCCTTGACGGATGCCTGCATGCAGTTTGCGCCTGCCGGCTCCACCCCAATCACCTGAATCTTCGGGTTTAACAGCTTGGCAAGTGTGGAAACACCTGTCGCCAGTCCGCCGCCGCCGATCGGCACCAGAATATAATCCACTAACGGAAGCTCCTTGATAATTTCCATTGCGATCGTTCCCTGGCCTGTCGCCACATCCAGATCATCAAAGGGATGCACAAACGTATAGCCCTTTTCTTCCGCCAGCTGACATGCATAAGTACAGGCCTCATCATAAACATCCCCGTAAAGAATCACTTCCGCTCCGTACCCTTTCGTCCTGTTAACCTTGATCAAGGGTGTGGTGGTCGGCATAACGATGGTCGCTTTCACGTTATAGCATTTGGCCGCGTAAGCAACACCCTGCGCATGATTCCCGGCAGAAGCCGTAATCAGTCCTTTCTGTCTCTCTTCCTCCGACAGCGTGCTCATTTTATAGTAAGCGCCCCGCAGTTTATAAGCCCCGGTAAACTGCATGTTTTCCGGTTTCAGGTATACCCTGTTGCCCGTCTGTGCGCTGAAATAATCGCTGTAAACCAGTTTGGTCTCCATCGTGACCTTTTTCACAACCTCGCATGCTTCCTCAAATTTCTCTAACGTAAGCTCCATCTTCCTGCCCCTTTCTTTTCCTATGGCATACTCTGCTCTTTCACATCAAACAACGCATTCACAAACTGTTCCGCATCGAATTTCTGCAGATCGTCGATCGTCTCTCCGACACCGATATATTTAACCGGAATCTTCAGTTCGGACTGAATTGCCACTGCAATACCGCCTTTCGCGGTCCCGTCCATCTTCGTCAGAATAATGCCCGTAAGATCCGCCACCTCATTGAACTCCTTCGCCTGCTGTAAGGCATTCTGGCCGGTCGTTCCGTCCAAAACGACAAGATTTTCCCGGTGCACATCCGGAAGTTCCTTATCGATGATGCGGTTGATCTTTTTCAGCTCTTCCATCAGGTTTTTCTTATTATGCAGACGCCCTGCCGTATCGCACAGAAGCACATCGACGTTCCGCGCCTTCGCCGCCGCCACCGCATCGTAGATCACACTGGCCGGGTCCGCGCCCTCTTTGCCTCCGATCATATCCACACCCGCCCGCCGGGCCCATTCCGACAGCTGCTCGCCGGCTGCCGCCCGGAACGTGTCTGCCGCCGCCAGGAGGACCTTTCTGTTCTGCTCTTTCAGCTTGCCCGCCAATTTCCCGACGGAGGTCGTCTTTCCAACGCCGTTGACACCGATCACGAGCACTATGGATGGTTTTTTCTCGAATTCATAAGCCGTCTCGCCCACCTGCATCTGATCTTTGATATTCTTAATCAGAAATTCCTTGCAATCGGACGGCTCCTTAATATGATTCTCTTTTACCTGTTCCCGCAGTCTTGTCAGAATTTCTTCCGTTGCCGCAACCCCGATATCGCCCATAATCAGAATTTCCTCAAGTTCCTCATAGAAATCCTCGTCGATATGGGAAAAGCCGTTAAAAACGGAATCGATCCCTGACACAATATTATTTCTTGTTTTCGTTAATCCTTCTTTTAATCTGGCAAAAAAACCTTTCTTTTCTTCACTCATCAATCATCCAATTCCTTATCGATTAAATTTACGCTGACTAACGTCGATATTCCTTTTTCCTCCATCGTAATACCATACAGCCTGTCCGCTTTCTCCATCGTTCCGCGTCTGTGCGTAATCACGATGAACTGGGTGTTTTTCGTCAGCTTATGTAGATACTTCGCAAAACGTCCTACGTTATTTTCATCAAGCGCTGCCTCGATCTCATCGAGCAGACAGAATGGCGACGGCTTCAGATTCTGAATCGCGAACAGCAGGCAGATCGCCGTCAGCGATTTTTCCCCACCGGACATCTGCATCATATTGACTAACTTCTTTCCGGGCGGCTGCGCAATAATGCGAATGCCCGCCTCCAGCACATCCTCGTCCTCAATCAGCTCAAGCGTGCCTTTCCCGCCGCCGAACAGTTCCTTAAATACCTTGTCAAACTCCCGGTTGATTTCCGCAAACTTCTCGTTAAACTGCTTCCGCATGGAAGTATCCAACTCCTCGATGATGCCGAGAAGCGTCTGCTCCGCTTCCACCAGGTCGTCATGCTGTGTCTTCAGGAAAGTATACCGCTCCATCAGATTCTTATAGTCCTCGATGGCATTTACATTGACATCTCCCAGTTTCCTGATCTCATCCTTCAGTCTGGAAATGTCCTTCTTCATGGATGGCAGGTCCGACATTTCCTCATTCCGCATGGATGCCGCATCCGACAGCGTGATCTCGTATTCATCCCACATATAATTGATCTGGGATTCAATCGAGGTTTCCAGTTTTTCCTTCTGGCCGTTCAGTCGATATACTTCCTTATCCAGTGCGCTCATCTGTCTGGAAAGCGCTTCTCTTTCCGTAAAAAAGTTCTTTTGTTTTGCAGACAGTGTTTCCTTGGATGCAATATCCTCTTTCAGCTTTACTTCCGTATCGTTCTGCGTCGTATGAGAAGCCAGAATGGTCTTTTCAATTTCCAGAATGCTTTCTTTTTTACGCTCCACCTCTTCTTTGCTAAGCTGCAAGCCTTCCTGCACTTCCTGCAATTCTTTCGTATGCCGCTCAATCTCTCC
>CALDLG010000092.1 GCA_937910785.1 uncultured Lachnospiraceae bacterium | reverse complement strand
CAGAAGAAGGAAGAGAATGGATGTAGATTTTTGGTATTTGGTTTTGAGGGTATGAGTAAACACTATTTACACTTTTTTGTAAATAGTGTTTTTTTTTATTACAACCTATGATATAATATACCTAATTTATTACTGCTGTCAGAAAATATAATGCGAGGTGGATTACATGGATACAAAGATTCTGCTTGAAAATGGAACGAACGAGTTAGAGGTACTTGAATTTAAGCTGGATGGCAATGCTTATGGGATTAATGTAGCGAAAATCAAGGAAATTATTACTTATCAGGATGTTACGCCGGTCCCCAATGCGCATCCGAGTATAGAAGGAATTTTTATGCCACGGGATACGATGATTACGGCGATAGATCTGAAGAACTGTCTGCAGCGCGGAGAGTCCAGCGCAGGCGGCCTGTTTATTATCACAAATTTTAACAAGCTGGATGTTGCATTCCATGTAGATTCCGTTGTAGGTATCCACAGAGTATCATGGAAGGATATTATTAAACCGGATTCTACGGTTTCTTCAGCGGAGGAAGGAATTTCTACCGGAATCATTAAGTTGGATGGCAGACTGATTATTATTCTGGATTTTGAGAAAATTATGACGGACATTAATCCTGAAACCGGTTTGAAAGTGACGGAAATTGATGAGCTCGGCGAAAGAGGGCGGTATGATATTCCGATCTTGATTGCGGAGGATTCTCCGTTATTGAATAAACTGATCGTAGATTCGTTACATAAAGCAGGATATGTGAATCTTATCCATACGGAAAACGGACAGCAGGCTTACGATGTCATTAAAGACTGTAAAGAGGAAGGCACTCTGAACGACCATGTGCAGTGTGTCATTACGGATATCGAAATGCCAATTATGGACGGCCACCGTCTCACGAAGCTGATAAAAGATGATGATGCTACGAAAGATATTCCGGTTATTATCTTTTCTTCCCTTGTAAATGATGAAATGCGGAGAAAGGGAGAGGCATTAGGCGCTAACGCTCAGCTTTCCAAGCCGGAAATCGGTAATCTGGTGAGAGTAGTCGATAAACTGGTATTGAAATAAAGAGATATGAAAGCCGGGAAGTCCCGGCTTTTATACTGTTTGAAAAGCAAATACGGAAATGAAAGGAAAGTATGAGAAGCAATTATGGAGCATATATTGTCAGAGATAGCTGCGAAGTGTAATGAGTCTGATATGATATTGGTCGGTATTGGGGAAGAGTTTCAGTATGATTGGGATATTTTGCTTGAAAATAAAAGGTATCAGGAGATTGAAAAGAAAATAGGAGACCTGGAAAAGTACCAATGGATTATTCCTTTTTTGCAGAAAATGTCATTGGAATGTTTTCCGGATGATAAATTAATAAAGGCTTATCAAAACCTGCAAAAACTGCTGGAGGGCAAAAACTATTTTATCGTATCCATTGCGATAGATGACTTTGTATATCATTATGGATTCCGTGAAGACAGGATTGTAACGCCATGCGGCGGTTTTCGCAGAATGCAGTGTGATGATAACTGTGACGGACATTTAACGGAAGCAGACAGAGAAACATATGCAAAGGTTTTTTCATATTTTAAGGGAGAAACCGGACTGGAAGAACTAAAGGAGCCGGTGTGTGGTAAATGTGGCCGGCCGGAAAGGTTCAATCAGCTTGGGGTCAGCAGATATGCGGAAGAGGGATATCTGCAGCAATGGAATATCTATATGAAGTGGCTTCAGGGAACCGTAAATAAAAAGGTGTGCCTGATTGAACTGGGAGCGGGGATGCGGATACCGTCGATTATCAGATGGCCTTTTGAAAAAATTGTTCATTATAATCAAAAGGCTTTTTTATATCGTGTTCATCCCACTTTATATCAGCTGGGAGAAAACATGAGTGGCAGAGGGACAGGAATCAAAGAAAAATCTGTCAACTTTTTGGCAAATGGATTTGTTTAATCAGGCTGTATGTGATAAAATAACAGAGGTGGCTTTACTTTAAGAGAAGCTTAATTTGAACATAAACTATTATTTGGAGAGAAGCTATGGGTTCAAACGAAGAGTATTTGGAAAATCTATTGAAATCTATGATGAATGGAGAAGTTGCAAATCCTGCCGAAAAAAATCTGAATGAAGCCGGAAAGAAAAAGAGCGCTATCGAAATGCTGACGGGAGAAGAACCGGAACAGGCCCTGATATTAGAGGAAAGCCATCCGGATTTGAATGAGGAAGTAACCGTGGAGGAACCTTTTGCCGAAATACCGGAATCGGATGGAGCAGTGTCAGAGGGCCTGACTTCAGATGAGATGAATTTGGATTCCCTGTTAGGCGATATGGATTTAAACGGACTGGAAGGGTTGGAGGAGCCGGGACAGGACGGCATGATGGAGCTGGCAGAGCTTGGATTGGATGGTATGGGACCGGAAGACGTTCTTACCGACATGGAAGCAGGCGGGAGCGAATCAGCTGATATAGGGTTAGAGGAGGCTGATTTGGGTGATATGGATTTTGAAGCTTCGGAACTTGATCTGGGACAGATGGATGATGGCCTGACGGATATGGACCTGAATGCTTCGGAGTTGGGAGATATCAATTTTGATAATATGGCGCTGGAGGAGGCCAATATGGAGGAGATGGAACCGGAAGAGCCGGGAATGGATGATTTTGGACTGGACGGTCTGGAATCGGGAGATATAGGGTTTGATGATATAGCGCTGGAAGAAGCCAATATGGAGGAAATGGAACCAAAGGATTCGGACTTGGAAGGTCTTGGATTGGAGGACTCCGATCTGGGAGGTCTCGGATTGGAGGACTCCGATCTGGGAGGTCTCGGACTGGAAGACTCTGATCTGGGAGATATCGGACTGGAAGATTCCGATCTGGGAGGTCTTGGAACAGAAGACTCCGATTTGGGAGATCTTGGACTGGAGGATCCTGATCTGACCGGCCTTACGTCAGAAGAAAGCGGTCTGGAGGATCTGAATCTTGGAGATATCGGCCTGGATGATATGGATGCAGGTGATTCAGACGCGGATAATCTGAGTCTGGATGCCCTTGATATGGGGGGGATGGGCATGGAAGATTCCGGCCTGGATGATTTGTCACTGGATGGGCTGAACCTGGATGGAATGGGATTGGAAGAGGCGCCGATGGATGAGATGTCATTGGGGAAATCTGAAAGCAGTGATATACTTATGGAAGATTCGGATCTTGGAGGAATGTCACAAGATTTTTCATTGGAAGAAAATGGCATGGATGATTTAGCGGAAATCAACAATCTTCTGGAGCAGTCCGGTCAGGACGAAGAAATTGACGATGAGATGCTGGCTTTGTTGGAGAGTGTTTCCGATTCTTCGGAGGATGATATGGGGAATGGAGACGGTAATGAGTTCGCATTTTTCCCCGGAGATGAAGACGGTGACAGCGGAATCGACAGTGCGGCGGCTTCCCTCGAGGGTCTGGAAGAGAATGCAGAGACTTCTGAGGAAGAAGAAAAGCCGAAAAAGAAAGAAAGAAAGCGGAAAAGGAAAGAAAAAAAGGCAGCAAAGGCGGCCGCCGGAGAAGCGAAGGAAGAGGCAGGGACAGAGGATTCCGATGAAACTAATGGTGCAGAAGGCGGGAAGAAAGAGAAAACTCCGGGAGCTTTTGCAAGATTTATTGCATTTTTGACAGAAAGCGACGATGATGACGAGGAAAAAGAAGAAAATGCCGAAGGTGAATCGATTTTAGGAGAAGCGGGTGACGAAAATATGGAGCTTCTCGCAGAATTGAGTGCCGAGGATAAAAAGAAAGGAAAAAAAGAGAAAAAGAAGAAAGAAAAGAAGGTAAAGGAAAAGAAAGGGAAGAAGTCCCCGGATGGTGAAGAGGGCGAGGAAGGCGACGAATCTTCTAAGAAAAAGAAGAAAAAACCTAAAAAAGAGAAGAAAGTAAAAGAGGTGGATGAAGAGGAAGTAAAGCCTGAGCTTGGTAAAAAACTGTCAAAGAAAAAAATTATATCCGTTATTTTTGCCTGCCTTACGGTTTTGCTGTGCATTATCGTGTTTACGATTATCATACCGGAACAGATGCAAAAACGTGATGCGCGGGTTGCTTATGATATGGGTAATTATAAAGAAGCCTATGATCTGCTGCTGGGTAAAGACCTGAACGAAGAAGAGGAGATTATTTATCAGAAATGTCTGCTGATCTTAAAGATGGAACGTAAGATAGAAGCTTACGAGAACAGCCGGAAACTGGAGGGCAGGGAGCTTGAAACACTGAATATGCTGGTACAGGGGGCGGCTTTATACTATGAATTGCTGCCGGAAGCGTCGGAATATTATGTAACAGATGAAATTTCAGAGGTATACCAGAGAATTCTTGCTGTTTTATTCGAGCAGTACGGCCTTTCCGAATCGGATGTTGTGGATATTCTCTATTCGGAAGACGATATTGTCTATACGGAGAGACTGAAGGCGGTGCTTTACGGAACGGCTGCCCAGGCGGAGGAACAGGCCGGTGGGATAACGGATGTTCTTCCGGAAGAACAGGAAATTATTGACGGAATGCCGGTGAATGCCGATGATGACAGTGTGTCCGGCGGTACTGGGAATGATGCGGTGACCGGAAGTGTGGACGGCGGTACTGCGGATGATGCGATGGACGACGATATGTTCGGTGAAGCTGCGGATGGTACAATGGACGGCGATATGTCCGACGGAGCCTTAGATGGTACGACGGATGGAAGCACGTCTGACGGAGCAGTGGATAATCCGGGAAACGCTGAAACCGGGGACGGAATAAAATATATCGACCCGGTTTCGGTGGAAATACATCAGAATAACTGATAAAAGGTGAAAACGATGGTTGCAGTAATCGATTACGATGCCGGAAACATAAGGAGTGTGGAGAAAGCGGTGGCGGCTTTGGGAAGGCAGGCCGTCATAACAAGGAAGCCGGAAGAAATTCTGTCAGCGGAGCATGTAATCCTGCCGGGAGTAGGCGCTTTTGGTGATGCGATGGAGAAGCTTCACAAGTATGATCTCGTTGAGGTGATTCGGGAAGCGGTGGATGAAAAAAAGCCTTTTCTGGGTATTTGTCTGGGATTACAATTGTTATTTGAAAGCAGTGAAGAGAGTGAAGGCGTTAAAGGGCTTGGTCTTTTGCCGGGAAAAATTGTGCGAATTCCTGAAGGATCGGATCTTAAGATTCCGCATATTGGATGGAATTCTCTGTCCTATCCGAATACGGGAAGATTATTTCAGGGGATACCGGAGCAGAGTTATGTCTATTTTGTGCATTCTTATTATCTGCAGGCAGAGAATGAGGAGATTGTAAAAGCAGCGACGGACTATGGAGTGAGTATTCATGCATCCGTGGAAAAGGATAACCTTTTTGCCTGTCAGTTTCATCCTGAGAAAAGTTCGGAGACAGGGCTGCGGATTCTGAAAAATTTTCTGGAGATATCCGGTAAGTAAGCAAAAGGCGGAGTAATAATAGCAGCGAATGCGGAATGAAGATCTCAAAGGCAGCGTGGAGAGCTCAAAGATGGTGCAGGAAGAGCAGGACGGTCAATAAAACCGGAGTGACGGAGTAAGAAATAAAAAGTAAAAAGATATAGTACGGAGAAAAGCCGATGCATACGAAAAGAATCATCCCCTGTCTGGATGTGAAAAACGGCAGGGTGGTTAAGGGAGTCAACTTTATCAATTTCAAGGATGCGGGCGATCCGGCAGAAGTTGGAGCCGCATATGATAAATCCGGAGCGGATGAGCTTGTCTTTCTGGATATTACGGCATCCTCCGATGCGAGAAACACGGCTGTGGAAATGGTCAGGAAAGTGGCTGAGAAGGTATTTATCCCGTTTACGGTAGGCGGCGGCATCCGTACGGTAGATGATTTTAAGGCCATTTTGCGAGAGGGGGCGGACAAAGTATCGGTTAATTCAGCGGCTATCATGAATCCCCGGCTGATTGCGGATGCGGCGGACAAGTTTGGCAGCCAGTGCGTTGTAGTCGCGATTGATGCGAAGAGACGCGATGGCGGCAGCGGTTGGAATATTTATAAGAACGGCGGCCGCATCGATATGAAGATCGACGCTGTAGAGTGGGCGATGCAGGCGGAGAGATTGGGTGCGGGAGAGATTCTGCTGACCAGCATGGATGGCGACGGTACGAAAGCCGGATACGATCTGGAGTTGACCCGCCAAATCTCAGAGAATGTGTCCATACCGGTTATTGCCTCCGGAGGCGCCGGAACAATGGAGCATTTTTATGAGGCCTTTACGGAGGGAAAAGCGGATGCGGCGCTTGCGGCTTCGCTATTTCATTTTAAGGAGATGGAAATCCGGGATTTAAAATGTTATCTGCGGGAAAAAGGAATCTCGGTCAGATTGTGAATCATAAGAGGCATCGGAACTTTGTTCCGGTGCCTTTTAAAATGAATCCGTCCTGAAATTCTGCATCTTACTGCCCGTTTCGTTCCACTCACCGCATTTTCCTTGCCATATATCCTGCGGGATCTTATGATGAAAAAAATGAAACAGGATATTACTGTGAAAAATAAATTTTTCACAGGCGAATTTGTGCTTACGCCCAAATATCGCATGTTGAGTAAGAATGGAGGGTTATTATGGCGGAAACAATCATTCGTGTATCACATCTGAAGAAGTGTTTTAAGGAAACCAAAGCGGTAGACGACATCAGCTTTGAAATAAAAAAGGGTGAGCTGTTCGGCTTTCTCGGTATTAACGGGGCGGGCAAATCGACGACCATCAATATGCTCTCCACGCTGTCTGCGCCGACGGAAGGCGAGGCGGAGATCTGCGGTTATGCGCTTGGAAAAGAAAACGGGCAGATTCGGAGGCGGATCGGCGTTGTCTATCAGAATAACTGTCTGGATGACCGGCTGAGCGTGAAGGAAAATCTGTATGTCCGCGG
>CALDLG010000091.1 GCA_937910785.1 uncultured Lachnospiraceae bacterium | reverse complement strand
AGTTTAGCAGCATCACAGGTTCGTCTGCAACGTGGGCAGAGCAGATCAAAGGCTGCCAGAACCGGCCTGACGGCATGGATGTAAAAACCTGATGCAACCAGCACGGGATTAATAAGGTCAACTACTATCGTGTGCGGAAGGTACGGGAAGCCTGCCTGTTGTCCGTATGCGAAGATTCCGGTGTATCTTTTGTTGAATTGGAACAGCCTGCATCAGCAGGAGCAGTCATTAAAAGAAGTAATGGTTTTTCCATTGAACTGTACAACATTGCTTCACAGGAGTTGATACAAAAAATCCTGAGGGCATGTACCTATGCTCAATGATGCGAATACCTTTAAAAAGATATACATTGCTACAGGCTGCTCTGATCTGCGCCCCGGCAGTGGTTTAATAATTCTCTTTTTCTGTTGTCAGCAGTTTTGTTTCTACAGGAATGATCGGAAGATGATTCATGCAATATTCATATTTGGCATCTCCGCTATGATTACCTCCGACACCTTTATATGCGGCATGAAGATTTGTAAATTCGCTTACCTCATCCTCAGGAATACCTTTGATTGATATGTAATACTTATACTTATCATTTATCTTATCAGCGATTACTTCGCGCTGGGCGGCCATAATATGATCAATCTGCAAATCCTTGGCTGAATTAAATGCAGCGATTTCTTTAATTGAGTTTGTTAATTCTTTTTGAATCTGTAACGATTGTTCTCTGTCATGCACTCGATTTTCTGCGAATTGCTTTATTTCGCTTTGTGTATCGGTTATAGATTTTTTCATATCACACATAAAAGATTGTAATTCTGCTTTTATATTTTCATCGTGCGAGTTAGATTCTTCTACATCATGATTATGTTTTTCTTTAAGTTCCGCAAGACTCTGAGAGGTCTGAATAAGTAAATCATGTTCCTCACGTTGTTTTCTCATCCACTTAGTTTCCAGGCCAAGTTGATGAAACACCCACTCAAAAAGAGATACAATAACTTTTATTCCAAAAAGAATAGCAGATACTGCAATCAATACGGATGAAAAATCTATTTTTGTTAATTCTATAATTTCACTCATTATGCCATAACATTGCCTTTCTTATAAAATCGTAATGTATTTACCTGACACATAACCAACAAGGTTATCTTTTGTTTTCACTTTGTACCAATCGTTCGCTGTCTGCTTCATAAGCTTTAATTCGTCATTCTTATTCAAAACAGATACGACATTATCGGGGGCGGTTTCGGGCTCTTTTCTCATATTCAATTTTGTGCAGTTGAATACTTTACCTCTGGCGGCGATAACGTATTCACCGGAAATATATCCTTTATCAGTCCGATACCAGCCGTTTGAGGTTTTTGCGGTCAGCTGTACTAATTTACCCTTTTCATATGTTCCCACTTTAGCCGAGGAAGAATTTGGAGCGGAGCGGATATTCAGATTTCCTGACCTGGTGTTGATTTTGCCGAGAAGAGTAACCAATGTTTCTGAAACGGCAGCAGTTGGTTTGAGTTGAGCAGATGATGTTATATCACCATAAATAATGCTTAAATCAACATTCCCATTTATACCTGAAACCTGTCCGGAAGAAGTATATTGCCAGGCAAATATATCTCTTCCGGTACTTGTTTCAGGATTATATTGTTCATCAGGATCCACAGAAACAGTCATTTTATTGTAACCGTTATAATATCTGGCGATCCACAGCTTATCGCATTTGATCTGCGAAGCATATGGCTTTATATACGAGTTGTAAAATGACATTCCCGTATAAATGCCAAATGCATATCCTGCGTTTACAATGATGCTGCCGTAAGCATTGATAATATCTTTTAATAAAGAACCAATGCCCTGTTGGCATTTATCCTCCACATCCAGCCAAACGGTGCATTTTCTGCCATTCAAAACGGACAGAACTTTTTTGGCATCCGTTTTTGCTTTTTCAATTGTAGCAGCGTAAGAGTAATTGTAAACTCCCTGCACATTTATACCGGCAGATTGGCAGCCGGACCAGTTCTGTTCAAATTTTGTATCAGGATTCAGGTCTTTGCGGATTATTTTCAGAATTGCATGATTAACGCCTGCGGATTTAACCAGATTCCAATTAATATTTCCCTGATAGGAACTTACATCAACGCATTTTACAACAGATGTATTTTGCTGTGGGACAGAAGAATAGTCAATATCGCATAAATATAAATAATGCGTCCATTTTGTATCGGACAAATCTGACTGTATAACCCCATAATTTATTCCTTTTGCTTCGACAACCTTTCCGTTTCCAATATAAATTCCTATGTGGCCTTTTTTATAAACGGCCAACCCGCATATTTCAGGAATCGTCTGAATGTTTCCTTTTTCAGTCGCCGTATCGTAATAGTTTGCGCTTCCTCTTAAAATGCCGGTAGCCCATGAAATCAAACCGCTGCAATCCGTACAGACCTTATCAATGAATGCTGCCGCTTTGTTTTTATATGTATTCGTGAAAATTGCCGGGTAATTATCGGATAAGGAATGAAGAAGAGCGGGAGTAAGGATATTTCCTTTTGTGCCATAAACATAAGGTGTTCCGATTTTACTTATTGCAAAATTCATTAATTCAAGATTGTTCACAATAGTCTGCCTCCAATTCCTTTATGCTGTTACCGGTGTCAGCCGGCAATAGGTTTACTGTTTTTTGCCATATTTACAGAAGATTCAATTTTTAGCTTCAGCCACTTGTCGAAAGAGCCATAAAGCTGTTCAATAACGTTCTTCGTTGTATCGGAAATCATATTCATGGCTTCCACATAAGCAAGGTTAAATGCTTCTTTCTGAGCAGCTTTATCAAACTGTCCGCTTGCTTTTAGAGAATCTGTATATACCTGATTTACATACAGAACAGCATCCATGACATCGTATAAAGCGCCTTCAATAATTTTGCTCAGCTCTTCATTTTTCATTGCATCAGCTATAATATTGCTTTCTTTTATTTTGGCTTTAATGAAATCGACGGCATATTTTGCTGCCACAGGTAAAATAACCGTCAGAACAATGTACAGACAATAATTTAATAATTCTGAAAATTCCATAAATTCCTCCTAACCGACCGCATCAGGATCGTCTTTAATCATTCGTTGTTGAAGCTTCTGAGTTTTTCAACACACTGCTTTAGTTTTTCGTTTACGTAATCTAATTCCTTTATGCTTTCCGCACCGCTGAAGCTCAATCTGATACAGCTGTGAATATCCTCTTCATTCATACCGATGGCAGACAGGGCACTGGATGGCGTCATATCCTGACTGTTACAGGCTGATCCGGTAGAAACCTGGATTCCATTCATATCCAACAGAATCATTAAGGACTCTCCCTCGACTCCCTTAAAGCAGATATTTAAGTTATGCGGTAATCTGTTTCCGGAGTTGACGGAAGCGCCGACTAAGTAACAGGCGGGTATATTTTTCATAATATAGTCATACACATAATCCCTGTTAGCCGGAGAGACGGAAGCGTAATTATAATGTTCGATGGTCTTTCCCAATGAAGCAATACCTAAGACATTTTCAGTTCCTGATGAAAGACCGCCTTCCTGTGTTCCGTAGACTAAGGGTTCAAGTTCTATAGTTCTCTTTTTATATAAAACGCCACATCCTTTTAAGCCTCCCAGTTTATGCGAAGAAAAGCCAATCATATCTGCGTCTGACAATGCTGCATCTATTGGAATCTGGGGAATAGAACCGGTACAGTCAAGATAAATAATTCCACCGTATAAATGAACAGTTTTTATAAGATCTGATATGTTTTGAATACTTCCAATTTCACTGTTTGCATGATCGATTATCACAAGCGGTTTATTGTTACAGGCATCCAGACGTTCTTTCAAATCACAGATGTCAATGATTCCTTCTGAATTTGCCTTTAAAGGCTGCCTGTCAGGATATGATTCAACGCATTTTAAAATCGATTTATGAATGATTGGAGAGTAGAAGACCGGACAGGCATTCTTTAAATAGTAACCACGAACCGCTAACGTGTTTGAGGCAGATCCTCCACTTGTAAAATAAATATCTTTTGCATCGGCATTGATAAATTTTGCCACAGACTGCCTTGTTTTGGATACAATCTGCTTTGCCGCGTCGCCTGCCGAATGCAAAGAACTGGGGTTTCCATAGATATCCAAAACGGAAATTAAATATTTTTTCATTGAAGCTGACAATTTTGTGGTCGCAGCATTGTCAAGGTACACACGCATATTTTTTCACCGCCTGACATTTCCTTTCCTGTTAATTCGCGTATTGTTTTCATTTTCAACATCCGGCTTTCAGAATCATAAAAAACAGGGAGAGACGACTATCTGTAATGATAAATAGTGTCTCTCCCTATAAGTTGATATAAATTTAAATGCTAATCATAAGTCATGATTTCTTTAATGGCTTTTTTGATTTCATCGCGAAAAGATTCCATACCGGATAAATTACAGTTCAGCAATTCTTCTCGTGCTATTTTTTTGTTTTTCGTAACCGTATATCCATGAACCGCCATATATATTTTATAGTGCTCCGGACTATCCGTAACAGTTCGCCAGGGTTTGAATCTTTTTTCATTCATACATGAGCGGCATAAGGAATATCCCTGATTACAGATGCTGCAGTATGCGTTAATATTATTTGTCATATGGCCCAAAATGTATTAATCCTCACTCACAATAATATCAAACAGAACGCCGCCTTCATCACAGTAGTCTCTCTGTAAAATATAAGATGCAGGGTGCTTTCCTTCAGGGCTTAAAGTTACTTCGGTGCTGGAAGGGTCAATCTGTGCTCTTGGGCAGCGGATTACGCCGGCATAAATTACGTTGGGATTACAGATTTCATGGAAAATAGCGTGAATCAAAAGAGTCTTGATTTTCGGCGTATTATCGCTTCTCTTTGTAACCTGTGCCGCCCGTACGGTTTCTCTTTCGTAATTAACGAATACCTTACCGGTTACCCCATCCGGAAGCGTAATTGTCTTAGTGGCGGCGTCAATTGTAAATTTGCCATCAGCGGCGGCAGCGGCAACTTCATAGGTATCACCAAAAGTATTATTTTCGTTAATTACCTTTACATATTTCACTTCTGCGCCAACGGTTCCGACAGGTACATATTTCAGAATTGCAGTATGATCCGCACCAATTGTAATTACTTCCGATACGGGCATGATAATCTTATTCTCATCTGACGAAACGGCCTTTTCGGTACCATACTGGGAAGCGGCAAGGTCAAGTGAGAAAAACGAGTTATTAAAACTGAAATTGCCTTTCTGCGCTTTATAAAATGTTGCTACGGTGGAACCCATAGCATCGGTTACTTCCTGGGCATCGGCGCTTGTCTTTAAGCTTGGCTCCTCAATCTGGGTATATCGTCCCAGCAATTCACTTGTGGCAGGATCATACTCCTCAACGGATCTTACTCTTTCCAAAACTAATTCATTCGGGTTAAACATATTTTTTTCCTCCTTAATTTCAGGCATGAAAAACTTGTTAATCAAGTTCTCCCAGCCAGTTTATTTGTTTTTTAACATCTTTTAGATTCACACCGCTAAAGCCGGAATAAGCGCTTTGCAGTAGTAAATTTGCATTTTTTATTTTAAGGATTCTTTTAACGGAATCCGTAAAAGCATTTATTTTCATATTCCAGACTTCTGAATGATTATACTTAAATTCTTCACAGTTAATCATTGCAGACATCAAATTCTTTAATTGTGAATGATACTCCGTATTCCTGTTTTTCAGACGTTCTGCTCTTGCATCTTCTATTTCGATCATTTTTGTGGTATTATTTCCGGGCATTTTTTCATCCTTAGCAATAAGATGAACCTGTCGTAGAAAATCTGTAATAACATAATAGGTAAATTCATCGATGATCACCTGTTTACCATTTATAATCTGCAAAAGCATTAAATCGCCATTGTCTTCTCGATTCGCAATTTTGAATTTGGTTAAATCTAAATCACCAAATATAATTGATGTTTTATCCTGTGAATAGAGGCCATGAAGCATATAACAGAATAACTCAAACGGAGTTATTTCAGTGTAATCTATTCTTGGCTCCATATCCCATAATTCAGATTTCATACTTTGTGGAGTAGCTGTAAGATTATATATCATGTTGTAATAATCCTGTTCCCCGTAAGCATATATCTCATCCAGTGTTACCTGATGGATTTTTATATGCTCTGAAACAGTAAAATCTTTTCCACGATATACGGCCAGCTCATCATGATACAAACAATCACCAACCTTTCTGATTACACGGAATATGATTCAGGTCTTTTGTTCTGAACATTAAATGACGGTAAAGAAGCCCCTGTGGTGTAGCATCTTCTTCATTCAGGGTCAGATCTAAACTGTCATATAAATGGATATCATTTTCAGGAGCTTCATTATTTCCAAAAGAACTTCTTCCATTAAATTTTTTATCTAACAGCTCTGCAATATAATCATTTCTGTTATCTGAAGTTTTCGGATTATGATTGACTTCCATGTGAAAATCATGAGAATATATATAAAATTCAAGAATTACTGATATCCATCTTTTATCCCATGAACTCATTTCACGAATATGTACCTGAAAGGTAATGAAGGTGCCTGCGTCCGTAGTGTCTTCTGTCTTTCTGTGATATGGGAAAATGTGCTTATACATTAACAGGTCCGCCTTTGTGAAATCCGTTATTTCGCTGCTGTCTATGGCATAAAACAAAGCTTCATCATTAAGAAGTTCTTTTGTTACCGCTGATTTCAAATGAGATATCAAATCACTGTTTGCCAGAAATATCACCTCCTCCATAACGTCTGAAAACAGTAAATGTGTCATATTTCGCAAACAGACAGGTTATCTGTCTGCGTTATAAATGAATTTTGAGTTTTGAATGTTGATTTTTGATCTTTTATCACCTGTATTTATATCAATACTGATTCATCAGTAAGCGAGATTATTTCAATATTTGTATATGAAAATTTATTACTGTCCGATCAGTTTTCATGTTTTAAAAATCAACCTCAATAAATGAAGTAGCATTAGATAATACAAGCTGACTGTCAATATTGGACTTAAAGCCATCGATATCAGCCTCTAATGCAAGTATTTTATCAAAAATTCCAATAGGATCAATGAATTCAAATTCATTTTTGGAACGGTATGGTTTCTCAACAGCTTCCTGATCCTCTGTTGAGAGCTGCTTTGTAAAATCCCTGCCAACCAGGGTGGAAATGAACTCGTCCACCTTATGATCGATTTTCTTATTTTCTCTCTTTACATTGGCAGTAGCAGCTTCGTATTGCTTTTTCATCTCAGCAAGTAATTTTTCTTCATACTTAATAGAATTCTTTCGTTCAATGCCTTCTGCGCGGGTCATTGACTTCCCGTCCACTGTAATCATTGTTTCTGCGTTTGATTTGACGATAGCAGATTTTAAGGTGTTTCTGTTTGCAATCAGATCCGTCACGGATTGATACGAAGCTTTTGCACGTTCATCAAAATCTTCTTTCCTGACAATTCCAACCGTATCTGCCGATTTTTTGGCGGCTCCGCAAAAAGCGGCATTGGCAATTGCCTTTCTGATTTTCGAATCGAATAATTTCAGTTCATTAAGCGCTTCTGTAATACTGAGTTTTCTCATTTTTCGAGACTCCTTTCCCAACTAAGGTGAGTTATGTTATATTTATTATTTCTCTTTTATGGATGCTGTAATTGATAAATTTTAAAGCATATGATCATGCAGTGTTCTTATCTCTTTTCTGAAATAATCACTGAATGCAGCTTTTAAACTCAAAATATAATTCATATTTGCAATGTTTAAATTAGACCTGGATTGTTCCGGTAATACATATTGTGAAGTTATTTTCAGGCCGGGAAATATTTTGATTTCAACATAGTCATCCGCATCGCTGAATTTATCCCTTACTACATCATTTAACGAATTTAAAATTCTTGTAACATCATCAGTGGAATATCCGGTCCTGTTATGTATTTCATCGATAATATATTTTTGGCTGTAATAAATTTTTTCCTGTATTATGAATCCTCCTTTGTTATAAAGATAAAGCACAGATATTTTGCAGGAGAGCAGCATTCATAAAAAAGCGTATTTGAAAGCCACCCTCTCCTATGCAGAATAAAAAAAACGTTCATATGAGTTTCAAAAAAAAGACTAAATTTGCGAATCAATCATTTTTTTTGTAATCCCAAAGCTGATGTTGAACAATTTTATATCATTTCCACCTTCATATAGTTGTTTGATTTCAGAAGAGGAGCTTATAATTGCTTTTTTAAAACTTTCGCTGCCGCACATAAATAAGACCTGTAATAAAGTGTTTTTAATCTGACGGTTTTCTTCATTCTCCAATGAACTTAACAATCTATATAAAGTAGAAAAGCCAATCGTTTCATTATTAATATCAGATAAAAGATTTTCATACAATATTTTTGATCTTTCATATCGGTCATCTTTATCCGATTCCGCTCCAAATATATTTTTCCTGTCAGAGATATACCGTTTTAATATACTGTATATCTTATTGATCTGCTTTTGATTGACATGTGTGCTGTAGAATCCGGAGTTATCTAAAATTGAGACGAAGGGCAGCCAGTCTTTCTTATATGGGTTCCTGATTTTGAATCCATTGACGATCGTCTGCAGATAATCCATCGAGGTATTATATTTGCAGTAATTTTTCTTTTGGGGATTGTAATATCCCTTTTGCCTTGATATATGGGCAAAAAAGTGTGGCATTTTCTTCCTGTTGTATTCGTCGCTGAGCTCTTCTTTATATTTTTCTCTGAGTTTATCAAGTTCCTTTACATTATTTATGTCAAATTCTTTTTTGGCTTTATCAATTTCGATTCCGGACATAACATCTAATTGACAAATATCGTAATACAATTCTTTTACATCTTCATACCCGGCGCCGCGATACATCCTGTCCCATAATAAAGAATTGAGTTCCTGAGACAGATTGATGATCTCACCTATTTTATTTACTGATGTTCTGATATCTAAATCAGCCTGCTCCTCCGGAGTATAACAGCGCTTTACCTTTTTGGCGGTTACAAAAGATGTCGGAGTTTTAAAGGTATTATAATTGCGTGTTGCGGCTCTTATAAGTATCTCATTATCTGTAAGCAGCATTGTGTCACTGTCGAAATCGGCTCCGGATAATCTTTGGAGTATATTTTCGCCAATAGAATTGATGCATACGATTTCCTCAGTCAGATTAAAATAATGATCAATTAATCTGTTTTCTTTATTGACTGCCAGTAAAATATTTCCCATTGTTACATGGGGGCTTCTCGATCCCAATAAAATTTTATTATATTCAAATCTTATATTATGTATATTTCCAGTTCCCATTTGACTTTCTCCATTAAATTTACCAATAGATTGTTGTAACATTTCCATCGGGTTTCCGAGGAGAGTGGAGTAGTTGCCATTAACATACACATGTCCGTTTTTCAGATTCTTGTAATACGAGGCTAATAAATCATGCAGGAACTCCTGATAATACTTTGTTTCCGTAAAACGTTCATTTATGCACATCAGATGATAAACAACATCGTTTTTAGCTGACATCGGTTCTGACATCGGCTCAAATTCATCAATATCAGGATATTTAATGTAGTACCTGACAACAGCCGGATTGTTTCTCAGCATCTGAGCAAAATCCAATGAATCCTGTAAAAACTCTTTCACTTCATTTTGAGATAATTGAAGCGTATTGATTAACTGATAATGTGTCCGCACGAATCGTCCGTCAAAGAAATGTGTCTTTTTATCATGCTTTACAATTCCAAATTTTGGATACAGATGATCCAGCCAATTCTCCCACGTGTCAAATTTAAGGTATTTAATGCTGCTTGGCGTAGTGATCAGTTTTATGTCTTCTATATATTTGGCTCTTGTCCGGCCATTCAACTGAGAAATGCAGGTAATATGATTATCCTGAAACCACTGTTGAATATTACAGTTAAAGCAGCAGGATTTGAACATAAGGTTTCTTAACAGAACCATTCCATAACAGGAATATTCTCCCATTAATGAGACATCGATCAGTGACTGTCCGTCCCAGATACTATTAGAGATTTCGCAATTCTTTTCGGATGTGGTAAGCCAGCCATTCTCATTATGTGTTTCAATGACATCTTCTCTAAAGATGCTTTCATAATCATCAATCAGTAAAATGTTTTCCGGTGAAATCGAGAGTGTGTCAATAATACTGCTGGAGGGCAGCGATATATAGCTTTCGTAAGCGGCTAAATCAACTTCCTGGCCTTCGTCTAAAACAATAGCGCCTGAACTGAATTTCAGGATTGGCTTAAATAATGGTTCATGAATAAATAAACATTTTCCAATACGGGCGGAACCGGAAGAGCGTTTCATTCTCCGGTATTTCATACCATTACAGATAAAACCATTTTTATAAAGGTCTTTTCGCAATTCCGCACTTGTTTTAAGCGTTTTTGGTTCTTTCACTTTTTTGTATTGTTTTTGAGTTTCTTTCACTTTTGTCTTATCCTTTTTATCGATTATTTCAATATCTTCTATATCAAAGTATTCAGGCAGTATATCACATGCCGATGTTATTTTTTCTCCGGTTTTTATACCGATGATTTCTCCGTCTTCATTTTTAGCGATGCAATCCTCAAAGATCAGATTTCGATAATCATATCCAAACTTCACAAATGTATTTTTGTTCATTTGATTCCATTCCTTTACGGAATATCTGAATGTCAGATTGATTACCTTTATGGAATAGGAATGTTTCTTTATTTTAAAAGAAAAATCCTTCCGTCTGTATTTCCTGTAATAGATATCTGATAATTGAATCAAATCCAGGCTGTAATCAAATGTATTAATAAATTTCCGCAAATTATACTGTCCATTTTCGAGCTTTAAATTGTATCCATCAGGATTATCTGCAATATAGTGCATTGATAAATAAATATCCTTCGCATCAACAGATGGTATATAAATTCCATGATTCTTCAAGTGTTACCCCTCCCTGCTTCTTTTTTTATACCTGTAATCATTTCCTGTTATCATGTGTATTTTTCGATCTTTCCTGCTCCCATCGCAAATCATATGCGATACGGGATGCGACAGGAGAGCCCTTTGTGTTGTTTTTTCCTCTGTAATCTGTGTTGAAATCCGAAGGATAAATAATCCCTCCAAATTTTGTATGATCCGGTTTATATCGTCCTGTTTTGTAAATTGTTTCTGTCATGAGCTGTTTTTCTCCTTTGCTTTTGATAAATTTTTGTTATTTCTGTGTCATAGTTTTATTTCTCCTTTTGATGGCAGGATAGTGGCTGGTACTGACGGTTTTGGAATTATAAATGAAAAATTATAATTCGTGTCAGGTTACTGATTGCCTTTTCCGACCATTGTGTTGGTCGTTTTGCGTGTGCATTATAAAGTTCTCTATTTAGCTGGAGATATTTCAGGGATATTTAGATTTGTGAGACATGTATATGGTTTGTCATTACAGATACTTGTTTTTCATTTTGGCTACGAAACCATTGAGATTGTCTGAGTCCGGAATATTGGACACGAAAAGCGGTACAATTTATTCAGATGTATCGCTTTTGCTGATTATATTTGTATTAAGCTGTATAGGAAGTGCCGTAATTGAATCAAAATAGAACATACATTCGATATTTATATTGACAAAACAGAACGTATGTTCTATACTTGGGATTGTAAGGTGAATATAAGAAGACCCATTCAATCATGCAAACGGTGTTGGCAGCACCTCTGAATTGAACAGGTCTTCATACATACACACAAATTCAACGCCGAAACGGCCAGAATTTGAAACGCAGAATTGCGCTCATCATTATTTTACATATTTGATTCTTTAAAGTCAAGTAATTTCAAGCGATTCTGCAAACTTCAAAGCAGGCTGATTAATAGTGGAAGATGTATGGATGTTATGGAAATGTCTGACAAAAGTAGAAACAGATAAAATATAAAACGATGAAAGAGGGGTATCAATATGGACCGGATATTAATGGCATATTATGCTGACAATGCCAGAAAACTTCATAAGATAGTTGACAGTATTTTACTGAAATTTGGCGGGATATCGGATAAGGATCTGGATGATTTCTATTCTTTGGCGAATGAGGTGTTTGTAGATGTGATGAGAAGATATGATGGCTCTCAGTCGTTTGACACCTTTCTATATTTTTGCTTATTTAATAAAATCAAAACAGAAATAACAAGAAGAAATCGTGAGAAGCGTAAGGCAGACAGAATGTCAATTTCTATTGACACACCGATTGACGGTGATGAAAATTCTACGATTGGAGATACGATTGCCGATTCGTTTTCCGTTGAACGGGAAATATTTGAAAAAGATGAGGCGGGGTATAGCAGAAGAATGCTGACTTATCTCAACAGGCTTTCAACTCTTCAAAAGGAAGTTCTGAGGCTCAGCATAGCCGGTTATCTTCCTGGGGAGGTTAAAGCGGAATTACATATAAATGAGAAACAATATGCTGATTGCTGTGCGGCGATCCGCTCATACAGGAACGTTTCGGTTTTGTTTTAGTATTGCATATTTAAGAATAATTGGGGGAATAAGAAAATGGCAAGGCCCAGAAAACAGACTTATACACTGGAAATGTATTTAAAGAAAAATATGAAAGGAGATATTGATAATAATGCGGATGTTCAGAGAAATTTTGCATGGAATAATGAGCAGATCAATGAACTTGTGGTAACCGTTCTTACAGATGACTATATGCCTCCGATTATTCTTGGTGAAGAAGCGAATTCAAAATTGCATATTGTAGATGGCGGCTGCAGAACTGCTGCGTTAATTAAATTCAGACATATGAATCACAAGATAACTTCGGCTATTGAGAATTCAAGGATTCCCTATAAGAAAAAAGAAACGGATGAGGCGGGGAATATTATATACGAAGATGCAATATTTGATATTAAAAATAAGACATTTGATAAACTTCCGGAAGAATTAAAAGAAAAATTTAACGAATATCAAATAGAAACGGTTATACATGAGGAATGTGACAGTCGTATTATATCAAAATATATTAAGCGATATAACAATCATGTTTCCATGAATACGGACCAAAAAGCATTTACCTATATTGACAGATTTGCAGGCCGTATTCGTAAAATTCTGGACAGCAGATTCTTTGTGGATTGCAGCGTCTATTCTGAAAAAGATAAAAACAAAGGCGTAGTTGAAAGAATGATCGTAGAGACAATGATGTGTATGAATCATTTTGACAATTGGAAGGCTCAGGCGAAGCCTGCTTTTAAATATCTCAATGAACATGCAACAGAAGAAGAATTTAATGTATTTTCGGATAACTTACACAGGCTGGAAAAGGTAATTACATCAGATATCAGGGCTATTTTTAATAAGAAAGATTCGTTTGTATTTCTTACTCTGTTTGACAGGTTTACAAAGCTTGGAATGGATGATGAGAAATTTGCCGATTTTCTCAGAGATTTTAGCGATGTTTTAAGAGACAGCCGGAGAAATGAAAAGGGGCAGCTGTTTGACGAGATTGATAAAGATTTAAGTACAAAGGACAAACAGGTTATCATAGATAAGTTAGATCTGCTTGAAAATCTGATGCTGGATTTTTTACATATTGAAGCGAATGAGAATGACCGGATTTCTGATGAGCAATTTATTGCTGAAAGTCTGGGAATGGATATAGAAGAAGTAAACGGCAATGTGGACTTTTACAATGAGTCATTAAATGATCTGACAAGTAAAACGATTAAGGACGGCTCCGGACTTTTGCGCGATGAAAATCGTAGATCATTATTGACAATGATGGCTTATTCATATAAAGAGGATGTTGATCTGGACAACTGGCTTGCTGAATTTGCAAAACATAATAATACATATTTGGTGGATCAGAAAAAGAATTTCATACATATGAAAAATGATTTCGAAGAATGGTTGAAGGAAAAATGCATGTCCCTGACTTAAATATGTAAGAAATATCTGATGATTTCAATTTACAAAAGGAAACTAATCTGGTAAAGTACAATCGATGTGCATGGCAGTCTGCCCTTTTGGAAGCAGTATCCGGTTATGAAGAGAGGGTCTTACAATCGAAATCTACAGAGGAGAAATAAATGTCAAAAGACTCGAATAAACGTTTATTCATTTGGCCATTTATTACCGGCATTGTTTTAGGAATCATTGCAAAATTTGCAGATGGACGGAACCTTCTGTATTATTTTCCCATATTTGCCGATATCATGGGACGATTTGGGATATGGGTCTGGGTGGCTGCGCTAATAGCTGTTCGTTCAAAAACACCCTGGCTTGCAGCGGTTCGTTCCTTTGTTTTTTTTATCGGAATGCTGTCTGCGTATTATGGATATACGGTTTTGCTTTTAAATTTTTTTCCAAAATCGCAGATGATTTTATGGGGAATCATCGCTATGCTTACTCCATTTGGCGGTTTTCTGATATGGTTGATACATAAAAATAAATATTACGCAAATTTGATTGCTTCATTACCTTTTGTTTTATTTTTTACGGAATGGTATTTAACTATTTGTACGGAAGGATATTATAGTGCGAAAGATAAGTTCCTGCTGTCTATTGCTTATTTATGCATGTCGCTCTCACTGTCAGCGGTTATTCCGACAAATATGAAAAAAATATTCAGTCTGCTTTTGGGATTACTCATATCCATCATATTGATATGGCTGATACAGGCAGAAATCATCATAAATCCATATGAGATACTGCTGAATATATAACTTCCGGAATATCCGCCTTATGAATGTGGTGCTGTTTTGGACACCTGAAAACTCAGCGGATGGGAGTTCCTGTTCCGGCCCGCCATTGAGGAGCCATACCGTCATCGCCCCAGTATTCATCGATAGATGTGATTTTATCATTTTCAATTCTTATAAATGATACTACATGAAATGATAGATCGCGATCCGTTGTAAATACCCGCGTTACCGTAATTGTCAAATTGCCGGTTTGTTCGATTCTCTCAACAATTCCGTCCCACTGTCCGGGATATTCACAGTTAGCGCGAATAAACTCATTCACGGTAAAATGCTCATTTGTGCAATGCCAGTTTACATAAGCCGTATCCTCAAAAAACAGCCGTATTTCTTCGGCATTTTGTTGTAATACAGCTTTCCAGAATTTCTGTATATCCATTTTATTCTCTCCGTATCTATCGTCTCAATCTTCTATGTAAGAAATTGGTTTTCCCATCAGTTCATGGTCAATAAAAACATGAACCGCATGACATGTGTTTTTTTCATTATACCATAAATTCGAAAGTGTGGAAACGGAGAACTCTCGGACAGAATTTACTGTGAAAAAGCTGTTTAGGAGATTTCGGATCTGATCTTTACCATGCAAGAATTTTGTACCGCACCTTTTAACATCTGAATCTTGACTGTAAAAACAGGCTTATTTATAATTTCATTGACAGGTAAATGGCAGGAGGAAAGAAAGGGGTGTGTATTATTGTATGTCACTCAGAACCCTGCTATAAGAGGAGAGTTTCGGAGGAAAGCATTGTAATCATACACGAAAGGAGAAGGAAGCGCATGAAATACCCATGGATTGATGAATACCTGATGAAAAAACCGGGGGTCACCAAAGACCTGAAAGAGGAATGGAACTGGATTCGCTATATGATCGGCGGAAAGATGTTTGTTGCCATATGTCTGGATGGCACGAGGGATAATAAGCCTTATTATATTACATTAAAGCTGGAACCTGTGGAGGGTGAATTTTGGAGAAAGCAGTATGAGGATATTATTCCCGGATACTATTGTAATAAGGTGCATTGGAATTCCATCAATCCGGACGGATGCGTGCCGGATGATCTGTTGAAGGATATGATGGATAAGTCTTATCAATTAGTGCTTGGGGGTCTCAGTAAGAAAAAGCAGCAGGAAGTTCTGCTCACGACCTATTGTGGTCTGGACTGCACGAACTGTGAATGGAAGGAACCCTGTCAGTGCGGCGGCTGTGTTTCCACGAAGGGAATGCCTTTTCATGCGGAGAAGGAGCCTTGTCCGGTTGCGGCATGCGCCCGGAAGAAACAGATTTCTTTTTGCGGCGTATGTGAAGAGTTCCCATGTCAGCTCCTGAAGGATTATTCTTATGATTCGGAGCATGGTGACAATCCTCCCGGAGCCCGGATAGAAACCTGCGGGCTGATCCGGTCCCTGCTTGCCGGCCGGTCCGGCAGTCTTTTCAGATAGATAATTACAGGGTGCTGAAAAGCGCACTCCTGTAGAATGGAGATTATGAAGATGATACATATTGCGATCTGCGATGACGAAAAGGAATTCGTCCTGCATCTTACGGAACTGCTGAAACGATATGCCGGGGAAAGCGGCGAAGAGATCAGGATAAGTGTTTATTATGACGGACTGGAACTGATTGAAAAGTACGATACGACCATTGATCTGATTTTCCTCGATATTCAGATGAAGCTGGTGGACGGTCTGCACACCGCGGGACGCATCCGGCAGATGGATGAAAAGGTGGGAATTATCTTTCTGACGACGCTTACCCAATATGGGCTGGAAGGATACAAGTACCGGGCGGATAATTATATTATCAAGCCCATGAAGTATGTCCGGTTAAAAGCGGAAATGGATGGATGGCTGAAAAAGCACAGGAAGGATGACAGCCCTTATATTGTAATTTCCAATGATACTGGTAAATACAAGGTTTTTCTAAAAAGTCTCCACTATGTGGAGACTTTCAACCGTAATCTTCTTCTGCATACGGAGGAGGAAAAGATTATCTGCTATAAGAGCATGAAGGAGATGGAGCGGGAGCTGCAGGAGAAGGATTTCGTCCGCTGTCATACGAGCTATCTCGTGAATCTGTTTTATATAAAAGGCGTTAAAAAACTGGAGCTGGAACTGGTTACGGGTGAAATGCTTCCGATCAGCCAGCCGAAGCGGAAGGAAGTTATGGAAAAAATTGCGGAGTATTGGGGGGACCTTTTATGATCCATTTTTTAAAGGCATTGAATTTTCTGTTCGTGGAGGGATATATTTTTGTCTTTTTCTGGATTCTCAGATCGATTCTGCCGCTTCGGCGAAACTGGCTTGTCCGGATTGTGGGTTTTCTTGTATTCGGTTATATTGCGGACGCGATCATATATTCCAACGACATCTATGCGCTTCTTGGGACGCTTGCCGCTTTTTTTCTGTATATTCTTGTGTTTTATCGGGGAACGTTTGTCGAAAAAATATCGGTTCTTCTTGTATTTTATCCGGCGCTGATTTCCATTAATTATCTGATGCGGGACATTGGCATGCGGGTATTTTATGCAGTCGCAGAGGCGGCATGGGGGGAAACGAAGCAGTCGCCCAGGCTGCTGCTTCTGGATAACGGGATTCTTGTGTTTTCCCTGTTTCTTCGGCTGTTGTTCTGGGTTGGAATCTGGCTTATTTTACGGAAATTTATCTCAAAAATCACCGCGCGTCTGACACAGCGGATGTGGCTGATTGTCGATATGCTGATGCTGGCCTCCTTTGTGGCGGTCTTTACAATTCTTTTATTTATGCCGGAAGATACGATCATCATGTATCCGATCTGCGGCGCGTCGCTTTTCTCAAGCTTCGGCTGTGTGTATCTGGCTTCCTATATCTGCGGCGCGGCAGAGAATGCCTGGCGGGTACAGGAGTTAGAGCGGCGCGGTAATTATTATAAGGACCGGATCAGAGATGAAGAGCGGGTGCGGAGCATTTATCATGATCTGAAAAACCATCTGCTCGTTTTGCAGTCGGAGGCACAGGGAACGCAGAGCGTGCGGTCGATTCAGACATTGCAGGATCAGATCGAAGGATACGAAAATTATTATCATACGGGAAACGAAGTAGTCGATATCATCATTCGGGATAAGGCGAAGCGGGCACAGGAGCGGCAGATCGATTTCGTGGCCGCGGTTTCCTTTGAGGATGGCGCTTTCCTGGAGGTGTTGGATATCAGCACGATATTTGGTAATGCGCTGGATAATGCGATTGAGGCCAGTGAAAAGCTGCCGGAGGAACAGCGGCTGATTACGGTGCGGGCAGGACGCGTCCGGGATATGCTGTTGATCGCAGTGGAGAATCATGTTTCTCCTTCGATGCGGCTTTCCGGGAAAACAACGAAAGAGGATGACTTCCTGCATGGGCTGGGCCTTCCGAATATCCGGAAGGCGGTGGAGCGGTATGATGGTCAGTGCAGTGTCAGATCGGAGGATGGAGTTTTTACCCTGAAAATCGTGATTCCGGTGCCCGACGCAGGCGCCTGATTTCGTTTTCTGTCGTTTCAAATCTGATTTTCTTCGGTTTCTGTTTTCTACGGTTTTGTGTTTCTGACGCTTCGATCTTAGTTTTTGCATTCTGGATGTTAGTTTTTACCTTCTCTGTTGTATCCCCATTTCCACTCGTTATAATGAGCATAGTCCGGACGGCGCGAAAGCTCCGCGCCTGCCGGAAAAAGAAAAGAGGGGGATACGGCTATGAACATTTTAACAACAAAGAATCTGACAAAGCAGTATGGGACAAAGCCCAATATCGTGAAGGCTCTGGATGACGTGAACATTTCTGTTGAGCAGGGAGAATTTGTCGCTATAATCGGTACATCGGGCAGTGGGAAATCCACCCTGCTCAATATGCTTGGAGGACTCGACAGGCCGAGCAGCGGCAGCGTGAAGGTGGATCAGTTCGAACTTTGCAAATTAAAGGACGAGGATCTGACCGTATTCAGGAGACAGCGCATCGGATTTATTTTCCAGAATTATAATCTGGTTCCGGTTCTGAATGTATATGAGAACATCGTCATGCCGGTCGAACTTGACGGGAAGAAGCCGGATGAAGCGTTTATCCGGGAAGTGGTCTCGCTGTTGGGGCTGGAAAAGAAGCTTTATTATATGCCGAATACGCTTTCCGGCGGGCAGCAGCAGCGCGTGGCGATCGCCAGGGCTTTGGCCGGTAAACCGGCGATCATTCTGGCGGATGAACCGACGGGAAATCTGGACAGTAAGACGAGCGACGAGGTGATCGGGCTTCTTGGAACTACCGGGCGGATGTTTAAGCAGACGGTTGTGATGATAACCCATAACCCGGAGATCGCCGAAAGGGCGGATCGTATCATTCGAATTGAAGACGGGAAAATTGTGAACGCATAAATCATATCAGAGAGAATAAGGAGCATTCCTGGAATCGCCGCTGACCGGCGGTGGTTCTGGCAGGGAGGGAATCATCATGAAAAAAAGAAAATCGATTTTATATACATTGACGAGCCGAAGCTTCCGGGCCAACGGAAAACGGAATCTGGTGGCGGTATTTGCGGTTATGCTGACAACGCTGATGTTTACGACGCTGTTTGTGCTGTCGAAGAGCATGGAAGAGAATCTGCGGGAAATGAACCTGAAGATGGCGGGAACCCGCAGTCATCTGACATTTAACTTTTTGAGCGAAGAAGAAATTGCCCGGCTCACCGCGCATCATCTGGTTACGGACTGGGGGCGCAGCGTGATAGTTGGTGTGGCGGAAAATGAGGAGCTGACGGGGCGGCAGGTGGAGATTCGCTATGCGGATGAAAAGTATGCCGAATCGACGTTTTCCATGCCGACAACCGGACATCTTCCGGTCGGAGCGGATGAGATCGCATTGGATACGATTACGCTCGACCGCCTGGGGCTTCCTTATGAGACAGGACAGAAAATTACGCTGCGCTGGCGGGAGGATTTAAACAGCGGGGAATATACGACCGGCCAGTTTGTTCTTTCCGGTTACTGGGAAGGGAATGCGGCGGCGATGGCGAGCATGGCCTGGGTGTCGGAAGCATTTATCGGGACGGAGTGCGCGGACATCGATCAGAAAAAGCAGCAGGCAGCAGGTCAGTATTTTGGAACGACCATGCTTCACGTCGATGTGTCGGACAGCGGGAATCTGGAACGGACGGCGGAGCAGATTCTTGGCGATACGGGACTTACGGGCGCTTCTTACGGTATCAATATTGCTTATGATTCCGTAATGAGTCAGAATATCATAAGAGAGCTCCTTCCCATAATCCTGTGTATGGCATTGGTATTTATATGCGGTTATCTGATCATTTACAATATTTTTCAGATTTCCGTCGCGGCGGATATTCGATTTTATGGCCGACTGAAAACACTGGGCGTTTCCGGAAAGCAGCTCAGGAAGATCGTTTACGGACAGGTGAATCGGATTTCCCTGATTGGAATTCCCGGCGGGCTTGCGCTTGGTTTTCTGTTCGGCATGGTATTGGTTCCGGTGATCATCACCGGTACGGGCGGGAAGGCTTTTGTCTCCGTCAGTCCGTTTGTATTTGCCGGTTCCGCGCTGTTTGCTTATCTGACGGTACTGATCTCCGGCAGGAAGCCTGCCCGGATCGCCGGAAAGGTTTCCCCGATAGAAGCGCTGCGTTACACCGATGCCGGGACGCAGAGCAGAAGAAAAATAAAGAAAAGCACCGGAGGCGCGAAAATACCGAAGATGGCGCTTGCCAATCTCGGACGGAATAAAAAACGCACTGTTTTGGTAATCTGTTCCCTGACGCTGGGGCTTTTGCTCCTGTCGGTCGTTTATGCGAAAAACGCGAGCTTCGATGTCGATAAATACGTGAGTCAGATGGTGATCAGTGATTTCGAGGTAAAAGACAGCTCGATCGCTACCAATTTCAGCAGATATAATCCTTACGGCACGACGATTTCGGAAGAACTGTTGGAGCGAATCGGCGCGCTTGACGGACTGGAGGCAACAGGACGCCTTTATTCCATGACATTCCGCCATTCGCCGGGCGAATCGGCGCTTGACAACATACGGACATATTATGAGGCGGAAGGAAGACTTTCCTATATCGAAGCCACAGACCCCGGATATGCGGAGAGCTATTATCGTATGATGGATCGGAAAGAATGCCTCGCGATTCTGTACGGCATTGACGGGCTGATTCTGGATACCTTTGCGGAGGATTACCGTATGCTGGAAGGAAATTTTGACCGGGAAGCGTTTCTGTCGGGGGGTTATGTTCTCGTAGAGGCTGCCGGGGGTATGGAAGAAAGCAAAAAGGAGACGCAGCCGACCTACTCTGTGGGAGACCGGGTGGAGATTCTGGGAACCTCCTATGAGGTCATGGGCATTGTCATGAGCATTCATGATATCACAGAAGGGATTAACGAGGAAGAGGAAGCGGCCTTTCTTTCCTTTTATCTGCCGGCAGAGACGTTTCGGGAGATGTATCCGGACAATACGCTGCGCAAATTTTTCTTTCGTGTAAAGGATGGGGCCGAAGAGGAGGCTGAGCAGATGCTCGTGGATTACCGGGAAGAAAAAGATCGGAGTCTGGCATTTGTTTCAAAGACGACTTTGACAGAGCATTATAAAGAGCAGACGAGGGCGAATACCATCACCGGATTTGCGATAAGCATCATTATTGCGCTCGTCGGCATCCTGAATTTTGCCAATTCCATGGTGACGGCGATCGTATCCAGGCAGAAGGAATTCGCCGTGATACAGAGTGTCGGCATGACCAAACGGCAGCTTCGCGGCATGCTGATTGCCGAAGGACTGTTTTATGCGGGAGCAACGCTGCTTTTCTCCTGGATTCTGGGAACGTTTGCGGTCGCATTCGGTGTCCGGGCGATGGTAGCCGCCGACTGGACGGCGACCTTTCACTTTACGCTCATGCCGCTTGCGGTCTGCACGCCGATGCTGATCGCCCTTGCGGTCCTGATTCCATACCTCTGCTTCAAAAATCTGGAAAAGCAGAGCATTGTGGAGCGGCTGCGGGCCGTGGACTGAGGCGCCTAACGGCCGTCTCCGCCCACGAAAAGGCGTAAAGCCTGCCCGGTAAGCGTATTCCCAAGATCGTAGACCACATGGCTGATGACAGATTCTCCGCCGTCGATAAAGATTTCGATCAGATTCGGTTCTACGAAAATATCCAGTTCATGGCGGCTGCGGCTTCCCGGAGCGGAAGCGGTCAGGGCAGGGCCTTTGATATTACGGAAAACCCGGCTTCGGTCCGTTTTTACCCGTCCCTGTTCGATCCATATCCGATAGCCGCCGATGGTGAGGCCTGCGCCCTCGGAGAGTACGGTTTGTATCCGGACGGGAATGCCGGATGCGGCTGCGGAGGCATATTTTTCCTCTGTGATTTCTTCGGAAAAATATCGATCCACTTCCGGATGTACCCGGAAAAAAATATGATTTTCGTTTTGTTCTATCACCCTGGGAAGGCACATCATGCCGTTCCAGGGTTTTTCCCCGGTCGTATTGACGGCTTCCGGCATCCGCATCCATGCGATCAGGACTCGATTCCCGTCCCGGTCGAGGCAGGTCTGGGGCGCATACAGGTCGAGGCCGTAATCGACAGGCCGAAAGGCGCCTGTAATGGTAAGCGCACAGGATGTTCCGTCGAAAGAGGCAGGCGCGCAGAGGGAGTGATGTTCATAGCCTTCGCCTGCCTTTCCGATGAACATGAAAGAGGCGATAAATCCATAGGAATCTCCCAGCCGGAAAAGATCGGGACATTCCACGATCCGGCCGAATTCCTCATGCCGGAACTGGGAAGCGTATTCCCAGTTCTGTCCGTCCGGACTCCGGTAGAAGAGGACGCGTCCGGCCTGCCCGCCGCAGGTGCTGCCGAGAATCATATAGCAGTTTCCTTCTTCCTGCCAGACCTTCGGGTCCCTTGTGTTGGCCGGATGACCGACTGCCTCGTCCCGGATAACCGGTATAATCTGTTTCTTGGCATTCCAGTTGTCAAACAGGAAGCCGTCTTTGGATCTGATCATCGCCTGGCTGGTCTCGAACCGGTCAGGCAGCGATACATGGATATTTTCCGGATCTTCTTCCAGATAACGGACGGCCGAGTAGTAGAGATACAGTTCTCCGTCCTTTTCGACCGCGCATCCGGAGAAGACGCCGTTGCGGTCATAGGATTTGGTCGGAAAAAGGGCGATGTCCTGATGCTCCCAGTGTACCAGATCCTCACTTACCGCATGCCCCCAGTGCATCGTTCCCCACATGGGCGCATACGGAAAATGCTGATAAAAAAGATGATATTTTCCCCGATAGTAAATGAATCCGTTCGGATCGTTCATCCAGTTTCCGGGGGCTTTCAAATGCAGTGTATTCTTTTTCATGGGAACCCTGCCTTTCTCATTTTATTTCGGTATTTTTATTTGACCGCGCCGGCCACAACTCCGTTAATAATCTGTTTCTGCAGCGCCATATACAGAACGAGAATCGGGATGACGCATAACAGAAGTCCGGCCATGATTGTGCCGTAATCTGCGGAATAGGTTCCGTAGAAGCTGTAGGTGGATAAGGGCAGCGTCAGCAGTTTTTTGTCGGTCAGAACGAGGGAGGGCAGCAGGAAGTCGTTCCAGAATGCCAGCGCGTTCAAAATGACCATCGTGGAAATAATCGGTTTCAGCAGCGGAAAGACGATCTTAAAGAACGTCTGGGAGTGGGTGCAGCCGTCGATATAGGCCGCTTCTTCCAGTGCGATCGGGATATTGCCGTTTAAGAAACCGTGAAACATGAAGACCGACATCGCCATGGAAAATCCGGTGTGCATGAAAATCAGCGTCAGTCTGTGGTTTAAAATATTCAGCGTGCCGCCATAAATGCTGACGAGCGGAATCATGATCGCCTGAAACGGAATGATCATGGAAGCCACCATCAGGGCGAAGGTCATATTCGAAATCCAGTTTTTATGGCGCACGATATAGTAGGCTAACATTGCGGCGAGCAGCGTTACGAGCGCGGTAGCCGAAATGGTTACGATCAGGGAATTCTTGAAAGCATTCAGGAAATCCATCTGCGTAAATGCCTTTACAAAGTTGTCAAAGGACAGGCCCTTAATGGTAAAAAGCCATGAAAACGGACTCTTGATAATGTCGCGTTTCTGTTTTAAGGAGTTGATAACGACCATGACAAAGGGAAACATATAAGCGATAAAAATAACGATTAATCCGGCCATCATCAGTGCGTTTATTATTTTTCTGCGGTTTCCGCCGACGGTTGTTTGTTTCATTATGCCTCTACCTCCTTTTTCTTCGTCAGATATACCTGAAGTCCGCTGATGCAGGCGGTGATGATGAAGAGAACAAGCGCTTCCGCCTGCCCGACGCCGAACTGTCTGGAGGTGAAGGCTTTCTCATAAACGTGCATTGCCGCCATCTCCGTCGTGCCATAGGGCGCTCCCGCCGTCAGGGACAGGTTTACATCGTATACCATGAAGGCGCGGGAAAGCGTTAAAAACAGGCAGATGGTCACGGAGGACATCATGAGCGGCATGATAATGTTTTTCAGCTTGATAAAACCGGAGGCTCCGTCAATGCTTGCAGCCTCCAGGACGTCCTCGCTCAGTCCCATAAAGCCCGCCACATAGATCAGGATCATATAGCCGGACAGCTGCCAGACCGAAACGATGACAAGCGCGGCAAACGCTTTGGCGGGATCGGATAGCCAGGAGGCTTCAAACGCCCCCCATCCGGTGGAATCGCCGATGCTGACGAAAACTCTGGAGAAGACAAACTGCCAGATATATCCTAATACGATACCACCGATCAGGTTCGGTGTAAAGAAGCCTGCACGGAAGAAATTCTGGCCCCTGATGCCTCTTGTCAGAAGCCAGGCGATCGCAAAGGCGATGACGTTAACGATGATTACAACGAAAATAACGTAGCGGAAGGTCAGGAGAAGGGAGGACCAGAACTGGGTATCCCTGATGACGCCCGCAAAATTTTTCAGACCGACGAAGTTCTTGTCGTTTGATACGCCGTTCCAGTCCGTCAGCGTCAGGTAGACGCCGTAAAGAAACGGAACAATAACAACGGCAAGAAAGCAGAATAAGCCGGGTAGTGCAAAGGTACAGAAATCTTTTCCATTGCTTTTGGATTTCATATTATTTTAACCTCCTTTAAGTTTGATGGAATCATGGTGTTTATTCCTGTTCATCCCAGTAAGCCCGGATGGAGTCAATGAGTTCCTGTCTGTCGCTTCTGCCCGCCAGATATTTCTGCATTGCCGCGCCAAGAACCGCCCAATGGTCGTTTGGAACGATAGCGGAAGCGTTGAATGCCTCATCGTTATGAACCTTTATGTAGATATCCCGGCTCAGCGGATCTCCCGGTTCATAGGGATTGTTCTGAAAGGGCGGAATGATATTGCAGGTTTTTACGAGCATCTGCTGACCGATTTCGCTGTAAACGATCCAGTTTAAGAATTCTTTTGCCGCGGCCTGTTCTTTATCCGAAGCCATCTGACCATCCAGCATCACCTGTTTGGAAGGAGAGGCCTGTATCTTCTGATTGGCGAAATCATTCGGATCGTCGTTCAGGAAATAGGGAAGAAAGCCGTAGGCATCTTCATTTTCCGCACCCGCTTCCGACAGATTCGGCCATGCCCAGTTTCCGTTGAACCAGAAAGCGGTCTTGCCGTCCGCAAGATCAATTGCCATCTCGTCATAATCGGCGCCCAGAGGGTCTTTGAGGGAGACGTTATAGCTTCGCAGAAGATCAAATGCATCCAGAAACTCGTTCATTCTCGGATAGGTGTTTAAATCAAGCTGTCCTGCTTTGATCTGCCCGATCACTTCCTGCGCGCCTTCGGAGGTGCCGTTATAGGTTTCATAAATATATTGCAGCTGATGTGCGCCCAGAGACCAGTCTTCCTTGGCCAGAGAGAGCGGCCTTTCCATGCCGGAGGCGGCGAGCCGGTCCAGAAGCCTGTTAAAGTCTGAAAGCGTGGTGATGGAAGCGGGATCAAAAGGTTCGCCCAGCGTTTCTTCGATGACGGCGCGGTTATAGATAATGCCGCGTCCTTCGATGCAGAGAGGAAAACTGTAAATTTTGCCGTTTACCTCCGTCAGATAACCGTCAGCTTCCGCAGTCCAGAGTTCTTCCGTCAGGTCCGCGGCTTTTTCTTCCGCCAGAGCAATGACGTCCGTCGTATCCAGAATGGACATCGTAGGCGGGTTTCCGGAATTATACAGGCTGACGACCTTCGTATAAGGGGAGTCACCGTCGGTGACGGGCATGACCTCCACATGGACGCCGGACCGGCTTTCGTATTCGGCGCTCATTTTCTCAAGAGCCACCTGAATTTCCGCTTTGGAATTTAAGAGTGTAATGCTTGTTCCGTCGAGGGACGGGTCGTACTGAAAGGTGTCCACCGAAGTATCGATGGGCTCTTCTCTGACTTCTTCATCAGGATCATCCGGGTCGCTGGCGAAACCGAATGTGCAGCCTGTGAGTGAAGATGACAGAAGCGCCAGGGAAAGTCCCAGACAGACGTGTGCTAACGCTTTTCTTTTCATCGCGAATCCTCCTGTTCTGATTTGTTGTGTTTTGTTTTTTAATGAGAGTAATCGGTTAAGTAACCGGTTACTTTATGCATTTATCGTAACAGGCAAAAAGGATTGCGTCAATAAGAAAAGAAAAGTTTGTGACATGTGCTGTGTTCGAAAAGAAGAATTTATGCAGATGTGACAAAACTGGTTACTAAACCGGTAACTTAACCGATTTATCTTGTTTCCTGTTTTGATATTTGCTATACTTGGCACAGGAGCGGAAGGCGGCCTGCCTGTTCCGGGATCAGAGGCATGGCCGGACTATAAAGCATGGAGGTTACTATGGCGAGGAAGAAAAATGTCACGTTTGACGACATTGCAAAGTATACGAACTTTTCCAAAACAACGATTTCACGTTACTTCAATGATATGGATTCGCTGACCCTCGAAAATCAGCAGATCATATCGGATGCGCTCGTCGCCCTGAATTATCAGGAGAATAAAGTCGCAAGGATTCTTGCAAACGGTAAGACGGAATTCATCGGTGTGATCATCCCGGACCTGTATTATCATTTTTATTCGGAGATGTTAGACCGGATTTTATCCACTTATCCGGATTTTGGTTATAAATTTCTGGTTTTTACCGGCAACGAAAAAGAGGAAACGGAGCGGAGTTATATTCAGGAGCTTCTCGCCTATAAAATAGAGGGGCTGATTATCATGAGCCATACCATTTCCTCCAAAGAACTGGCCGGGCTGCCTGTTCCCATCGTGGCGATCGAGCGGGAGGATCAGTATATCTGCAGTGTCAATACGGATAACTATATGGGAGGATATCAGGCGGCCGGGCTTCTTGCGAAGCAGGATTGCGATATTCTGCTTCATATCAACAGTCCCTGTAATGAAAAAATTCCGGCCAGCGGGCGGATCTGGGGTTTTACGGGCTTCTGTGAGGAGCATGGACTGCGCAGCAAACTGATTCTGCGGGAGTTTGGACATACCCATGAGGATGTGAAGGCGCAGATGACCGATGTGCTCGAACTGATAGAAACCGCTTATGCCGGTCAGAAAAAGGGAATTTTTGTGTCCAGCGATACGCTTGCCAATATTCTGATTAATCTGCTGTTTCGAAAGTACGGAAAACTGCCGGAGGATTATCTCATCGTCGGATTTGATAATTCGCTCATATCGCGGGAAGCCGTGATACCCATCAGTACGGTGGGGCAGCAGATCGATAAGCTTGCTTACGAGGCGGTAAGCCTGTTAGTGGAGCAGATGGAGGAACGAAAGAAAAGAAGGCCGGTTCCGTTAAAGGAACCGATTCATAAAATTATTACGCCGGTGCTGTACAGACGGGAAACGACGGGCTGATGATGACGGTACAGGGAGAAGGAAAGGAGGGCCGGGGCATAACCCGGCGGGAGGAATATGAAAACATATGATGTTACGGCATTAGGGGAATTACTGATTGACTTTACGGAAAACGGCGTCAGCGCTCAGGGAAATCCGCTGCTGGAGGCGAATCCGGGAGGTGCGCCCTGTAATGTGCTTGCGATGTTAAATTGTCTTTCGAAGAAGACCGCTTTCATCGGCAAGATCGGAGAGGATATTTTCGGAAAACAGCTTATGAAGGCGCTGCAGGACGTGGGAATCGAAACCCGCGGGTTAAAGAAGAGCAGGGATGTGCGGACAACGTTAGCCTTCGTTCATACGCTGGAGGACGGGGACCGGGAGTTTTCCTTTTACCGGAATCCGGGGGCCGATATGGCGCTGGAAGAGGAAGATCTGGATGAGACGCTGATAAAGGACAGCCGGATTTTCCATTACGGTTCGCTGTCAATGACACATGAGGGCTGCCGTCTTGCGACGCGCAGGGCAATCGACATGGCAGGGGAGAGCGGGGCGGTGTTGTCCTTTGATCCCAATTTGAGGGAGTCCCTGTGGGGAAGCCTGGAGGATGCGAGAGAGCAGATTTTGTATGGGATGGCGCATTGCCAGATTTTGAAGATTTCGGATAATGAGATACAGTGGCTGACCGGAGAGGCGGATTTTGACAGAGGGATAGACTGGATTCGGGAGCGGTTTCGGATTCCGCTCATCCTGCTTTCCATGGGGAAAGAGGGAAGCCGGGCCTATACGGAATCGCTGCGGGTGGAATGTCCGGCATTCGTGCAGGAGAAGACCGTGGAAACGACGGGAGCGGGAGATACTTTCTGTGCCTGTATCTTAAACTACGCGCTGGAAGCTCTGTTACCGGGAGAGGGACCGGAGGAAGCGGCGGAGAGCGGGAAGTTTTTTGAGGAAAGCTGCAGGGCGTGCACGGAAGAACAGTTAAGAGAGATGCTGCGGTTCGCCAATGCGGCCGCTTCTATCGTGACGACGAGAAAGGGCGCGCTCCGCGTGATGCCAAAGAGGGAAGAAGTGGAAGCGTTTCTGGCGGAAAAAGAGAACAGGTAAGAAAGGGCAGGGAAGATGAGCATGGGGAAAAAAGGGAAAGAACCGTATCAGGAACGGTTCGAAAAGCATTTTGACGAGCTGCGCTGGCTCTATATGGAGTTGTATGATAACAGTTCCATGTTTGCGGAGCTCTGCGACCGGATGGAAGAGTTTTATGAGGAACGCGGCGATTTGCTGAAAGCACAGGATATGGAGCGGGAGAAGCAGCCGGACTGGTATAAGAAGAACGATATGCTCGGCATGATGTTTTATATCGATAATTTTGCCGGGAATATGAAGGGCGTGGAGAGCAGGCTGGATTATCTGGAAAAGTGCAATGTCAATTATATTCATCTCATGCCATTTCTGGACACGCCGAAGGGACGTTCCGATGGAGGCTATGCGGTATCCGATTTTCGAAAAGTGCAGGAGAAGCTCGGCACGATGGAGGATCTGGAGGATCTGACGGCGGCCTGCCATAAGCGCAGAATGAATGTCTGCATG
>CALDLG010000090.1 GCA_937910785.1 uncultured Lachnospiraceae bacterium | reverse complement strand
TTGTCATGAACCATACTTCAGAGGATCATGAGTGGGCGAAGCTGGCGCGTCAGGGTAACGGCGAATATATGAGCCGCTATTTCTTTTTTCATAACAGGGAGATTCCGGATGAATACGAGAAAACCGTGCCGCAGGTATTTCCGACGACGGCGCCGGGCAATTTCACATGGCTGCCGGAAATTGACCATTATGTGATGACTTCTTTTTACCCCTATCAGTGGGACTTGAATTACAGGAATCCGCGTGTGTTTAATGAAATGATGTATAATTTCCTCTATCTGACCAACCGGGGAATCGATATTGTCCGCATCGATGCGGTGCCCTATATCTGGAAAGAACTGGGGACACAGTGCCGGAATCTGAAACAGGTGCATACCATTGTCCGCATGATGCGTATGATTGCGGAAATTGTCTGCCCGGGCATTCTGCTGCTCGGAGAGGTTGTGATGGAGCCGGAAAAGGTCGTTCCTTATTTCGGAACCGTCGATAAACCGGAGTGCCACATGCTCTATAATGTGACAACGATGGCGACGACCTGGCATACGGTGGCGACGAGGGATACCCGCCTGTTAAAACGGCAGCTGGATATCGTGAACCATCTGCCGAAAGAATATGTATTCCTGAACTATCTGCGCTGCCATGACGACATCGGCTGGGGACTGGATTACGGGACGCTGATGACGGAAGGCTTCGGGGAGCGGTCCCATAAACAGTATCTGAACGATTATTTTCAGGGATATGCGGGGGGAAGCGTAAGCCGCGGCGAACTCTACAATGCCGATCCGGTGACGGGAGACGCCAGATTCTGCGGAACGACGGCTTCCATGTGCGGAATCGAAAAGGCCGGCTTCGAGCAGGATGAGGAAGCGATGGAACGGGCGGTCCGGATGGACGTCATGCTCCATGCCTGTATGTTCATGCAGTCCGGCATTCCTGTGCTTTACGGGGGCGATGAGATCGGTCAGGTTAACGATTATACCTATAAGGAGGACCCGGATAAGGAGCAGGATTCCCGCTACATCCACCGTGGGGCGATGAACTGGAAACTGGCGGAGAACATTTCGGATGAGCGCTCCGTAGAAGGGCGGATTTTTAAACGACTGGACCGGCTGGAACGGCTTCGAAAGTCGGAAAATGTGTTTATGGCGGATGCGGAGACATGGACCTTTGAAACCGGTGATCAGAGCGTGCTCGGCATTGGAAGAGCGTGGGGAAAAGAGATGCTGCTTGGACTGTTCAATTTCAGCGAATACGGGAAGAGCGCGTTGATATCGGAGGGGGAGAAAGTTTTTACCGATCTGCTTTCCGGGGAAACGGTGCGGGCCGGAAGAATTGAAATTCCGGCGTACGGATTCTTATATCTGAAACAGAAACAGGAGACAATTTTATGAAAAAAACAGTTTTGAAGCTGGTCAGTCTGGTATTGACGGCGGCATTTCTTGCGGGAGCCTGCCTTGCCGTCCCGGTCGTGTCGTCTGCGGCGGAACCGGATAAGATGGAAGTGCATTTTCTGGATGTGGGACAGGGAGATTCCACATTGATTGTCTGCGGCGGGCATGCCATGCTGATCGATGCCGGCGATGATTCCAGAGGGACGCAGATTCAGAACTATCTGCAGAAGCAGAAAATCGAAAAACTGGATTATCTCGTGCTGACGCATCCGGATGCGGACCATATTGGCGGCGCGCCCGTGATCATCGGCAAGTTTGAGATCGACAGGGTTTTTGTATCCAATTATGAAAAAGATAATAAAACATACCGGAAGCTGATACAGGCGCTTGACGAAAAGCGGCTCAAATATACGACGCCCCAGGTTGGAGCGCGTTATACGCTTGGAACTGCGGTCATTACCATTCTTTCGCCGGGGAAAGAATATGATAATCCCAACGATGCCTCGATCGCGTTGCTTGTGGAGAATGGCAGTCATGGTTTTCTTTTCACGGGCGATGCGGGGGAAGAGGCCGAGCAGGATATGCTGGAAAGCGGCCTGCGGCTGTCCGCGGATGTTTATCAGGCAGGACATCATGGCAGTAAAACTTCCACGTCAGAGGCTTTTCTGGAAGCGGTAAGTCCCGCTTATGCCGTCATCAGCTGCGAGGAGGTCAATGAATACGGGC
>CALDLG010000089.1 GCA_937910785.1 uncultured Lachnospiraceae bacterium | reverse complement strand
GGCAGTTATGATCATTTTGTGCCTGATCCGGGCCATTATCGGGCCGCGGATTGCGGACCGGATCGTCGCGACGAATATGATGGGAACGATCGTTATGGTCATCATTGCCACGCTTGCCATTATGCTGAAGGAAGGATATCTCGTGGATATCTGCATTATTTATGCGATGATCAGTTTCCTCGCGGTGATTGTGCTGACCAAGGTTTATATGGGAGTTTACAGGGAGAGGAAGGAGGAAGAGCGCGATGGAAGTCATTGAATGGATTCGGTTTCTGATCGGCGCCCTGTTTCTGCTTTGCGGACTTCTTATTTTTCTGATCGAAATGGTCGGAGTTTTTCGTTTCAAATATGTGCTGAACAGAATGCATGCTGCGGCTATGGGCGATACGCTCGGCATTGCCAGTTCGCTGATCGGCCTGATGGTGATAAGCGGATGGAATTTTACATCCCTCAAATTGTTTTGTATTATCGTATTTCTCTGGTTTTCTTCTCCGACATCATCCCATTTGATCGCGCGGCTGGAGGTTGCAACGGATGATAAAAGAGGCGCGCATTATTCGATGATCCATTTGGACGAGCCGGAAGAAAAACAGGGAGAGAGTCCGGACGAGAAGTAAAAGGGGAGGAGCATCATGCAGGTCTTTACGAATATTTTACTGATATTCCTGATTATATGCGCCGTTGCGGCGAGTCTGTCCAGAAATCTGTTAAATACGATTCTGATCTTCATGTCGTACAGTCTGGTCATGTCCATTATCTGGATTCTGCTGGAATCGCCCGATCTGGCGATTACGGAGGCGGCTGTCGGAGCCGGCGTAACCAGTGTGCTGTTTTTTGTGACGCTGAAAAAAATACATGCCATTATGAAAAGTGACAGCGGCACAGAAAAGGAATCCGTCAGGGAAGGCGGAGGAAAGGTATTCGACAGTGAAGACGGAGGAAAGGAATCCGTCAGCGAAGACGTCAACGTTCAGGGAAAAGAGACGGAAAGGCAGTGCGGGGGCGGAAACGCGGAAGCAGGCGAAGAGGCGGACGGCAGGAGAACGGACGGGGAAGAGTCCTGGAAGGGGGGAAAATCATTATGAGCAGAAAAATTCCGAAAAAAGAGTATGAAAAGACGCTTTCCTTCCGGCTGAAACAATGGTTTGAGGGGACGAAGGACCCGTTTTTAAATACTGTGGAAATGAAACCCCAGAAGGAAGCCGAGCGGGATGAGGATATTGACTGGAAACGGAAAAAAGAGAAAAGGCAGCGGATCGAGCGGATCTATGATCTGGCGCATAACTGGGAAATCCGGAGTTTTCAGGGATTTTATAAGGTGTTCAGCGGCGTATTCTGCCTGTTTCTCGTGGCAATGCTGCTGATTGCGGTTTCCTACCTGCCCTCATACGGGCATCCGGAGAATCCGGCCAATAATGAGGTGGCGAAGCGTTATATCGAAAACGGTCTGGAGGAAACAGGAGCGGTAAATATCGTAACGGGCATGATTCTCGATTACAGGGCATTTGATACGCTGGGAGAATCACATGTGTTATTTATTGCCACCTGTACGGTATTGATCCTGCTTCGTAAAGATAAGACAAAGGGAGAAGGCGGCAGGGATATCGAAGAGAGCGACCGCGTCTATGAGCCGAAAAACGATGTGATTCTGCAGACGGCGGCCAGAGTGCTCGTGCCGCCGATTATGATTTTTGGCATTTATGTGATTTTATGCGGACATCTTGGGCCGGGCGGCGGTTTTTCCGGAGGCGCGATCATCGGCGCCGGGCTGATTCTGTATCTGAATGCCTTTGGCTTTCGGAAGACAGAGCGGTTTTTTACGGGAAAAACATATAAGATACTCAGTGTCAGCGCGCTTGGATGCTATTGTCTGGCGAAGAGCTATTCCTTTTATACGGGTGCAAATCACATCGAAAGCGTAATTCCGCTCGGTACGCCGGGAGCGATTTTAAGCAGCGGACTGATTCTGGTGCTGAATATCTGCGTCGGTATTGTGGTAGCGGGGACGATGTATACCTTTTATGTCATGTTCCGAAAAGGGGGCTATTGAGATGAATTTTGCCAATTTTCTGACCAACTATGAGGAAGCCGTGTCGATGATTCTGTTCGGCATCGGGTTTTCCAATCTTCTGATGCAGAAAAATCTGATTAAAAAGATTGTCGGCATGAATATTATGGATACTTCGGTGTATCTGTTCCTTGCTTTGAAAGGCTATATTGCGGGTCATAAGGCTCCGATTGTTACGGACGGCGTCCGCAGCGCGGCGGCTTATATCAATCCGATTCCGAGCGGTCTCGTGCTGACCGGCATCGTGGTATCCGTCTCAGTTACGGCCCTGATGCTGGCGCTTACGATTCGTTTATATAACAGGTACCATACGTTAGATCTGGATGAGATTTCCACGCGGTTGAAAAAGGAGGGATTGTGATGGCCTTTGTGCAGAATTTTCCCTTTATTTCCATTCTGCTTTCTCTCTTTGCTGGGCCGGTATCTTCCGCCCTGAGCGGAAAATGGGCGAAGCGGCTGAATCTGTTTGTGATTACGGTGATCGGCATGATGTCGGGGGCGGTTCTGATCTTCGTGCTTGGAACCGGACAGGAATATGTCTATCGGATGGGGCATTTCCCGGCGCCCTGGGGAAACGAAATCAGGGTCGGTATTCTGGAAGCGGCTATGGCGCTGTTTTTCTGCATTATCATGTTTCTATGCGTTATCGGCGGTGCTCTGGAGCGGGAACTGGAGATCGAAGAGTCGAAGCAGAACCTGTACTATATTATGGTAAACCTGCTGCTTTGTTCCCTGCTGGCGTTGATTTATACGAATGACTTGTTTACGGCCTATGTTTTCGTGGAGATCAACACCATTTCGGCCTGTGGGCTGATTATGATCAGGCAGACGGGAAGAACCTTCGAAGCGGCCGTTCGCTATATGATCATGAGCCTGTTAGGCTCCGGTCTGCTGTTACTTGGCATCTGCTTTCTGTACAGTCTGACGGGGCATCTTCTGATGAGCAATATCAGGGAGCAGGCGGCTCTTTTACAGGCTACGGGGGAATATCATATTCCGCTGCTCGTTGCGATCTGCCTGATGTCGGTGGGAATCGCCATCAAGAGCGCGCTCTATCCGTTCCATACCTGGCTGCCGGATGCCTATGGATATTCCACGCTGTCTTCGGCGGCGATTTTGTCCTCACTGGTCTCCAAGGGATATATTTTTCTGCTGGCCAAAATCTTTTACCGGGTGATCGGGTTCGATATTATCCGGGAGAGCAAGGTCATCAACGTGTTGTTTGTTTTCGGTGTGGCCGGCATGATCATGGGTTCGCTCAATGCCATTAAGGAAAATGACATTAACCGGATGATCGCTTATTCCTCGGTGGCGCAGATCGGGTATATTTATATGGGCTTCGGACTCGGAACGACGTCCGGCATCATCGCGAGCATTTATCATATCGTATCCCATGCGGCTACCAAATCCCTGCTGTTTGTGGCGGCTTCCGGCATTACGGATGCCTCATCCAAAAGCAAGAATTTCTTTGACCTGACCGGGGCCGGATACCGAAATAAGCTGGCTGGAGTCGCCTTTACGGTTGGTTCGCTGTCGATGGTCGGCTTTCCGATGTTTTCCGGATTTATTTCCAAGCTGCTGTTTGCACAGGCGGCGATGGAGAACCGGCATAAGATCATGATTACGATGATCGCGCTTGCCATCAGCGTGATTCTGAATGCGGTATATTTCATGAAGACGGTTATCCGTATCTATACGCCGGAAAAGAAAACAGTTGTTATTGATAAAGGGTTTGAAGAGATCAGCTTCTGGGAGCAGCCCGCCAAAAGCGCCGCCCTCGTATGTTTTATCGCATTGAACGTATTTCTGGGCCTGTTTTCCGAGCCGGTGATCGGGCTGATCGAGCGCGGACTTGCGATGTTCGCGTAGAGAAGGGAGAGATAGAGGATGAAGTGGTTGGATGAGGGGTTTTGCCTGCTGTTACCGATTCTGTTGTCCGGCGGAGCCGGAATCGGACTGATCTGCGCTTCTTTCCGGGAACATGTCCGGGTGCGGGAGCGGCAGGTGGATGTGAAAGCGGAGGAGAAGAAGACCACCGGCATGGAAAGCGGGTATGCCGGATCGGGGAAGCTGCATTTTTTCACAGGAATAATGCTTGTTCTGTCGGTCTTGTCAGCGTTTGCGGCCGTCTGGCCGGGGGAGCGCAGCCTGCTTCTTTTTTACCTGACAGATCATATTCCTATTTTCTTTCATGTGGATGCGACGGGCAGGCTGTTCGCTGTAATAACGAGCGTTATTTGGCTTACGGCCGGATTTTACGCGTTTTTTTATATGAAGCATGAGGGAGAAGAGAAGCGTTTTTTCGGTTTCTTTCTGCTCGTATACGCTGTGCTTCTTGCGCTGGATTTTTCAGGAAATCTGATTACGCTGTACTTTTTCTATGAACTGATGACGCTGAGCGCGATGCCGCTCGTGATGCATAACGGTTCGAAAGAAGCGATTATGGCGGCGTTAAAATATTTGTTTTATTCTATGTGCGGTGCATATTGCGCGCTGTTTGGCATTTATATTCTGTATCAATGCTGTGATACCTTCGCCTTTACGGCGGGAGGCACGTTGAATCAGATGTTGGCCGCAGGGAAGGGCGGTATCGTGCAGATCGCGGTTTTTCTGATGTTAGTCGGTTTCGGCGCGAAGGCGGGCATGTTTCCGTTACATTCCTGGCTGACGGCGGCGCATCCGGCGGCTCCTGCGCCCGCATCCGCCGTACTTTCCGCAATTATCGTCAAAGGCGGCGTACTGGCGCTGATCCGTACCGTATATTATATTGTCGGCCCTGATTTTATCAGGGGAACCTGGGTGCAGACGGCCTGGATGACGCTTAGTCTGTTGACGGTCTTCATGGGATCGATGTTAGCTTACCGGGAAAAGGTCTTTAAGAAGCGGCTCGCTTATTCCACTGTTTCGCAGGTCTCTTATATCCTGTTCGGCCTGTCACTGCTGACGCCTGATGGCATGACGGGGGCGCTGCTTCATGTGGTGTTTCATGCCGGTATTAAATGTGCGTTATTTCTGACCGCCGGAATCTTTATTTTCCGGACGGGTCACACGCGCGTGGAGGAATATGCGGGGATTGGCAGGCGCATGGGCGTGACGCTGTGGTGCTATACCTTCGCCTCTCTTGCGCTGATCGGCATTCCGCCCTTTAGCGGATTTACCAGTAAATGGTATCTGGCGCAGGGGGCTTTGGAGTCCGAAACGGGCGTTTTCCGTATTCTGGGACCGGTCGTTTTGCTGCTCAGCGCGCTGTTGACCGCAGGATATCTGCTGCCGGTTACGATGAAAGGATTTCTGCCCGGCAGGAGCGGAAACGGCGAAGTGGAGAGGGAAGACCGGGAACAGCCGGCCGATATCGTACCGGGTGGAAAGGTGGCCGGGCCCGCGGCTGAAAAACCGGACATCATGTCGGCGGCGCTGCTTGTACTGACAATTCTGACGATCCTCATCGGTCTCTGGCCGGGGCCTCTGATCCGGTATGCCGCGGATATCGCGGCGGCAGTGCTGTAGAAGAATGATAGAAAAAAGGAGTATGATGAGTTAACATGAACGCATATATGATGGTAATTGCCGTCCTGCTGCCGATGCTCGGCGGCATTCTCATTCCGATTCTGCCCTTCCGGAAGAGAAGCGTGATGGCCTGTTATATAGAACTGCTTGTGATCGCTGCCTCGGTGACGGTCTTCCTGCTGATTCTGAATCCGCCGTCGGAGGCATTCGTGCTGTTTCGGTTTACCGGACAGCTGAGCATCAGTCTGAAGCTGGATGCGGCGGGCAGCGTCTTCGCGGCGATCGTGGCTTTTCTCTGGCCCTTTGCGACACTGTATTCCTTCGAATATATGAAGCATGAGGGACATGAGCGGGTGTTCTTCATGTTCTATACGCTGACTTATGGCGTTACGCTTGGCATTGCGATGGCGGAGGATATCGTCACGATGTACTTTTTCTATGAAATGCTGACGATGGTGACGCTGCCTCTCGTCCTGCATACGCTGACGAGAGAAGCGGTGCTTGCCAGCCGGACTTATTTATATTATTCGTTGGGCGGTGCGGCATTTGCCTTCATCGGAATGATTTTTATCCTGATTTATGGCAGCACATCCAATTTTATGCCGGGCGGTGTGCTGGATGCGGCAGCACTCGGAGAAAAAGCCAATCTGCTGTTGTTCGTTTATGTGCTTTGCTTCTGCGGTTTCAGCGTAAAGGCCGCCATGTGTCCGTTCTGTGCGTGGCTGCCGAAGGCGGGCGTGGCGCCGACGCCGGTAACTGCCCTGCTGCACGCGGTAGCGGTCGTAAAAGCGGGAGCCTTTGCGACTATGCGGATCACTTATTTCAGTTTCGGAGCGGAATTCCTGCGGGGAACCTGGGCGCAGAATCTTATCCTGGCGCTGACGATCTTCACAATCGTATTCGGATGCAGCCGGGCCTTAAAGGAAACACATCTGAAACGCCGGCTGGCATGGTCAACGGTCAGCAATCTGTCATATATCCTGTTCGGCATCGCGCTGATGACGCCGCTTGGACTGGCAGGAGCATTCAGCCATATGCTCTGCCATGCGCTCATGAAGATCTGTTCCTTTTTCTGTGCCGGCGCCGTGATTTACAAAACAGGAAGGACCTATATCCATCAGCTGGATGGTCTGGGAAGGAAAATGCCGAAAACTTTCGTGATTTTCACCGTCGCTTCTATGGCGCTGATGGGCGTTCCGGGACTGTGCGGCTTTGTCAGTAAATGGAATCTGGCCAAAGGCGCGGCGGCAGCCGGGAATCCGCTCGCCTATGCAGGACTCGGCGCGATTCTGGTTTCCGCGCTGCTGACGGCGATTTATATGCTGACGATCGTGGTTCGGGCTTTTTTTCCGGGAAAAGATTTTGATTATGAAAGCATAGCGGATGTCAGAGATCCGAATTGGAGGATGATGCTTCCACTATGCGTTTTCGCGGTCATGATGTTTGTAATCGGCCTGCATCCGCAGTTACTGACAGAGGCGGTTGACGGAGTCGTGGCCGCAGTGTTTCAGGCAGCGTCAGGCGTCTGAGAAACGGATGTGCGGCCAATGCGGTTGGGCCGCAGAAAAAATTCAGGTGGGAAAGGATTTGTTATAAAATGGGCGATAGCAGAATACTTGCCATATTGGTATTTTATCCTTTTGTGGGAGCGGTATTGTCCGGAATTGTCGGGCAGAAAAAGGAACGGGCCATAAGTTATCCGGCGGTTTTCATCGCTGTGAGCGAATTTTTAATAACATTTGTTATATTTTTGAAAAATATGGAACAGAGCGGTGCAACTTCGTATTACAGGTGTTATCTTCCGGGGATCTGCGGCATGGGGCTTCATTTCACAATGGAGGGATTTCGTCTGCTTTACGGGCTGATTGCGGCGTTTATGTGGATGATGGCGACAATTCTGTCCGGGGAATATATGCGCCGCCATGAGAATCGCAGCCGCTATTATCTGTTTCTGCTCGCTACGCTGGGAGCGACGATGGGCGTTTTTCTTTCAGCGGATCTGTTTACGATGTTCCTGTTCTTCGAGATCATGTCCCTGACCTCCTATGTCTGGGTGGCGCAGGAGGAAACGGAGAATGCGCTGAAGGCGGCGGCAACTTATCTTGCGGTCGCAGTCATCGGCGGTCTGGTGATGCTGATGGGTATTTTCCTGCTGTATTATGAGCTGGGGACCCTGAACATTACGGAGCTTTTTTATGCGGCGCAGGTTTATCCCGGAAATCCTGCGGTCCTATATGGAGCCGGTGCATGTCTTCTTTTTGGCTTCGGTGCAAAAGCCGGCGCTTTTCCGCTTCATATCTGGCTGCCGAAGGCGCATCCTGTTGCGCCTGCACCGGCTTCCGCCCTGCTGTCCGGTATTCTGACCAAGACCGGCATCTTCGGGATACTGGCTGTCAGCTGTCATCTGTTCCTGTTTGATGGCAGGTGGGGGAGCCTGATTCTGGGAATCGGTGTGCTGACGATGTTTGGCGGCGCGCTGCTGGCTGTTTTTTCCATCGATCTGAAGCGGACTCTTGCGTGCTCATCCATGTCGCAGATCGGGTTTATCCTGATCGGCGTTGGGATGCAGGGACTTCTTATGGAAGAAAATCTGACTGCGGTGCACGGCACGTTACTGCATATGGTAACTCATTCCCTGATCAAGCTGGTTCTGTTTATGACAGCGGGTGTTATTTTTATGAATGCCCATGCCCTTGATCTGAACGAAATTCGTGGATTTGGCAGAAAAAAACCGTTGCTGAAGCTTATCTTTCTGACGGGTGCGCTGGCGATTGCCGGTATCCCGCTTTTTGGCGGATATATCTCTAAAACGCTTCTGCATGAGAGCATTCTGGAATATGGCGGCGGCAGTCTGATGAAGGCCGTGGAGATCATCTTCCTGCTAAGCGGCGGCCTGACAGCGGCTTATATGGCGAAGCTTTATATCGCTGTTTTTGTGGAAAAGAATAAGGATGCCGGAAAACAGGCTCAGTATGAAAAAAAGACCGCATATATGAATGCGGGGAGCGGTTTTGCACTGGCAGGGAGCGCGCTTGTTCTTTTCCTGTGGGGACTGTTTCCGCATACGTTGATGGACCGGGCTGCGCGGCTGGGCGGCTATTTTATGAATCCGCCGGCGGCGGAAACAGCTGTGGAGGAAGTGGCCTATTTTAGCTTATCCAACCTGAAGGGAGCTGCGGTTTCGGTCGCGGCCGGCGTGTTTGTTTATCTGTTCGTTATCCGGAAGCTGCTTATGCGGAACGGGGATTATGTGGACAGATGGCCGAAGCCGCTCGACCTGGAGCATTTGATTTACCGTCCGCTGCTGCTTGGATTTTGTCCGGTGATCTGCGGCATCGTGTGCAGAATTTTCGACAGTTTTGTGGATATTACGGTGGTGGTGCTGCGCAGAACGCTGTACCGCGATTCGCCCCTGCCTTATGAACGGCGGGAAGGAAATGCCATTACGGAGCGCATCGGAAAGACGATGAATGCGCTGCAGGCGGTCCGCAACCGCCTGTGGGGGAGAAAAAAGCAGACGAACAGGGAGTTCGTGCATCTGACTGCGGCGGCTGTGGAGGACTTCCGGGAAAGCATTATGATTATTCAGCGGAGTCTGTCGTTCGGGCTTCTTATGTTCGGAATCGGGCTGGCGCTGACACTGATTTATATTTTGTGGCTGTAAAGCCGGTCAAAGGAGAAAATTCATGTTCGGATTGTTTCAAAAAGGCGGAAAGAACAAACAGCTGGATGCAGTCATCCGGAAAATCGAAATGAATGCGGCCAACAATTATAAGGATGCCGCGCAGGAGGGGCTGCGGGAACTGGAAGAAGAACTGCATAAGCTCATGGCGGAGGGAAAGATAAGCGGAAAACAGCGGGCTTATTATGAGGAAAGGCTTGCCGCTTTTCAGGAGCAGATGAAGAAATTTACGCATAAGGATCAGAAGCCTACCTGGGTTTAAGGCAGGAAGTCTGTCCGGACTGAGGCAGTCTGATGCCGGTTGGAACGGAGGAGGGCAGCTGCCGCCATGGGGGTATGACCGGCAAGAACAGTGAGAACAGGATTCGAAATAACAAAGGACGGGAGCAGCGCAATGAAGATTACAATGCTTGGCACAGGAAACGCCATGGTGACAGAATGCTATAATACCTGTTTTATAATAAGCGGCGGCGGCCGGAACTTTCTGGTGGACGGCGGCGGTGGAAATATGATACTGCGCCGGTTGAAAAGCGCCGGATATGATTGTATGGATATCGATGAGATTTTCATCACCCATAAGCATATCGATCATCTGCTTGGAATCATCTGGGTGGTACGGAAGATCTGTCAGAGCGGGATGCAGAAGAAACAGGGGAAAGACGTGAATGTTTATGGACATGCGGAGGTGGTGAGGCTGCTGAAAGAGATGCTGCGGGAGCTGCTCTGGGAAAATCAGTGGAACTTTGTGAAGCGGCATATTCATTTTATTGTCGTGGAAGACGGCGAAAGACGGAAGGTTCTTGATCACAGCACCACCTTTTTTGATATTCATTCCACGAAGGACAGACAGTTTGGCTTCTGCATGGAGCTGGATCATGGCAGGAAACTTACCTGCTGCGGAGATGAACCGTATAATCCCCGCGTGAGGGCCTATGTGGAGAACAGCGACTGGCTTCTGCATGAGGCGTTCTGCCTGCATTCACAGGCGGATATTTTTGCCCCCTATGAAAAGCACCATTCGACGGTAAAGGATGCCTGTGAAATTGCCGAATCGCTCGGTGTCCGGAATCTGATCCTTTACCATACCGAAGACAGGACGCTGCCGGAACGCAGACGGCTGTATACGGAAGAAGGAAGCCGTTATTTTCATGGGAGGCTGTATGTGCCGGAGGATTTGGAGACTGTTTTATTATAAGAACCGGGACCGGCCGGAAAAAGTGTATGGTTATGATCATGGTTGTCAGGCTGCAACGCGTCACGTCGCTGCAGCCTTTTATGTTGTCCGGACGTAAAATGGCAGCCGCGGACAAAACGTACGATTGGGGCCGGGCGGCAGCCTGAGAGAAAAAGATATGCCCTTTTTGCAAAATCTGCAGTATTTCGAGCGATTTACCAAATTTATTTCCATGCATATAATTTAATATGATAAACAGGTCAGAGCTTCATATCAAATATAACTGAGGTGATTTTCATTGAATAATTTTAATATGAACTGGATGTTTAACCCGCCGAATCTGTTCGGAATGAGAGCGCCCAACAGATGTTGTCAGCAAAATACGGTTCCGTCTTCCCGGAATTTTGCCGGCGGTTATGATTCTTCTGCGGAATGCGGGGAACCGGAGCCGATGGGACCGGGAGGTGATTCCGTTTCGTCCGGCTGTTGTTCGGAATGTGAGGAAGCAGGGCCGATGGGGCCGGGAGGTGATTCCATTTCGTCCGGCTGCTGTTCGGAATGTGAGGAAGCAGGGCCGATGGGGCTGGGAGAAGATTCCTGCTTGTCCGGATGTCATGTGGAATGCGGGGAACCGGGCCCAATGGGACCGAGGGGAGAGCCCGGTCCGCCGGGATGTCCCGGTGAACGTGGGGAAACCGGTCCGCAGGGAGTTACTGGCCCCCAGGGACCGCAGGGGGCTACCGGCCCGATGGGACCGAAGGGAGAAGTCGGTGCGCGTGGCCCTGCGGGACCTCCGGGCTATCCGCAAAACAATATATTTGCAACTTTTTCGGGGCGGGAGCTGATTGTGCCGGAGCGCGCCAGTCTTCCGCTCAAAATAGAGATACCGGATATAACCCGGAATATTGTTCTTTGCAGTGAGTGTTCCATAGCGCTGACGCCGGGGTACTATGCAGTCAGCTATTATATTTGTACGGTGATGAAAGGACATGGTTTTATCAAGCTTACACCGGTTTTTAATGATTGCAGGCAGAACCTGTATTCCGCGTATGCGGAGGCGGCGAAGCGAAAGGAAGTGCTGGCAGTATCGAGATATTTTATTGTTGAGATACCGACCGGTTCCATGCTGTTTTTTGCGTGGCATTCATCGGCAGACACCTCCAGAATCAATATGAATATAACGATAGAAAAAATGTACGGACCTTAGAATTTGAAATTCCGCTTTGCGGAATCAAAGGCCCGGAAAAGAAAGGAGAGAAGATCAAATGGCCACAATAAGTCTTTGTATGATCGTTAAAAATGAAGAAATGCATATAAAAAGATGCCTTGACAGTATAGCAGGACTGGTGGAGGAAATGATCATTGTAGATACCGGTTCGACTGACCGGACGGTAGAAATAGCGTCCAATTATACATCAAAGGTCTATTCGTATCCATGGAAGGATGACTTTTCGGATGCCAGAAACTATTCTTTTTCCAGAGCGTCCATGGATTATTGTATGTGGATGGATGCCGATGATATTCTGGAAGAGGCGGAAAAGGAAAAATTTCTGCGGTTAAAGCAGTCTCTGTCGCCGGATACGGATATTGTGATGATGAAATATAACACATCTTTTGATGAAGCCGGGAAACCTTCTTTTACTTATTTCAGGGAAAGATGGATCAGAAACTGCGAACGGTATCATTGGGTCGGAGCAGTTCATGAAGTTATCCAGACCAGTGGCAGAATCATATATTCTGATATTGCAATCAGCCATAAAAAGAAGGGTGCCGGTGATCCTGACCGAAATCTGAAAATATATCGGAAGATGATTGCGGACGGAAAAATTCTGGAGCCGCGGCAGCAATATTATTATGGACGGGAATTATATTATCACAGACAATACGAAGAGGCTGTTTCCGTGTTAGAACAGTTTTTGAACGCAGAGGAGGGATGGGTTGAAAATAAAATAGAAGCATGTTCTGTCTGTGCTGACTGCTATAACAGGATGGGACAGGAGCAATCCGCGCTGCTCTCTTTATTACGAAGCATGAGCTTTGATCTGCCAAGAGCCGAGCTGTGTTGTGAAATCGGTAAATATTTTCTGGAGCATGGAAACTTTCAAAATGCCATTTACTGGTATGAAACTGCGTTACATGCGCCTGAAAATGAATATTCCGGAGGATTTATGCAGCCGGACTGTCATGATTATATTCCTCTTATGCAGCTGTGCGTATGCTATGACAGATCAGGGGACCGGCAAAAGGCAAAAGAATATAATGAAAGAGCCGGAGCCTGTAAACCTTATTCACAGGCTTATCTGTATAATCAAAAATATTTTGACAGTTTGTAGTTGTTTTGCTTTTTTCGACAAAAAGTAGCATTTATTTCAGCGCCGCATAAATTATTTGTAGAAAAAGGTGCTTTTTGAGCGTCTTTGAACAATACTTTGGAAAGGATGAATTATGAATGAATCAAAATAATTTGTGCAATGGCTGTCAGAATCCATGTCATTCTTCCTGTTGTGATCGCGGTCCTGCGGGGCCTAAGGGAGATCAGGGCCCGATGGGACCGCAGGGAGTCAAAGGGGATACCGGATGTCCCGGACCGAAAGGTGACAGGGGAGATCAGGGCCCTGTGGGACCGCAGGGAATACCCGGCGCTCCCGGCCCAAGAGGTCCAAGAGGAAATACCGGTCCGGTGGGACCTACCGGAAATACCGGACCGCGGGGCTGTGCGGGGCCAAGAGGCTACGCAGGCCCGCAGGGAATTCAGGGCGTTCAGGGCGTCCGCGGTGATATCGGACCGAAAGGTGATCCGGGTTGTGAAGGACCTAAGGGAGATGTTGGCCCGCAGGGCCCTGCCGGTCCGATGGGGCCTGTTGGTCCGGTCGGTCCACAGGGAGATGTGGGGCCACAGGGACCAAGGGGAGTTCCGGGTCCTGCTGGTCCGGAAGGACCCACCGGTTCCATGGGTCCGCAGGGTGTAACGGGTCCGCAGGGTATTCAGGGTGTAACCGGCCCGATTGGTCCTCAGGGGCCGAAGGGATGTGCGGGGGATGAGGGCCCTGCCGGCCCGACGGGAGCAACTGGAGCAACAGGCCCGACGGGAGCGACCGGAGCCGATGGAGTGACAGGGCCGACCGGTGCTACGGGAGCCGATGGAGCAACAGGTCCAACTGGAGCAACGGGAGCCACAGGAGCTGACGGAGCGACAGGCCCGACCGGGGCCACAGGAGCTGACGGAGCTACAGGTGCAACGGGAGCCACAGGAGCCGATGGAGCGACAGGCCCAACCGGAGCCACAGGAGCCGATGGAGCGACAGGCCCAACCGGTGCTACGGGAGCCACAGGAGCTGATGGAGCAACAGGCCCGACCGGAGCTACGGGAGCTGATGGAGCAACAGGTCCAACCGGAGCCACGGGAGCTGACGGAGCGACAGGGCCGACCGGAGCCACGGGAGCTGATGGAGCAACAGGCCCAACCGGAGCCACGGGAGCTACGGGAGCCACAGGAGCTGACGGAGCGACAGGGCCGACCGGGGCCACAGGAGCTGACGGAGCCACAGGTGCGACGGGAGCCGATGGAGCGACAGGGCCGACCGGAGCCACGGGAGCCGATGGAGCAACAGGTCCAACCGGAGCCACGGGAGCCACAGGAGCTGACGGAGCGACAGGCCCGACGGGAGCGACAGGCCCAACCGGTGCGACGGGTGCAACCGGTTCTACGGGTGTTGCGGGCACCGGAGCGATCATTCCCTTTGCGTCAGGCGTTCCCATATCCCTGACGACAGTCGCCGGAGGTCTCGCAGGACTTCCCGCATTTGTAGGATTCGGAAGCAGTGCACCGGGGCTTACCCTGTTAGGGGCCACAATTGATATTACCAATGCCAGCGGAACACTTTCCAACTTTGCATTTCAGGTTCCACGCGCCGGTATCATCACTTCTTTCAGCGCATTCTTCAGCACAACAGCGGCGCTTTCCTTAGTGGGTTCTACGGTTACGGTTAATGCGCAGATCTATCAGTCCGTAACGCCGAACAATGTATTTTCACCGATTGCAGGGACGCTGATCAGTCTGACACCGTCACTTTCGGGAATCATCTCCATTGGAACATTGTTAAACGGTGCGCTTACGGGACTTAATATCCCGGTGGCGGCCAGGACGCGGCTGATGCTGGTATTCTCGGCATCAGCAAGTGGATTGACGCTGGTGAATACGGTTGCGGGATATGCAAGCGCCGGCCTGAGCATTAATTGAGAATGGTTCGCCTATTCATTTAAGAACTGTGTGGTTTCACACATTGCCGGCAGCCGGAAGACAGCCCTCCGCCAAAGACAGCGTGAGGGCTGTCTTTTTTATAATAGGAAATTCCGACACAGTGTGGAAGAACCGAAGGTTCTTCCGAACATAATGCCGAAGGCATTTTGTTCTGTAATAGGGTTCAGGTGGCAAAAGGTGCGATATAAAATTTTTATTGGCAGATTGCACAAAATATTCCCTTGCGTCTGACTTCGGAAAATGGATTTTCTAAATATTCTGCCAACGTTATGATATGCGGACGCAACCGCCCGACACTCGCCATCCGGGCTCGAATCGGGCTTTTCGGGACTTCCATGTTCCGAAATTGCCAGGTCTTGAACAGAATATTAAGAAAATCTCATATTCCTGCGCAAGACAGCGGCAGGAATATTTTGTGCAATCTGCCTTTACAGTTTATTTAGCGCACCTTTTGCCACCTGAACCCTGATATGGAAGAAAACGATCTGGTACGGAAGAAAACCACATGGTATAATGAACGCAGAGGAACAGCGGCCGGCGGCGAATATGGTTTACAGGAACGTCCGGCCCTGCGTCTATGAAAAGTTTTACGAGGGGTAACTGACGGTAGAGGGGGAAGCGGCATGAAGTATTCGGTACTTGTCGTCGATGACGAGGAATTGATTGCAAAGAATATAGCGAAGTCCATAGAACGGATAAATCCCTCTTTTCAGGTGGTGTCCATATGCACGACCGGAATGGAGGCGGTAGAGTATATCAGAGAGCACGATATCAATGCGGTGTTTACGGATATCAGAATGCCGGAAATGGATGGGTTGGAGCTCGCCCGCCTCATTTCCGAAAAGCATCCCTATATCGAGTGCATTATCATAAGCGGGTATGACGATTTTGAATACGCCAGATCTGCGCTCATTTATCAGGTGAAAAACTATCTTTTAAAGCCTGTCAATAAAGAAGAGCTTGAGAAGTGTCTGTCCGATATTGAAAGGCATCTGCAGGCCTCTTTTGCGCATTTTAACGAAGCGTCTTTTCAGGAGAAGGAAAAAAACGCGGAGGAAATAGTTTCCCTGATTAAGGAATACATTCATCAGAATTATCAGGAAATGATTGATCTTTCCACTATTGCCGGAAAATTTGGTTTTTCCGCTTCCTATCTGACCAAAATATTTATGAAATATGAAGGAATCGCACCGTCCAGATACATAAAGCAGTATCGGATTTCTATCGCAAAGCAGCTGTTAAAAAATACGGATATGCCGGTTTCCATGATCAGCAGCCAGACCGGTTTCGGAGATCCGTTTCATTTCAGTAAGACCTTTAAGAGCGTGGCGGGAATCAGCCCGTCCCAATATCGAAATCAGATATAGCCGCCGATCGTAATCCGGGCGCCGTTTGGTGTGCGGTTTTCCAGACGGAAAATGTATTTTCCATGAAAAATCAGCTTGAAACGTATATAGATGTTCATTAATCCCATTCCGTTGATCTCCAGATTGGGCAGGACTTCTGTCTGATCAATTTCTGCAAATTTCTGATACAGATCCTTTAATTCTTCTTCGCTGAATCCCGGACCGTTATCTTTTATACTGATTTCCCAGTAAGTATCTGTCAAAACACCGGTAATGGAAATATACCAGGGCGCTTTTATGCCGGTCGTGAATTTAATCGCGTTTTCCACGATTAACTGCAGGCATAATTTGGGGATCTTATACCGGTACAGAGAATCCGGTATTTCCACAGAGTAAAAAAGCTGATTGTTATATCGGATTTTCATGCATTCCAGATAATTGATGGTATGTATGATTTCATATTTCAGAGAAATCAGCTGATCTTTGTCGGAAGAAATGTAGCGCAGGATACTGGAAATATTCTGGCACATCAGCTCGATTTTATCATTCATCCCTTCATCGGCCATGGCTTGAATCGTGGCCAGAGAATTATAGAGAAAATGCGGATTCATCTGTGCCTGCAGGGCCAGCATGCGCGCCTGCATTTCCTTATTCTGTAATTGAAGCTCACGCTGCATGGCAAGGCGGGCGTGTGTCTGCATTTTGATCAGGGCGTCATATAGTGTGTGGAGCTCTGTGATACCGGTATCGACCTCTTTCAGATTGATATCCGTGAGGGTATCGTCATTGATCTGGAAGGAATGGATCTGTGAATACATCTGATTAAGCGGCGTGCCGATTCTTTTGGAAATAAACCAGGATACGATGATAACGGAAGCGCAGGTGAAAATCAGGTGTATCACGTTTGTAAAAATATATTTGTACAGAGGAGAAAGCAAATGTCGTCTTTCAATGGCGGCAACAGTCGTGAATCCGCTGTATGGAGAGGTATAGTAGAGAAGGGAGGTACTGCCGGCTTTTTTCATATTACAGTTTTCTCTCCGGGTAAAAGGGGTGCCGGTGTCCGAGATCCGGTTAAAATAATCCGGAGCGCCGGGGGCCTCGGAAAAGGGATAGACAAGTCTGCCGTCCGCGTCAAAAATATAGAATTCTTCTCCGTAGGAATGAAAAGACTGTATGAGCTGTGCCAGAGAAGACATGGATTTCTTGACCTCCACAATCCCCTGCGGGGTATTGAAAGAGTTGTAATAAACGCGGCATAATGTCAGAAAATGCTGGCCTTCTTCGTAGGAATAGTATTTTTTCAGGCGTTCGTCGGAATCCTGAAACAGATATTTATCGCCCTTTGCCGCCAGTGCGGGTTCGTACCATTCCTTGAGCGTAACGCTGGCATTGGATGTGGTATTATCCAGCCCCGTACCGAAGGAACCGTAATTCAGACCGTAGAGATAGATCTGATCGGCCGGAGAGTTGGGTCCGATCATTGCCACCAGCAGATCGTACTGTTCTGCACATTGTTGTATTTGTTCGATGCATTTTGCAGACTGTCGGGGGAAGCATAATTGATATAAGAAGCAAAGTGTTCTTTTACCAGATTGGAATAAATGATATTCTGGGACACGGTATCCAGCGTTTCCACGGTTAAGTCGATATGATTGGAAAGATTGATCAGGCTGTTTTCGATGGAACGCAGGGAAGTTTCCCGGATATTTTTGCTTTCGCTGACAACAAAGTAAGAAATGATCATGGTGAAAAGGAGCAGAAACAGTGCGGTATAGGGAATAAACAGAGTCAGAAGCATGCTTTTGCGATGTCGGGTTTTCATGAAGGCTCCTTTCAGCCGGCCGGTATGGTGTGGTTAAAAACTGACATATAACAGGATGGATTTATCCATTCATCGGTTTCATTCTTAATTATATAATACAGATAACAAAACGATTCGACAAGGACAAAAGCACAGAAAGGAAGGAACAATATGAAAAGAAAAATAATCGGAATGATACTTGCGGCGGCCCTGACGGTATCGCTGGCGGCCTGCGGAGGCCCGGACAGCGGAAACAGCGGCGGCGCCGGAACATCGGCCGGTACGGAAAGCAGCAGTGCGGGAACTGCGCAGAGTGCGGATAACGACAGCGCGGCTTCGGCGGATACCGGCGAGAGCAAAGGCGGCGACGTGGTTATATCCGTTATGGCGAGTCAGGACTGGATTCAGGATGCGGAAATGGAACTTGCGGAAAAGTTTACGGAAGAAACCGGGATTAAAGTGGATTATCAGATCGTGCCGGCAGACCAGTATACCAACCTGCTTACGACGAAATTAAATACGGGCGAATGTACGGATATTTTTGCCGGACAGAGCGGACGGTTTGATATTCAGACACAGTTCAATGTGGAGAAGAACGCGCTCGATCTAAGCGGGGAAAGCTGGGCCGGCAATGTGGACAGGCTGGCGGCAGAGGAGCTGATGGTAAACGGAAAACTGTACGGACAGCCGATACAGGACGTTTCTGCGGTGTGGGCAGTCGCTTATAATAAGAAGATTTTTGATGATCTCGGATTACAGGTGCCTGTCGATTTTGAAAGCTTTGACAATGTCTGCAGGGCAATTCAGGCATCGGGAATTACGCCGGTATACGAAAGCGTGTCCGATGGATGGCATCACACGTTATGGTTCCCCGAAAGCTGCGTAGCCGTTGAGGCACAGAAACCGGGAACGGCGGACAAGCTGAACAATAACGAGGAGACCTTTGCGGATAATGAAATCATGATTACCATTCTGGAGCAGATGCAGTATATGATTGAGCAGGGTTATTGGGGCGAAAACTATATGTCGAACGAATACGCCAATGCGGCCAAAAACATTGCATCCGGCGAGTATGCGATGACGATTGCGAATCAGGGCTTTGGCGATGAAGTAGAAGCGATCGGCGGCGATGTCAAAAGGGATGATATCGGATATTTTGTTATGCCGCTTGCGGACAATCAGACGCTGAATGTCAATCCGGCAGGTCCGGCAAGATTCGTTTATGCAGGCTCCGAGCATACGAAAGAGGCGTTACAGTATCTGGAATATATGGCATCGGATGAAAGTCTGACCTATTTAACCGAGAATGTAAGCAAGTTTAACAAACTGCCTTATTCCAATGCGCCGACGGCCTATTCCGGTCCCGTTAAGGAGTTTTATGAGACCTATCAGGATCAGGCCACCGTATATCAGACGGCAGTCAAATATGTGAATCCGCAATGGACGGAGATTGGAGCAAGTCTGTCAGCCATGTTCGTTGGAGAAATGACCCCGGCAGAGGTTTTGACCGAGCTCGATAAAGTACGCGCGGAGCAGGCCAAAGCGGCATCTGACGCGGCATGGAATTAGGAAATGTGCAGCCGGTATCCAAGATACCGGCTGCTGCAGATCAGAGCCCTGCGGCGGCATGGGCCGCAGGATGAGAGAAAGGTATGGTATTCGTATGAAAAAAGGAAAAAGATATCCGATATGGTTTGCCGCGGGGGCTCTGATTCTTTATACGGCGCTGTTTGTAATACCGGGCATTATCGGAATAGGATATGCTTTTACGGACTGGTCGGCCTATACGGATGAACTTCATTTTGTCGGTCTGGATAATTTCAAAATCATCTTTTCAGCCGATGAAAAATATGGGAAAATTATTTTGAACACCCTGTCCTTTACCGCCATCACAACGATCCTTAAAAATGTTCTCGGACTGGCAATGGCCGTTCTTCTGACGAAATCGGTTAAAGCATTGAATTTTCACAGAGGCGTTATGTTTATGCCTTCTGTTCTGTCCACGCTGATTCTCGGCATGATTTTTTCCTCCATCCTGAACCCGGCGGAGGGTCTCCTGAATGTTTTTCTGCGAAAGATTGGTCTGGATTTTCTGGCGCTTCAATGGCTCACAAGCCCCAGGTACGCCTTCGGCAGCGTCATGGCAGTGGATATCTGGCGGGGGACCGGATATATTATGACGATTCTGATTGCCGGCATTTTAAGCATATCGCCGGAATACTACGAGGCTTCCGGGATAGACGGCGCGAATGGATTGCAGAAATTTTATTATATTACGCTTCCGCTGCTGATGCCGACGCTGGCAACGACAACGGTGCTGAATGTCATTTACGGTCTGAAGGTTTTTGATATGATCTATGCGCTGACAAATGGCGGCCCCGGTAAGGCAACGACGGAAGTGCTGTATACGGAAGTCTTTAAAAAGTTCGGCACCGGACAGTATGCGGTCGGTACGGCATTGTCCTCCGTCATGTTTGTATTTATGCTGATCATCGGCTTCTATATGATTCGTGTCATGACAGGAAAGGAGGTTCAGGAATAATGAGAAGAAAAAAGATCTTCAGGGGAATCTGCGTGAACCTGACCGCATGGCTGCTGTCTGCAGTCTGCATGATTCCGCTGCTGCTTATTTTATTCAATTCGTTAAAAGATAAAAACGCCGCTTCCTATATGAATCTGTCCCTGCCGACGTTACCGATTCCATGGGAAAACTTTACGACCGTAATCGAGAAGGGAAAGCTTCTGACATCGTTTCTGAACAGCCTTACCTATTCCTTTGGGAGTGTGTGTCTGTGCGGTATTCTGGCGGTTATGGCATCCTATGTGCTGTCCAGAAATGCGACCCGTTTAAACCGGATGCTGTATATGTTTCTTGTCATGGGAATCACGCTTCCGGTCAATTATGTGGCGTTGATGAGGGTCATGATCTTCCTGCATCTGAATAATACCAAATTGGGAATTATCCTGCTGTATGCCGCGATGCAGCTGCCGTTTTCCGTCTTTTTGATTCATGGCTTTGTGGCGAGGATTCCTGTCGAGCTGGATGAAGCGGCGGTTATCGACGGCTGTGGATCGGTAAAACTGCTTTTTCTGATTGTTCTGCCGCTTTTAAAGCCGGCAATGGCGACCGTATTCGTTCTGACGTTTCTGAATACATGGAATGAGTTTGTCTCGCCGCTTTATTTCCTGAGCAGTTCGGAGAAATGGCCGATGACATTATCCGTTTATAATTTTTTCGGAATGTATTTCAAGGACTGGAACCTTGTCTGTGCGGATATTCTCCTGACGAGCCTTCCGGTAATCCTTGTCTATCTTTTCGGACAGAAATACATTGTATCCGGAATGACCGCAGGGGCGGTAAAGGGCTGACTGACACCGTATGAATGGGAGGATTACATATGCTTCAGGCTGAAAAAAGAAAGAGTTCGAAAATCGTCCGGGCGGAGAGCGCGAAGAATAGCCTGTATCTCTGTACGGAAAATGGAACTTTGCGGATTGCGGTGCAGAGTCCGTCCGTTATCCGGATCAGTTATACACAGAAGGAACATTTCTCCGCTTCGCCGGGGGCAGGCGTTGTTTCTGAGGAAAGCTGCGAGGACTTTTCGTATTCGATGAACGAACAGGAAATAACGGTTGTTACCGAATTGTTGATGATCAGGATCATGAAGGAGACGGCGTCGGTCTCCTTCTTTGACAGATCCGGGCAGCTGCTTCTTGCGGAAAAACCGGAAAACAGTAAAAGGCTGGAAGCCTTTCAGGCGTATAAAACGGTGATTGACGAGCATGCCGTAATCAGGAAGGTCGATACGCCCGACGGGATAAAAAATGTGATAGAGTATGCGTCGGGAGAACCGGAAAGAGAGCTATACCATACGATGGTCTGCTGGCAGTGGCAGGACGATGAGGTTCTGTACGGACTGGGGCAGCAGGAGGACGGTATCCTGAATCTGCGGGGAACGATTCGATATCTGCATCAGGCGAATTTGAAGATTGCCGTTCCAATGCTGTTGTCCGTGAAGGGATACGGTTTGCTGATACCGACCGGAAGTCCGGCCATTTTCAGCGATCTGCCGCAGGAGGATTCTTATTTTTATACGGAGGCGGATGAGGAGCTTAATTATTATTTTCTTTACGGTCCATCCTTTGACCGGATTATAAAAGGGTACCGGCAGCTGACCGGCAAGGCGGCCATGCTTCCGAAATGGGCATTTGGCTACATACAGTCGCAGGAGAGGTATGAGACACAGGAGGAAATTCTCAGGGTAGCGTCGGAAATCAGAGAGAGGAAAATCGGGGCCGATGTCATCGTACTGGACTGGCATTATTGGGAAGACGGGCTTTGGGGGCAGAAGAGCTTCGCAAAAGACCGCTTTCCGGAGCCGGGGAAAATGATGGAGCAGCTGCATGAAAAAAAACTCCGCTTTATGATATCCGTATGGCCCACCATGGATGAAAAAAGTTCGGATTATCAGGAAATGCGTAAAAATGGCCTGCTGCTTCCGGCTTCCGATATTTATGATCCGTTTAACGCGGAGGGAAGGGAGCGGTACTGGAAACAGGCATGGGATGGTCTTGGCCGATATGGGGTGGATGCCTGGTGGTGTGATTCCAGCGAGCCTTTTACACCGGAGTGGACGAAAGAAGAGAAACCGCTTCCCGGAAAAATGTACGGGGAATTTCTGGAGCAGACACAGAAAATGCTTCCGGCTGATCTGGGAAATGCCTACGGTCTTTTTCATGCACAGGGAATTTATGAAGGGCAGCGCAGCACAGTACCGCATAAGAGAGTCATGAATCTTACGCGGAGCGGTTATACCGGCGCGCAGAAATACGGGACGGTTTTCTGGTCGGGAGATATCTGTGCGGGCTGGGAAACGCTCAGAAAACAGATTACGTCAGGATTGAATTTCTGTGCCAGCGGCCTTCCCTACTGGACATTTGATATCGGCGGATTTTTTGTGAAGAAAGGAAGGCCCTGGTTCTGGTCGGGGGAATATGAAGAAGGAAATGCCGATTACGGATACAGGGAGCTTTTTGTAAGATGGTTCCAGTTAGGAGCGCTGCTTCCGGTATTCAGAAATCATGGCACAGATGTCAGAAGAGAATTATGGGAGTTTGGAGCGTGTGGGGATATCTTCTATGATTCCCTGCTTCTGGCAAACCGGCTCAGGTACCGTTTGCTGCCTTATATTTATTCCTGCGCGGGAAAGGTATGGGAAGCGGATGAGACGATGATGAGGCTGCTGGCTTTTGATTTTGCACACGATCAGAACGTCTATCTGATAAAAGATCAGTTTCTCTTCGGACCGTCCATTATGGTATGCCCGGTAACATTCCCGATGTATTTTGAAAAAAATTCGCGGAAACTGGAGGGGGTTCCCAAAAGCAGGGAGGTTTATCTTCCGGAAGGAACCGACTGGTATGATTTTGGGACCGGCCGAAGGTACGACGGGGGACAGACAATCTCCGTCTCCGCCGATATACGGGAAATTCCGCTGTTTATAAAGGCAGGCAGCGTCATTCCGATGGCGGAGGGAGCCATCGAAAATACGGAGGAGCTGCAGGAGGCCGGCCTGCAGATTCATGTTTATCCGGGTAAGGATATTCTGTATGAACTCTATGAGGACGCGGGGGATGGTTATTTGTATGAAGAGGGAGATTTCTCAAAGCGAAAAATAAAATGGAGCGACGGGGAACGAAGACTGGAAATCGAGTCCGCGTCAGGGTGTGGCTGGAACGCTCCGGTCAGAAGAATTCTGCTGCATGAGGAGGGGAGGCTGATCGACAGAAAAGCGGGCGAAACGGAAGTCTGCTTTCATTTTTAGCAGAGAAGGATTTACAGAATAAAAATTGCATGTGGACTGCCATGGAAGAAGGAACCCGGTGTATTTGCAGATATTTTTGACCGGATTCCGGACAGGTGAAACCATGGCAGTTTTTTATATTTGCGCTTTTGGCCATGAGATGGTAAGATAGAAGGCAGAGTTAACGGGTTGAGAAATCAGGAATACTTCATGCAATCGCGGAAAGCTGCGGTTGTGTGGCGGAAAGGATAAAGCGTAAACCGGTCAAAATGGATTTGTTTGAATACATGAGAAATGCAAATATGGAGAAGGAGTCGCCGTTAGCGGCAAGGCTGAGGCCATTGACGTTAGATGAGGTGGTGGGGCAGCGGCATATCATCGGTAAGGATAAGCTGCTTTACCGCGCGATTCAGGCGGATAAGCTCAGCTCCATTATTTTTTACGGACCGCCCGGAACCGGGAAAACGACGCTTGCCAAAGTTATCGCCAATACGACGAGCGCGGAATTCACGCAGATCAATGCGACGGTGGCGGGAAAGAAGGATATGGAGGCCGTCGTGGAGCAGGCGAAGAATACAGGCGGCATGTACGGCAGGAAAACGATTCTGTTTATCGATGAGATTCACCGTTTCAATAAGAGTCAGCAGGACTACTTACTGCCTTTTGTAGAGGACGGAACGATTATTCTGATCGGAGCCACCACCGAGAACCCTTATTTTGAGGTGAACGGCGCTTTGATTTCCCGTTCCATTATTTTCGAGTTAAAGCCCCTGTCGGAAGGGGACATCGTGGAACTGCTCAGACGGGCCGTATATGATAAGGAAAGGGGCATGGGCGCCTATGATGCCGTCATTGACGAGGAGGCGCTTGCGTTTCTCGCAAGACTTTCCGGCGGTGATGCCAGACATGCGCTGAATGCGGTGGAGCTCGGCGTTATGACGACGCCGCGGAGCGAGGACGGTAAAATCCACCTTACGCTTGCGGTAGCGGAGGAATGTATCCAGAAGCGGGTGATCCGCTACGACAAGACCGGAGATAACCATTATGATACGATCTCCGCTTTTATCAAAAGCATGCGGGGGTCCGATCCGGACGCGGCGGTTTATTATCTGGGAAGAATGCTCTATGCGGGAGAAAGTGTGACCTTCATCGCCAGAAGGATTATGATATGCGCCGCGGAGGATGTGGGAAATGCGGACCCGAATGCTTTGACCGTAGCGGTCAGTGCATCGCTTGCCGTAGAGAGAATCGGCATGCCGGAGGCGCAGATTGTTTTGGCGCAGGCGGCCGCTTATGTGGCCTGCGCGCCGAAGAGCAATTCCGGCAGTCAGGCGATTTTCCGGGCGATGGAGACGGTACAGCAGACAGGAAATCTGCCGATTCCGACGCATTTACAGGATGCCCATTATAAGGGAGCGGCAAAGCTTGGACATGGCACAGGATATAAGTATGCACACGATTATCCGAATCATTATGTGAAGCAGCAGTATCTGCCCTATGAATTGAATGGAAAAGAATTTTACAGTCCGTCGGGAAACGGATATGAAGTGAAGATCAGGGAACATATGAAACGTATAAAGGAAGAAGCGGCACATGAATCAGAATAACCAGATGGACCATAAGAAAAAGAAGCGAAAGAAACCTGCGGATAAGGAAAAGATCGCAAGGAGCAGGGAGAAGCTCATGGCGAAGAAGGCGCAGAAAAAAAAGCTTCAGATAGAAGAGCTTCAAATAGAAGAGTTTCAGGCAGAAGAACTTCAAACAGAGGCTTTTCAGGCAGAGGAAGAACTTCAGACAGAGATTTTTCAGGCAGAAGAAGAACTTCAAACGGAAGTTTTCCGGTCGGAGGAGACCGGCCCGGAGGAGAAGATTGCGAAGGAGACGGCAAAGCCCGTCACGCCGTATGAGGCCGGGAACCGGAAGGAAATTACGGAGAGCGAAGAGGTCAGAAGCGGTGCACAGACCGATGAGAGGGAAGAAGCCGAGGAAGGAAAGAAGAAGGAAAAGCCGAAAAAGGGAAAACTGATTCTGATTTCGGTTTTAATGGTGACCATGGCGGCGGCGGTCGGAGTCTTCTTTCTGGTTCGTATCCGGAATCGGATTGAAGCGGTCAGGGCCGAGGCAGCGGCGATCGAGGCGATGATACATATGGAAGCGGTGGAGCTTGCCGAGTACAGCCAGACACAGCATAAGCGGGACCGGATGAAGGACCAGCTGAAAAAAGATGCCGGCAAGGACGTGGCGCGCGCATTGACCGACGCGGCGGGCTACATGATTCATGGCATGCGGAACAGGCCGCCGGAGATCAGGCTGACGGAGGACAATACGGCTGATTTTGCCACGATTGAGAGCTGTGTCATCAATCAGGAGACCGGAAAGATCGATATCAGGATGTCCGCGCCCGGCCTTGCGGTCAGCGATGACGGATATTACTATCTGTTTGAGGAAAAGACTTATGAGACGGAACTGACCGGTGAGGAGTATATCGTTGAAGATCAGAAGGATGTGGATTTGACTTTTTCGGTCAATCTGAATTACAATACGGTCAGCTCCAGACTTTTTTCCAAATTCGTGATCGCGGTGCGTCTGGACGGTGAGTTCGTGGCAATCAGTGAGCCGAAGTATATTACAAACCCGGAAGCGGTTGCCAGATACAATCCTTCCTTTATCAAAACCTCTTCGAAGAAAGGGCTCCTGGTCGATCCGGAGAAGCTTGCGGGGACGGAGCTTGATGATCTCGGCGTGCGGCATGCGGCATATAATATTCCGCTCAGCAGAATTCTGGGCCATACGACCAATGAACATTATCCGACGGTTTATTATTCCTATAACGGAAGGGATTATGCTTTCAACGGGCAGATTATTGCGGAGTATGA
>CALDLG010000088.1 GCA_937910785.1 uncultured Lachnospiraceae bacterium | reverse complement strand
TGGTGGGACCGTATGTCACCGGATATGAAAGCGGCGTGCACAGATGTGAAGACAGGAAAGACTTTCCGCGTATGCACCAATATGACGATGGCGGGATTCTTTTATAATAAAGAGATATTTAATGAGCTGGGGATTGAGGAATTTCCCGGAGAGTGGAATGAATTTGTGGCAATGCTGGAAAAGATCAGGACCGAGAAGCCGGATGTGGTTCCGTGGTTCATTTTCGGAAGCGAAGCCTGGCATTTAGGACATCTGATCGAGTTCATCCCGCATGGCTATGTGAAATCAAATCTGGGTACGATCGAAGCAAAGAAAGCGATGCTGGAGAATGATCAGGAGGCATTGAAGTTTGCGGACAGCGATGGACCGATGGCTGTTTTTGCCGGAAATATGAAGGAATTGCAGGATAAGGGACTGATCAATGAGGATATTCTGACGGCTACCAACGATAACTGTGTACAGGATTTTGTCAGTGGGAGAACGGCTATGTTCAGCAACGGCATGTGGGCAATTTCCAGTGTGCTGGAGGCTTCTCCGGAAATGGAAGATAAAATTGGATTCGCACCGTATCCGGCATATATGCAGGGTTCATCTCCGGTGGTGTTAAGTGCGGAAGACTCCGGGTATTCGATTTCTGCAACTACAGAACACAAGGAGGCATGTATCGAATTCATGAACTTTCTGTTCCTGCCGGAGAACCAGCAGAAATATTGTGAAGTGGCAAAAGCGCCGAGCGCCTTTAAGGATGTGACTGCCAAATGGGCACCGGAGGCTGTTGTGAGTGAGGTTTCCGCGGCTTTGGATAGTGCGGTCAATATCGGTTTTACCAATGAAAAACCGGCCGGTTTTTCAGGGGATGACGCTGGAAGGATGCTGCAGGGCCTGTTTGCCGGTCAGTATACGCCGGAGCAGTTTGCGGAAGCCTATACGGACGCGTGGAATGACGGAATGGGCAGTGCTGGAGACGAAGAACAGTAAACTCCGGAAAGGATGGAGACATGAAAAGCCGAAAGATTGGGTTACATCAATTTATGGCGGTTCCGGCCTTTGCGCTGTATGCGGTGTTTTTCATCTACCCGCTTTTGAAGGGAATCGGCCTGTGCTTTACCGACTGGGACGGGATCAAAGCCGCACATTTTGTCGGACTCCGGAACTTTATTGATTTTTTTCATGACCAAAGGGCATTGTCGGACATCAGGACAACCGTTTTGTTTACGCTCGGAAGTGCCCCACTGTTAAATATAGTGGGGCTCATCTATGCCCTTTTGATGAATTCGGAATTCAGAGGAAAATCGATCGCCCGCATGTGCATCTATATGCCGGCCATTATCAGTCCCCTGATTATGGGGTATATATGGTATTTTCTGCTGCAGCCGGGCAGAGGATTCCTTTATCATTTCTTTGATGGACTGGGGCATCCGGAATGGTTTGGTAATTGGATGGGGAATTACAAAAGCGCCCTGTTGGTGATCGTTCTGGTAAACGTCTGGCAGTATGCCGGGATGACTATGGTAATCTATCTGGCAGGACTGCAGGGTATTTCCAGAGACTTATATGAGGCAGCCAGAATAGACGGGGCGCGTTGGGCGGACGGTTTCCTGCATGTGACTCTGCCATTGCTTGGTCCGTCGATCAGGATCAATGTCATCACAAATATCATCGGCTCACTGTCTGTATTTGATATTGTGATGTCCCTTACCGGCGGAGGTCCGGGGTATCAGACAGAAACGTTGAGTATTTATATCATGCGTATGTGTTATGGAAGCAAGACAGGATATTCGGTTGCAGTAGCGATCATTCTGTTTCTGATCGTACTGATACCGGTAGCGGCATCCTCGTGGCTGATGAGAAAGAAGGAAGAAGATTAAGAAGAAAAGAATCTGGTGCATGACGTTCCGGATCATGAATGAAGTGAAAGGAATGGATAGCGAGATGAAAAAAATACTCTGTGGTTTACGGTATCTTATAATTATTATGATCAGTCTGTTGTGTCTGGCGCCTTTTGGAATCCTCCTGATTCTGGCTTTAAATACGCCCCGGCGTAATTTTTATGAAGGTAATATGTTTGTTCCGGATTTTTATTTCCAGAATTTCCCGGACGGATGGAAACAGTCCCAGATCGGACATGCAATGCTGAATTCGGGCCTGATTACGGCAGGGGCGATCCTGTTGATCGTAATTTTGGGCGCGATGGCCGGCTATGCTGTCGCCCGTTGTAAAAATAAGTTTAACCAGACGGTTTATCTGATATTTCTCTGTTGTATGATGGTGCCGGGTATTATCAATACGGTGCCGCTTTATGGGCTGATGATCAGGCTGCACGCCGTAAACACTTTGTGGGGGATGACATGCGTGTGCGCCACGCTGGCGATTCCGCAGGCCGTCTTTGTATTTACCGGATTTATCAGGGCACTGCCGATGGAGCTGGAGGAGGCGGCTGTAATTGACGGATGCAGCCAGATGCAGGTGTTCTGGAAGATCATTCTTCCGCTGTTAAAGCCCTCTGTGTCGGCGGTGGTAATCCTGAACGGTTTCGGGATCTGGAACAATTATGCACAGGCTGCTTTTTTCTTACAGGACCGGACGAAACATAATGTGCCGCAGGCGTTGTCCATTTATTTCCAGCAGTTTGCGGGGGCCAAATGGAATATCATGGCGGCAACGGCCGTGATCGCAATCGTGCCGGTAGTCATAGTCTTTCTGCTCTTCCAGAAGAATCTGATGAGGGGACTGACGGACGGTGCCCTAAAGGGATAGTACCCTCACTGAGGGTAAAGACAGAAAAGTTAGAAAACATAGAAAACGGAGGATGGAAGCGTATGGATTTTTATCCGCGAAAAGCGCAGTATCTGACAGGAGAAGAAGTGTGGCTATGTCTGGAAGCGGCGGATGTTTGTGAGGCACAGCGCTATGACCGGGTGGTGCTCGTGGTTTACTGGCTGGAAACCAAAATCCGTACCGTGGAGATAGACAGGCTGCAGCAGACGACAGAGATATGCGCAGGCAGCTATGACTCCTTTTTTGCGGGATATGGGGTACGGGCAGTGCTGTATGGGAAAGAAAAGCCACTTATACTGGAAACGGCTTTTGACGTATGCCGGAAGCCGGAATATTCCCTGCGGTATGGGTTTGTCAGCGATTTTGCAAAAAAAGATATGGTAAACGGAGCCATGGAGCAGCTGCGAAAATACCATATCAATATGGTACAGTTTTATGACTGGTCCTATCGGCATGATAATCTTGTAGTAGAGCAGGATGATTATGAGGATATGATGGGTAAAAAGATTCACAGGGATACCGTGAGGGAGAAAATTGTGCAGGCAAAGCGGTATGGAATGAAACCGATTGCCTACGGGGCAGTCTATGCCGCCTCGAAAGAGTTTTATGAGCAGCACAGGGACTGGGCCTTTTATAATGGGAACGGAGATGTGTTCTGCTTTATTGACAGGTTCTATATCATGAATATACAAAAAGGTTCGCCGTGGAGAAGTCATCTGGCCGCTCAGTATCAGAACGCTTTGGAGAAGATGGGTTTTGCAGGGATCCACATGGATACCTATGGGTTTCCAAAGACTGCTTTTTCCAGGTTGGAGGGTAGGTTTGAAAGGGTGGCATTGCAGAAAGAGTTTGGCAGTCTGATCGATGAGGTCTCTGCGGCCCTTACAGAAACAGGGCAGGAGCCTTTTCTTGTTTTCAATAATGTAGGAAACTGGCCCGTATCGGAGACGGCATGTCATAATGTGAAAGCAGTCTATATAGAGGTATGGCCGCCCTATGAGCGCTATTTTCATATAAAACAGCTGATTTTGGAAGCAAGACGTCTGGTACAGGACAGGAAGCCGGTCATCCTGGCGGCGTATCTGGAGCCGTTTCGCAAAGAGGACGGTCTTCTGGCGGCTTACGCTGCGCGGATCCTGATGGCAGTCATTGTTTCCAATGGCGCTTATCACCTTTTGCTGGGGGAGAACAATGCTGCTTTGACTCAGGGGTATTATGGGGATTACAGCCTGATGGGAGAAGAGACGGCGGCGGTGATGCGCAGGTATTATGATTTCATGCTGCGTTATCTTAATCTTTTCTATGATCCGGAAATGACTGATGTGACCATGACGCATATGGGATGGGATAATTATGAATATCAATGCGGGGCGGAAGATGGGACAGCCTGTTGGAG
>CALDLG010000087.1 GCA_937910785.1 uncultured Lachnospiraceae bacterium | reverse complement strand
CATTGAGAACGCCCAGTATATCTTCCGCACCATGAAGGACCTGGGGGCGGAGCTGACCTATAAGGAGAAACATGTATCGATCGTGGAAATACCGGGTATGAAGGAACGGACGATTCTGATTAATGGTTTTTCCAAAGCTTATGCGATGACGGGATGGCGGCTTGGTTATGTGTGCGGCCCGAAGGAAATCATTGAGCAGATGCTCAAAATTCATCAGTTCGCGATTATGTGCGCACCGACGACGAGTCAGTATGCGGCCGTGGAGGCCTTACGGAACGGCGACGACGATGTGGCGCAGATGAGAGAGGCATATAATCAGAGAAGAAGATATCTGCTGCATGCTTTTCAGGAAATGGGACTCCCATGCTTCGAACCGTTTGGCGCGTTTTATGTATTTCCCTGTATTAAGGAATTTGGACTGACCAGCGACGAATTTGCGACAAGGTTTTTGAAAGAAGAAAAGGTGGCGGTTGTTCCCGGCACGGCGTTTGGTGACTGCGGAGAAGGGTTTCTGCGGATTTCCTACGCGTATTCGTTAGATAACCTGAAAATCGCGATGCAGAAGCTTTCGGATTTCCTGGAAAGACTGCGAAAGGGATGAAATGTTCCGATCTTCCCGGATGGAGGACGTCATCGGGATTGAGAGAAAGGCATGGTGATAGCGATGCATATTGTTCTGCATCAGCCGGAAATACCGGCGAATACGGGGAATATCGGAAGGACTTGTGTGGCGACGGGAACGAGTCTGCATCTGATCGAACCGCTTGGTTTTCATCTGGATGAGCGTTCGGTTAAACGGGCCGGAATGGATTACTGGGAACAGCTTGATGTAACGCGGTACATAAATTATCAGGAATTTCTGGAAAAGCATCCCGGAGCGAAGATCTGGATGGCGACGACGAAGGCCAGAAAGCTTTATACGGAAGTGGTTTTCGGCATGAATGATTTTATCATGTTCGGTAAGGAAAGCGGCGGCATTCCGGAGGAAATTCTGGTTGATAATGAGGAAAACTGTATCAGAATCCCTATGCTCGACCAGATTCGTTCCCTGAATCTTTCCAATTCTGCCGCGATTGTGCTCTATGAGGCGCTGCGGCAGAACGGATTTGAAAAGCTGCGGAAGGAAGGAGAGCTGCACCGCCTGCACTGGCAGCATTCAGATGCTTTTTAACTTCATAGCAGATAGTTGTCAGTATTCGTCTTCGATATCGGATTCCGGCAGGGAGAAAATAAATTCCGAACCGGCGCCCTCCGTACTGATGACATTGATATGTTCACCATGGGACTGGATGATCTCTTTCGTAATGGAGAGACCAAGGCCGGTCCCTTTTTTATCTTTGCCACGGGAGAGGTCCGATTTATAGAAACGGTCCCAGATCAGCTTCAGATTATCCTTCGGAATACCGATGCCGGAATCCTTGACGCTGACGAAGATTTTATTGTGCTTTTCGGTCGTTTCCAGTTTGATGATGGAATTATGATGGCTGAACTTGATCGCGTTATCCAACAGGTTATAGAGCACCTGCTGGATTTTGCCCATGTCCGCGGTAACATACATTTCTTCTCCGGTCAGGATCAGTTCGATGGTGATCTTTTTTTCCCGGCAGGTACCTTCGAAGGAAGCCGCCACGTTTCGGATGACCTGATTGATGTCAAAGTCCGTTTTTTCCAGAAGGATGCCTTTGGTATTGAGGTTGTTCAGGGTCAGCAGGCTGTTGGTAAGTTTCGTCAGGCGCTCTGTTTCATTCAGCACGATCGTCAGATATTTTTCATGCAGTTCGGGCGGTATGGTGCCGTCGAGCATGGCCTCCAGATAGCCCTTGATGGAAGTCAGCGGCGACCGGAAATCATGGGAGACATTGGCGACGAACTTCTTCTGATCGTCTTCCGAGCGCGCAATTTCCCCGGCCATATAGGACAGGGCGGCCGCAAGGTATCCCATCTCATCTTCGCTTTCTACGGTAAATTCATAGTGCATGTTGCCGCTGGCATACTGCTCCGTCGCTTCCGTAATTTTCCGCAGAGGAATATAGACCATTTCGGTAAAAAAGATCAGAATGATCAGCGACAGCAGAAATAGAATGACCAGCATAATATAGGAAATATTTAACAGACTGTCGGTGGAAGACTGAATGGCGCTCATGGGGCAGTGAATGACAACATAGGCCTTTACCTTGAAATCAGAGGTGATCGGCGCGAAGACGCTCAGCATTTCTTCCGTAAAAGAGCCAAAAAAGTTTCCGGTTGTATAATAAGATCCTTCGGTAATTGTGGAATCAAAATTTTCGATAACGACTTCATTTTCCAGATCGATCGGAGAAGAGGAGTCGAGCACCATACGGCCGGATGGATTGATGATCCAGATGGAAGCGTCAAGAAAGGTGTCCAGTGCATCCAGCTGGTTTTTTACCGCATCCAGTGTCGTTTCACTGCTGTAAAGATCGGAAGCATAGGTATTGGCGATCAGTGTCGCTTCCCGATAGAGAGAGTCCGCCTTTTCTTTTTTCAGATGATCGAGCGTCATATTCGACACAAAAGTAGCTACAACAATAAAGCCGAAAAACCCGAAGATAAAATAGGCCAGTATAAATTTCAGATACAGAGTTTTTCTCATTGCGGTAAGATGCCTTCCTTTCAGTTGAAACATCGGTTTCCGAAGGGGATTCAGCTTCTTGTTTCAAACTTGTAGCCTACCCCCCATATGGTTGCAATCCGCCACTTTTCGTGATCATTGATTTTTTCCCGGAGCCGTTTAATATGGACATCGACAGTACGGGTATCACCCACATATTCATATCCCCAGATCTGGTCAAGCAGCTGCTCCCTTGTAAAAACCTGATTGGGAGAAGCCGCAAGATAATAAAGAAGCTCTAATTCCTTGGGGGGCATTTCCACCGTTTTGCCCATATAGATAACGGAATAGTTGGTCTGATTGACGATGAGGTCCGGATATTCCGCACATTTGACATCGGAAGCGCCGGGGGCAGCCGCAACAGGCTTATAGCGGCGGAGAACCGCCTTAACTCTTGCGACAAGCTCCTTGGAATCGAAAGGTTTTTCCATATAGTCGTCGGCGCCGAGTTCCAGTCCCAGAACCTTGTCAAAAACCTCGCCTTTGGAGAGCATAATAATGGGCAGCGAAGACTTCATGCGAATTTCCCGGCACACCTGATATCCGTCAATACCGGGAAGCATCAGATCGAGCAGCATCAGATTCGGCTCAAAACTTTTGGCAGCAGCCAGAGCGGATTCTCCGTCATTGACGATCATCGTTTCAAAGCATTCCTTTGTCAGATAAAGAGAGATCAGCTCAGCGATATTGTTATCGTCGTCCACGATTAAAATTTTCTGTTTGTTTACCATTTTTATGATGCCCCTTTCTGTTCCATAGTTCCGATGCCTATTTGAATTCCGCGATGGTAACGCCTGCGTCCCCTTCGCCGTATTCTCCGAGCCGGTAGGTTTTTACATATTTACAGCGCCGCAGGTAATCATGTACGGCCTTCCGCAGAGCGCCGGTTCCTTTCCCATGTACGATGCGGACGCTTGGCAGGTGTGTAAGATAAGCGTCATCCAGATATTTATCGAGTGCGGAGAGCGCCTCGTCCACCGTCTTGCCGAGCAGGTTGATTTCCGTCGAAATAGAAGCGGCTTTGGACATTTTCAGTTTCCCTGAACCGGTCCGCTGCATGAGAGCGGTGGTGGTGACGGTTTCTTCATCCAGAAGAACCAGATCGTTCAGATTCACCTGGGAACGAATAATGCCGCACTGCACAAAAAGTTTTCCGCTTTTGTCAGGGCGGGTGCTGACGATGCCTGTCAGACCCATGGAGACAACCTTTACGCGGTCACCGGGATTGATTTGATTTGGTTTTAGCAGTTTATGGGTCGGTTTTTCCGACGGTTTGAGAGAAAGCTTCGTATTCTTTTCGTTAATTTTATCCCGTACCTTCTGCCGCGACTTCTCCAGATCTTTCATGGTGGATGTTTCGGCTTTCCGGAAGGTCCGTATTGTCTCGTCCGCAACATCCTTGGCGTCCTGCAGGATCTGTCTTGCCTCTTCGTGTGCTTCCCGCAGAATGCGTTCTTTGGATTGATCAATTTTTTCCTGTTTGGTTTCCAGGCGGTTTTTCAACGATTTAATTTCTTCTTTATAGGAAGCGATTTCCAGCCGTTCTTTCTCAATGGTTATACGGCTGTTTTCCAGATCGGCCAATAAATCCTCAAAGCTTTCTTTATCCTCTGTGATATGCTTTCTGGCGCTTTCGATAATTTCATCGGAGAGTCCGAGTCTGGAGGAGATGGCAAAGGCGTTGCTTTTGCCGGGAATGCCAATTAACAGACGATAGGTTGGCCGCAGTGTTTCCACATTGAATTCACAGCAGGCATTCTCCACAAAAGGCGTGGAAAGCGCATAGACTTTCAGTTCGCTGTAATGTGTGGTCGCGATCGTACGGATTCCTCTCGTGTGCAGGTGATCCAAAACGGCAGTGGCGAGGGCGGCGCCTTCCGTCGGATCGGTTCCCGCACCCAGCTCGTCGAAGAGACAGAGAGAGTCCTCATCTGCGTGCTCCAGAATCGAGACGATGGTGGTCATGTGAGAAGAAAAAGTGGAAAGATTCTGTTCGATGCTCTGTTCGTCTCCGATATCCGCATAAACCTCCGTAAAAATGGAAAGCTCGGAACGGTCGAGCGCGGGAATATGCAGCCCTGCCTGTCCCATCAGGGTCAGAAGACCGACTGTTTTCAGGGACACGGTTTTACCGCCGGTATTGGGTCCGGTAATCACCAGTAAATCAAAATCCGTTCCCAGTTCGATATCGATCGGAACAACCTTTTTTTTATCAAGCAGAGGATGTCGGCCTTTGCGAAGCTTCAGATGATGCTCCGTATTAAAGACGGGCATGCTTCCGTTTTCTTCCATGGCAAGAGAGGCTTTTGCAAAAAGGAAGTCGAGCGTTGTCATAAGCCGCTGATTATTCGTAAGTGCATCCGTATGTTCTCCTGCCCGGACGCTCAGATCCGCAAGAATTTTTTCGATTTCTTCCTGTTCCCGGATATCCAGCTCCTTTAATTCATTGTTAAGCGTCACAACGGCGGCCGGTTCGATAAAGAAGGTGGAACCGGTGGAAGACTGGTCGTGCACCATGCCGGATATCTGTCCTTTGTATTCTGATTTGACCGGAATGCAGTAACGACCGTTCCGCATGGTAACGACTGCGTCCTGTAAGTAAGTCCGGTATGAGCCGTTTACCATGGAGGAAAGCTGCGAATGAATCCTGTCGTTGGTGAGCGCTTTTTTCCGACGAAGCTGCTTTAAGGCCGGGCTCGCGTCGTCCGCAATTTCTTCTTCCGACAAAATACACCGGCGGATTTCATTCGACAGATTTGTCAGAGGTTCCAGACCGTTGAAATATTCATCCAGCGTATCGGCGGGCATATCATCTCTGTCGTTTCTTCCATAGGCCTTGATTCTGCTTACATTTTCCAGCATGGAGGCGATCAGAAGGAGTTCCGCAGCGGAAAGTGAACTTCCTACTTCCAGTGATTTGATGCATCTGCCCAGATCCCTGTTACCGCCAAATGAAGTAGAGCCCTTTTTAAAAAGGCGGCTCAGCGCGTCGGCAGTTTCTCTCTGTGCGTGCTCGATATCATGCAGTTTCGTCATCGGCAGCAGTTCCCGGCAGAGCTTTCTTCCGGGATCGGATGTAGCCTGTTCGGTCAGGCGGTCGATGATCTTATCGTATTCTAAAACATGTAATGCTTTGCTGTTCATAAGAAACCTCGTTTTATGATGAAAAGTAGTTTTATGATGGTTCAGAAATATCATACCATAAAGGTTGTAAATTTACTATGAAAAAGATATACTTAGACATATCCGGGATGATTGGAGAGAATTGTTATGGCGGAAGACGACAGGAAGAAAACAGAGGCCGGGCGGTCTGAGGATGTGAAGGAACAGGCGGAATATACGCCTTCGGTGCAGTCAGATTTTCTGCGGGAGAAAATGAAGCAGCGGCCGGTGAATAAGAAGAAGCTTTTACGCAGGACGATCGTTACGGCAGTTATGGCGGTGGTGTTCAGTATCGTGGCCTGTCTTACGTTTCTGCTTTTGGAGCCGGTTATCAATAACTGGCTTTATCCGCCGGAAGAAGCGAAAGAAGTGCAGTTTCCGGAGGAGACCATCACGGAAGAGATGAATCCGGAGGATATGCTGACCGAGGAAGAGCCGGAGGAAGAAGATCCGATCGAACTGGTGGATGAACAGATCCGGGAACTGCTTTCCCAGGTGACATTCGGACTGGAAGAATACGGAAATGTATATCAGGAGCTCTCTGAGCTCGCGCAGAAAGTCAGCCGGGCAATTGTTACCGTAACCGGCGTGACATCCGATGTGGACTGGTTCAACAATACTTATGAGAGCGAAGCAGTTGCATCCGGCGTCATCGTTGCCAATAACGGTCGGGCGATGTTAGTGCTTGTCAATATGAATCATATTAAAAATGCCGAAAAAATTGTCGTAACTTTCTGCGATCAGACACAGGCGGACGCAAGGCTGATGCAGAAGGATGATTCGACGGGATTTGCCATATTGTCGGTATCTTTGATGGCGATTGAGGAAGAGACAATGGATGTTATAACCATTGCGACACTGGGAAGTTCCAATACTGCGAATCTGCCGGGAACGCCGGTGATAGCGCTTGGCAGTCCGATGGGAACAAGCGGATCGGTCTGCTATGGTATTGTTACGTCCTCCGGTACGGTCATTGATCAGGTGGATTCCGCCTATAAGCTGATTTCTACGGATATGTACGGGAGCAGAAATGCGACGGGTGTGCTTGTGGATCTGAGAGGCATGGTGATTGGCCTCATCGATAATTCCTATAATAGCAGCGACAGAGGAAACCTGCTTTCGGCATATGGTATCTCGGAGCTGAAAAGGACCATTACCAAAATGTCGAACAATCAGCCGCGTGCTTATCTGGGGATTCATGGAGCCGATGTGCCGGTGGAAGCCATTGTGGAATCCGGGATTCCGCGCGGCGCCTATATCAAGGAGATAGAAATGGATTCTCCGGCCATGACGGCGGGAATCCAGAGCGGTGATGTGATCGTTCAGATCGGGGATACGAAAATCGAAACATACAGTGAACTTCTGAATGAGCTTTATAATTCAGCCCCGGAAAGAGTCGTTACCGTTACGCTGATGCGGCAGGGAATCGATTCTTTTCAGGAGATGACTGTTACGGTTACGCTGGCGAGGTATTATAACGATTAGGGAAGTAAAGGAGGAGAAATTATGAAATACATAAAGGATTATAAAGAGGGAGACAGGATTTCCGATATTTATCTGTGTAAGCACAGGCAGTCCGCGGTGACGAAGAACGGGAAACCCTATGAAAACGTTATTTTGCAGGATAAGACAGGAACGCTTGACGCGAAGATCTGGGACCCGCACAGCGCTGGTATCGAGGAATTTGATTCGCTGGATTACATAGAGGTTTATGGAGATGTGAACAGTTTTCAGGGAGCCCTTCAGGTGAATATCAAAAGGGTCAGGCACTGTCGTGAAGGAGAATATGATCCGGCAGATTACCTGCCGGTCAGCAGTAAAAATATTGATGAAATGAAGAAAGAGCTTCTGCAAATCATAGAGAGCGTTCAGAATGTATATTTAAAAACACTGCTGCAGGAGTTTTTTATAAAAGATGAAAAATTTATAAAAGCATTTTCACAGTCTTCTGCGGCGAAGACCGTTCATCATGGTTTCGTGGGAGGATTGCTGGAGCATACGCTGAGTGTAACGAAGCTTTGCGATTTTTATTGCAGACAGTATCCGCTTCTGAACAGGGACCTGCTCCTTAGCGCGGCAATCTGCCATGACATCGGCAAGACCAGAGAGCTTTCTCTTTTTCCGCAGAATGATTACACGGACGAAGGACAGTTTCTGGGACATATCGTGATCGGCGTGGAGATGGTGGGGGAAAAAATCCGGGAAATCAAAGGCTTTCCGGAAATTCTGTCGAATGAATTAAAGCATTGTATTTTGTCTCACCATGGTGAATACGAATTCGGTTCTCCAAAGAAGCCGGCTATTATAGAGGCAGTGGCGCTTAACTTTGCGGATAATACGGATGCGAAAATGCAGACCTTTGCAGAGCTTTTAAACGGAACGACCGAAACGGGATGGCTTGGTTTTAATCGTTTGTTTGAGTCCAATGTGATCAGGACCAGACTGGAATAATGCAGGCAGTATGGAGGAAAGGCGGTCAATGGAATACCGGAAAAATGATTTGGTGACGCTTTGCATAGAGGATATCGGAAATGGCGGAGAGGGAATCGGCAGAACAGATGGATTTACCCTGTTTGTAAAAGATGCCATAATGGGAGATACCGTAGAGGCAAAGATTACCAAGGTAAAAAAGAATTACGGATACGCGAGAACGGAACGGGTGATTACTCCGTCCGCTTTCCGCGTGGAACCCGAATGTCCTTTTCACAGGCAATGTGGAGGCTGTCAGATTCAGGCAATGGATTATGAAAGACAGCTTCTTTTTAAAGTGCGGAAAATCAGAAATAATCTGATTCGTATCGGCGGTTTTGACGCCGCGTTCATCGATGAAATCATGGAGCCTGTCGTGGGAATGGAGATTCCCTGGCGCTATCGCAACAAGGCGCAGTTTCCCGTCGGATATGATCGAAACGGCGGTCTTGTGACAGGATTCTATGCGGGGCGTACGCATGATATTATTCCCAATACGGACTGTCTGTTGGGCGCTGCCGAAAATAAGCAGATTCTGGAGGCGGTGCTTTCTTATATGAAAGAAAATCAGGTTCCGGCTTACCGGGAACAGACCGGGGAAGGACTGGTGCGCCATATTCTGATCAGGACAGGCTTTGCGTCCGGTGAGATTATGGTATGTCTCGTTATTAACGGAAAAAAACTGCCGAAGGAAGAGGCGCTGATCAGGAAACTGACGGAAATTCCGTTAAAAGCGGGCCGCTTCGATGCGCAAAAGGATAAAGAGCAGAAAGAGAGCGGCAAGGAAGCTTTGGTAAATCCGGAAGCGGACAGCGCCGCCTGCAGGCGGATTGTCAGCATAACGGTCAGCATAAACCGTGAGAGAACCAATGTGATTATGGGAAAAGAGATCCGCGTGCTGTGGGGAAGAGGATATATCGAAGACAGTATCCGGATTCTCCGGGCGGGGGAGGAGAACCGCGTCAGATTTCGCATTTCACCGCTTTCCTTTTATCAGGTCAATCCGGGACAGACGGAGAAGCTGTATAGTCTGGCGCTTTCCTGTGCGGAACTGACGGGAAAAGAGATTGTGTGGGATTTATATTGCGGTATCGGAACGATTTCTCTTTTTCTGGCCAGGTATGCCGGGAAGGTATATGGCGTGGAGGTCATTCCTGAGGCGATCAGGGATGCGAGGGAAAACGCCCGCATTAACGGAATAGAAAATGTGGAGTTTTATGTGGGAAGGGCGGAAGAAGTGCTGCCGGAGAAATATAAAAAGGATGGGATTCGTGCGGATGTGATCGTCGTGGACCCGCCGCGGAAGGGCTGCGACGAAAAATGTCTGGAGACGATGCTCGCCATGAAGCCGGACCGGATTGTGTATGTGAGCTGTGATTCCGCGACGCTGGCAAGAGATCTGGCTGTGCTGTGCGAAGGCGGGTATGAGTTGAAGAAAGTGCAGGGGGTGGATTTGTTTGGGATGACGACACATGTGGAAGTCGCATGTTGTCTACAAAGGAAGGACTCGTAGAAATCCTTGAATTTACGCACTTTGCGAGGATTTTTAAGTTTAACAGAACACCTGAAATCGGAAAGAAAAAAGAGATTTCTCACGAGATTAAAGTGTCCGTAGTTATGGAACTCGTATGAGTGGACA
>CALDLG010000086.1 GCA_937910785.1 uncultured Lachnospiraceae bacterium | reverse complement strand
TCCTCCGTTCCCTTGCGGCAGACACAGTCGTCTGACATGCCCGTATCCTCCGCTCCACAGGATTCCCATGAAATTTTTTCAGGAGATCTTTTCATCGATCTTCTGGACTGCCGCGTCATACGGAACGGCCGGAAACTGGACCTGACAGGTGCGGAATACCGTCTTCTCTGCCTTCTTGTCCGCAACGCAAACCGGACCGTTACGAGGGATAACATTTTGAATGAACTCTGGGACAATACGGGAGATTTCGTAGATGACAATACCCTCTCCGTCTATATGCGCCGCCTGCGGGAAAAAATCGAAGCCGATCCCTCTCATCCACAGCATCTGATCACAGTACGCGGCTTTGGATATCAATGGAGCGAACAGGGGGCGGAAAACCGATGAATATGACATGTCATGCTTTTTTACAGGATAAACAGATCAGGAAATATCTGCTTTTTCTGCTGTCCTGCGCTCTTCTTCTCATTCATATGGCGCTTCTGTTCAGCATGTGGCTGACCCGCGCGGCAGGAGATCTTCTCCTGACCCATGATAAGGCGGTAATCTCTTCACTGCTTGCACAGGGCATTCCCGAACATACGATTGCCGAAGCGCTTACCTCTGCCGATACGGACCATGTGCAGGCCGCCGCGGATCTTCTTGCCAGACTCGGCATCAGCCGGACAAAGGATGCTTCCTTTTGGCCGCCGCTTCATCATTACGGAAATGCGGCGCTGTTTTCCGCTCTGTCTGCTGTCCTTCTTCTGTCTCTTCTGATCCTTGCCGGAACGCTTGTATTTCTGCATAAAAGAGCGTCGCTTTATGAACAGGCCCTGAAGATCGTTGACGACTATCAAAACGGCGATTATTCCCGCAGACTGCCGCAGACGGAGGAAGGAAGTCTCTATCATCTGTTCGCTTCCGTTGACCGACTGGCTACCATGCAGCAGGCTCAGCGCGAAAACGAACGCAGGTCCGCCATTTTCCTGAGAAATACCATTTCCGATATCTCTCATCAGTTAAAAACACCGCTTGCCGCCCTCTCCATGTATCAGGAGATCATGGAAAACGAACCGGATAAACCTGATGTCATTCGGAAATTCACCGCCAAAACCGGAACCGCTCTTCGGCGCATGGAAGAACTGATCCAATCGATGTTAAAAATCACCCGCCTGGACACCGGAAGCATCGTTTTTGAAAAAAAACTCTGTCCTCTGACGGAGTTAGTCTCCCACGCATTAAGTGAACTGACAACCCGCGCGGAACAGGAACAAAAAGAAATTCTCTTAAACGGTTCTCCGGACGATACGCTTCTATGCGATCCCGCCTGGACAATGGAGGCGATCGGCAATCTTGTTAAAAATGCACTGGATCACACAAGCGCCGGCGGCATCATCCGCATCGAATGGGACAAGGCTCCCGCCGCTGTCAGAATCCGGGTCTCCGATGACGGAAACGGCATCCTTCCGGAAGATATCCATCATATTTTCAAACGCTTCTACCGGAGTCGTAAATCCCTGGATACACAGGGTATCGGCCTGGGACTCCCGCTTGCCAAATCGATCGTGGAAGGACAGGGCGGCACCATATCCGTACACAGCACGCCCCATGTCGGAACCACCTTCCTGCTGCTGTTTAACAGATAATTTCATCGTTCATACAACAAGCCGCCAAAATTTTGCCGCTGATCAACAAATACCCCTGCCTTACGAAATTGTAAGGCAGAAATTCACCTGTCTGTAAGATATCCCTGTTACAATCCGATTATAAAACAAAATGCTTTCGGCATTTTGTTCGGAAGAACCTTCGGTTCTTCCACTCGGTTTTGAAATTCCCTATTTCTAAAACAAAAACAGGAGGAAATCTGACTATGGAAATTTTACAGGTACAGAACTTATGTAAAACCTACGGGAAGAGCGAAACAAAGGTCGAAGCACTGAAAAAAGTATCTTTTTTACTGGAGAAGGGCTCCTTCAGCGCCGTCGTCGGTGAATCCGGTTCCGGAAAAAGTACGCTGTTAAACTGCATCGGCGCCCTCGATGTGCCCACATCCGGCACTGTCCTGATCGACGGACAGAATCTTTTTACCATGAAAGAAGAAGAACGTACGATTTTCAGACGCCGGAATATCGGCTTTATATTCCAGTCTTTTCATCTGGTCGCGGAACTGAATGTGGAACAGAATATCATTTTCCCGCTTCTTTTAGATTATCGAAAGCCGGATACGGCCGCGGTGGAGGAAATTCTGGAAATTCTCGGCTTAAAAGACAGGCGGCATCATCTTCCCAATCAGCTATCCGGCGGACAACAGCAGCGCGTGGCAATCGGGCGCGCCCTTATCACAAAGCCAAAACTGATTCTGGCCGATGAGCCTACCGGGAATCTGGACAGCCAAAACAGCCAGGAAGTCCTCGATCTGCTGCTCCGGGCTTCCAGACATTATCAACAGACGATTCTGATGATCACCCATAACAACAATCTTGCCGCCAGTACGGACAGGGTCCTGCGCGTATCCGACGGCTTACTGACGGACATGAGCCAAACAGACCGGAAAGAGGAGGGATATCGGGATGAAAAATTATCTTGACCTCGTTTCACGCTATGAAAAGGCACATAAAAAGCAAAATCGAATGTCCATTTTCTGCATTATCCTTTCCGTCTTCCTCGTCACCACGATTTTCGGGATGGCCGACATGTTCATTAAAAGCCAGCTGATGCAGACCAGGAAAGAAGACGGCGACTGGCATGTTGCATTAAGCCGCATCAGCGATGAGGAAGCCGCGCTGATCGCCGCCCGTCCGGATGTTAGTACGCTGGTCTGCTATGGAACGCTGAATTACCAGCTGAATCTCGGATACACGCTGGCCGAAAAAGAGGTTGTCATTCTCGGCAGCGAAAAGGAGCTGCTTACGGAAATCTACGGCATTTCGATTCCGGAGGGCTCCTTTCCACAGACAGAAAACGAAGCTCTGGTATCCTCCAATATAAAAAAACAGCTGAATCTTGAAGTCGGCAGCCAAATCTCCATAAGAGACGCACAGGGCATGGAGCATCCTTATACGATATCCGGTTTTGTGGAAGATACGCCCATGATCTTACGTCAGGATATTTATGGCGTTTTTCTGACAACGGATGCCTACCGCGCCCTCTTTCCCGGCGTAACGGACGGTGAACCCGACGACTACGACAGCTGCTTCCTCGTCCGGTTTCGGTATCCCAACCGGATACGCCGGTCGATTGATGACATCAAAACACAGTTTCATCTTTCCGATACACAGGTCGGTGAACAGGCCATGCTGTTAGGTCTTCTGGGCCAGAGCGATGAAGGAAACCTCTTTATGATGAGCATCTACGGCGCCGCGGCCGTTCTTTCCGCTCTGGTGCTTCTGGCCGGTGTGCTGATGATCGCAGGCAGTCTGAACAGCAATATCGCGGGGCGGACGGAATTTTTCGGTATGCTGCGCTGTATCGGAGCAACGCCGAAGCAGATCATCCGGATGGTCCACCGGGAAGCGCTTACGCTGTGCAGACTGGCGATTCCCGTCAGCATCGGGGCCAGTATGCTTGTCATCTGGATACTGTGCGCGCTCCTCCGCTTCCTGAGCCCGAAATATTTCGGCACCATGCCGTTTTTTTCCATCAGCCTGCCAGGCATCGCCGCAGGTATTGTTATCGGCATTCTGACAGTAATTCTGGCGGCACGCGCCCCGGCCAGACGGGCCTCCCGCGTATCTCCTCTTACCGCAGTGGCAGGCATGTCGGATCCTGCTGACGTCCGCAAAGCCGCCAATACGGCTTTGCATAGGGTAAATATCGCGCTCGGCATCCATCATGCCCGGTCGAACCGCAAAAATTTTCTGCTTGTAACCGCCTCCTTTGCGCTGAGTATTATCCTCTTTCTGAGTTTCTCAACGACAGTGGATTTTATGAAACACGCCATTACGCCCTTAAAGCCATGGTCCCCTGATATTTCCGTCCTCTCTCCGGACAACGGCTGCTCGCTGAATCATGGACTGATCGCGCAGCTGTCCGGAACCCCTGCGGTCAAACGCGTCTACGGAAGAATGTTTGCATATAACCTTTCCACCGTCACTGACGGAAGGGAAGGGACCGCCATGCTGATCTCCTATGACGAAACACAGTTTCAATGGGCCAAAGACTATCTGATAGACGGTTCTCTGAAGGATGTACAGGAAAGGAGCGGTACCGGAATCATTGTATCCGCACCGCAGTATAATAATCAAACTAAAATACAGACCGGTGACACCGTAACATTTATGATCGGTGAAACCCCCGTTGAAATCGAAATCGTCTGTATGGTATCCGAATGTCCTTTTAACACAGAATCCGGCGATATCATCCTCTGCTCGGAAGATACCTTCCGGAACATAACCGGCCTTACGGATTATACGGTCATCGATATCCAGCTGACCCACCGGGCCACAGATGCGGACGTGGATGCAATCCGCGCGCTGGCCGGACCGGAGAATACCTTCTCCGACAAACGGGCGGACAATCAGAGCGTTCTGGGAGTCAGTTATTCCTTTAAGCTTTTTATTTATGGCTTTCTGGCCCTGATTGCCCTCGTTACGATCTGCAACATCATCAACTGCGTGGCCATGAGCGTCGAAGCCCGCATGAAGCAGTATGGCGGCCTGCGCGCCATCGGCATGAGCGACAGACAACTTTCCGGCATGATTCTGGCACAGACTCTGACTTATGCTCTCTCCGGCTGGTTGGGCGGCACCATTCTGGGTCTTGCTTTTCACAGATTCCTGTTTGAGCATCTGGTTTCCGTACGATGGAGCGAACCCTGGAGCTTTCCGCTCGCCGAACTGTGCGTCATCATCGTCATTGTTGCTCTGTCCGTTATGCTGGCAATGCGAAATCCACTTCGTAAAATCCGGGAAATGTCGATCGTGGAAACGCTGTATGCAGAATGATACAATGGCCCCCGCATGAGATTTGCGGGGGCCTGAAATTTTCTCCTTTTATCCGGAATCCTGACAGGACTTTCTTATGAGCGATGCTCTTCTGCCGCATGCATGTTATCCGGATACTCCTTCCGAATTACGCCGTTCCAGTTCAATCCGAACCCAAAATCATAAACATTCCCGGCGCGGTCCCTGTAGGAGATCAGATCGAGCGCAGTATCTTCGCAATGCTCTTCCACCGTTTTCATATTCTCCGGGATCTGTATCGGCAGCCGTCCCTCCGGCTCCGCTTTTCCCGTTATCAAATCGAATAAGACTTGCCGCTCAACGCCGAATTCCACCAGAATTGCATCCGCATACGGCTCAAACTCCGCGGGCACCACCGGGTTATGCATTCTGATACACACAATCACCGGCTTATTGCCCATTTTCTTCCTGGCATCCAGAACCAGATCCAGATCCGACTCATTTGCCGCCCGGTTTTCCTTCCGATAATAACTCCGATCTGCGGATTTTTCCCGGAAATCCCCGCCCGCAATGCTTTTCTTTCTCGCATATTCCGCCAGATACGGCCGGTACTGCAGCATCACCGGAAGATATCCGTTTCCGCCGTTTTCCGCATCTTCCGCAGAATATCCGTCCGATAAGGGACTTTCTATAAACACGATTGCGGCATCCGCTTCCGCTGCGTCCGCAGTCCGGTCAAAATAAGCGCTAAGCGCCCGTTCCCTGACCGGATCAATTTCCTGCTCCGGCATCATTGTTCTAAAGAAGCTTTTCCGGGCATCAATATGCCGATTGGGAATATATACTTTCCATCTCCTGTCTGCCGGAAGCACCCCGTTGTTTTTCAACATAACAACCGATTTCAGCTGTGCTTCGTAGCCTTCTTTTCGATAAGCTTCATTTCCGACGATCTGCAGGCTTTCCTCCAGGTCCAGATACGGATTTTCAAAAAGTCCGCATCGGAACATATTCAGCAAAAGGCGAACCGCGGACTGTTCCATGCGCTCCCGCATCTTTGCCTCTCCATATTTTTCACACCCTATCCGGTATGCTTCCAGAATCGGTCTGCTGTCGAAATTCCCGCCAAACTGATCGACGCCGTTTTCAAGGGCCAATAGATGCCTTTCCGCCTCCGACAGCTTCTCCGTACCATAGCATCTGCTGCCGAACGAGTCGATCTTTTTCTCCGGGTCCTGGGTAATTCCCCAGTCCGTACAGACCACGCCGTCAAAGCCATATTTTTCACGAAGAAGATCATGTATAATATAATGGCTGTAAGAGTTCCCCACATTTTTACCGTCTTTTTCATCGATTCCCCAGGATACGGTATAGTAAGGCATAACGGCCGCTGTACATCCGGTGGGGCCATTCAGCTGAAAAACTCCTTCCGTAAACGGTCTGAGATGGTCCTTCAGTTTTCCTCCCGGATAAACCGCATACTGCCCAAACGGATAATGGGCATCCCTGCCGCCCTCACAGGGGCCGCCTCCCGGCCAGTGCTTCGCCATGGCGCATACACTGTCGTTTCCCCATCCGTCCCCGCTGCCTCCGGTAGTCTGCAGGCCGTCACAGTAAGCCCTTCCAAGCAGCGTGACCATCTCAGGATGCACGCTCAGCGTATCCTCTACTCTCATCCATCGGGGCTCCGTTCCCAGATCCACCTGCGGAAACAGTGCCGTCGTAATGCCAAGCGCCCGATATTCCTTCGCCACAACCTCCCCAAACCGCCTGACGAGCTCCTCCGAAAAGGCGGCGCCGAGCCCCAGCCCGTCCGGCCATCTGGAAACATCACATCCGCCGCCTTTGTATTCCGTTCCCGTTCCCGCCCCATGCCTTGGGTCGCTGGAGAAATTGATCGGAATGCCATAGGGCTGTCTTTCCGCAAATTTCTGCATTTCGTTATTCCATTTTACCGCCGTCTCCACATCCGCCAGTTTTAAAACCAACACATGCCGCACCCGGTCTTTTTCCAGAAAAGATTTCTGCTGGTCCGTTAATGCCCACGCTTCTTTCCCGCTCTGTTCAAAGGGTTTTCCATCATAGGAAGACACAAAGGCTTCTCCGGACAGCGCCGGTACCATCTGGTGAGGCGAATACATCATCAGCCCGACAATCGACTCTATCGGCAGTCTTGCCGCCAGGTCTTTTGCCCGTTCCATCGCAGGCAGTCTCCAGTCTTCATAAGGAAGAAGACTGTTTTCCCCGGCCGTATTCCGAAACACATATCCGTCCTGCATAATGACATTGTCATCCGCAGTCCCGATTTTTGGTCCGCCATCGTTCTGATAACTGATATAATATGGGGTTTCTTTTCTTGTGTACATACAAACGACCTCCTGATTCACAATCTTTTATATATAGTGTCTTTCTATTTGATATGGACTCTCTATACCCTGTATAAGGCATGCTTCTCTTTTCCGTATGGCAGCCTTTCTTATCCGGTAACCCTTTCTATGATCTTTCCGAGCGCTTCCCCGCGCCGCTGCTTCATCCGCCGCTTATTGGCATACATCATGCTATCCGCCACATTGATAAAATTTTCCTTATCCAATGCACAATATCCGATCGCATAAGTGATGGGAATATTATGCTGCTTATTATAAGCCTTACAGCGTTCCTCAAGATCGGAGAGAAAAAGCGCCACATCGCCGTCATAAAGGACCGCAAATTCATCGCCGCCCTGGCGGTATACTCTTCCTTTACTACCCGCCGTACTTTCCAGCAGACCGGCAAACCCCTGCAGCAGCGCATCTCCCGCCGAATGCCCGATCGTATCATTCACGGGCTTTAAATCATTCAGATCGGCAATCAGATAACTGCCGCCGCGTTTTGCATCGCCTCCGGTCTCGTCGAGCCTCGCAAGATCTCTCTCCAGTGCATTTCGATTATAAACATGTGTCATATAATCAATATAAGCAAAATGTTTCCCGATTTCCGTACAGAAAGCTATAATATTCTGCATGCAGTTATACTTTGTGGACGTTTCCTCTTCCGAAAGAAGCTTAATCTCAATCGTTACGTTTTCTTTTCCGTAGTTTCTCTCAACCGCGTATTTCACTTCTTCCAGAACCATCTGAGACCGCTCTCCGGAACTTCCGAGAAAGACGACTCCGTTCTCGCAGATACGGTATCCTTTCAGATGATACCCTTTGATCTGTTTCTGAATATCCTGCAAAATCAGTCCATCCTGTTTCCAGTCGTAATTTTTTTCCGTATTGCAGAAGCATATGACCGCTGCCAGGACCTTCTGCCTGTCAAAATCAATTTCCTCCAATACCTTTTCAAAAGCATACTGATTAAACAGCGATGTCCTTTCATCCACATATTTTTCCGTATTTTCATTGCTGAGTATCAGGCCGAGCAGAATCAACGTGGAACCGGCAACCACCAGAAGCGTCTCCGGCAGGAACATCTGTATTACCGAAACGAGTACGAAAATCGGAACGGCAAGCAAAATCGCCATTTTTTTCTCCCCGTCCATAATCTCCCAGTAACGTAGATTGTAATACAGAATCAGCAGCAGATAAATAACAACGCTTCCATACAGCGCATAAGCTTTGGGCCCCAGAGAATAGTCTGTCGTCTCCCCATGGACATAGGTAATCGGCAGAATCAGAATGCCCATTACGGACAGAAGAAACGGCAGGGTATGTAATATCCTGATACTCCTGCCAAAAGCTATTTTCCCTTCCAGAAAACTTCTCATGTACAGAAACAGAACATAAATAAATCCAAGAATGGATAAAAGATAAATAATATGCGCAGTCAGGTTTACATAATTGGGGATGCGATCCCTGTGGTTCACTGTATAAATAGTTATCAGATCAAACAACGTATTAAAAACCGCCACCCCCGTAAGAAGCTGAAAAATTCTGGTGGACTTAGTCGGAATATGCGGCTTCCTGTAGTAAAACCCAATCATATAAATCACAAGCAAAAAACAGACAACCGGTGTTTTTATGATCATACAAAGATACCTCACTCTTTATCTACTTCGAACTAAATTGTATCCTATCCGGCATAAAAAAGCAAATCGAATGCTTTCCTCAGATATGTGTTTTACAGGGCACGACTTTCACCCCTTTCCTGTAAATATAATACGCTGCCCCCGCAGTCAGAAATTCTGAAAAACAAAACGCGTACCACACCCCGTCCGCTCCTGCGAACCTGCTGAACAGAAAAGCCGCCGGAAGAATCACAACCACATATCTTGCCAGTGAAATATACAAAGACAGCCTTCCCTTTCCGAGCCCCTCCAGCACACCGCAGCAGGTAACGGACATGGCCGACACGATAAATCCCAGACTGATAATATGCAGGGCTGTAACACCGATTCCGACGGTCTCCGGATTCGAGATGAAAAGCCCGATCAGCCGCTCCGGAATTAACCAGGACAGAGCGCTTCCAACGGCCATGACGCCTGCGGTCAGTTTCAGCGTCGTTTTAAAGATCTCCTCCACTCGCCCGTACTCTTTTGCACCAAAATTATATCCGACAAGAGGACGGATTCCCTGAATAATCCCGTTGGCAGTCAGATAAATAAAAGTCTGCAGCTTATAGTATACGCCCAGCACGAGCACATATTTTTCGGAAAAAGCCGCCAGAATTCCGTTCAGGGCAGAGATTAACAGGGAAGCAAGCGCCATATTTAACGTGGCCGGTATTCCTATGGAATACAGTTTGATCAGCATTTGACGATCCACATGCAGACACTTTCGTTCTATTCTGACAGGAATTGGCCGAAATCTGTAGCAGATCACATAAATCAGCAGCGAAACGCACTGCCCGATTCCGGTTGCCCAGGCCGCCCCCGCAATTCCCATCGCCGGAAAAAAACCGATCCCGAAGATCATCAGCGGATCCAGAATGATATTGACGATAAATCCGCACATCATGCTGAGCATCGTGGCCTTCATTCTTCCAACCGCCTGAAAAATTTTCTCATATGCCAGCCCCAGAGCTATCACCGTAGAAAACAGGAACGCCCGGTTTGAATAAAGAAGCGCCATGCGCAGAACCTCTTCCTCCGGTGAAAAGGCACGAAGAAAGCAGGGCATAAACACAATGCACAAAACGGTCAGCACCACACCATGCAGACAATTCAGAAAGGTACCGAGCGTTGCGGCCTGATCCGCCCGTTCTTTCTCATCCGCCCCCAGATAAAAGGCCACACTCGCGTTAATCCCGATTCCGAATCCAATCGCAATCGCATTGATCAGGTTCTGCACCGGATAAACAAGCGCAAGCGCCGTCATGGCATCCTCACTCAGCCTGGCTACAAAATAACTGTCCACAATGTTGTATAACGAATTCACCGCCATGGAAATGATCATAGGCAGTGACATGGACAACACTAACGGCAATACTTTTTTTTCTTTCATAAAAGCCTGTTCCATTCGTTCCGTCTCCTCTCCCCAACATAAACATATATGAACGGAATACACAAATAATACTGTCATTTACGCGTAAAAAACCACACAGCTTTCTCATACAAGCTGTGTGGCGAAAAAAGATCTCTCTTAAAAAATCCACACCCCTACAGGTTTTGTAATTCAATTATGCCTTATGCTCCTTTTCATGTCAATCCCGGAGTTTTTAAAAGAAGCCGCACCGCTTCCTTCCTGTGTCGTCCTTCGCTCTTCCCGCAGATACGCCACATAATCATTACATGAAATCACCTCTCCCAGAAGTTCTCTGTTCCGGGGATTCCGTACATTGTAAAAATATACGGGAAGGCAGTCAATTACATTTCCGTCAGCGTCATAAATCTTCGTGATGTTCTTATCGTATTCATTCTCCATGTTTCCGTCACCGAAAAAACCTTCCATCAGATCGACCGCTTCCTGAACCTCATCCGGTACTTCATGGATTTCTCCCAGAATCATGCGTTCTCCTTCCGTTAATGCCGGATAAACCTTTCCTCTGATGGTATAAAGCAGTCCCTTCACATAAGCGTTTTGGCGAAAAGACCGGTGCTCTCCGTAGTATTTTTCATAATTATACATCCCGACGCGCAGAGTTCCGTACACGAACATCCTTTTCATCAGTGTGTTGCACCACCCGTCACTTTAATGTCTTCTCTCGTCTCCACAATCGCCTCTACCGCCGCCGTAATCGCCTCTACCATCATCTCCTGTGACATCGAAGGCATATTCTTTTTATCGATCACCTGCTGCGGCAGATAGGGAATATGCATGAAGCCGCTCCGTTTACCCGGATACTTCGTGGCAAGCAGATGGCAGACGCCGTAGGTCACATGATTGCAGACGAAGGTTCCCGCCGTATTGGATACGGAAGCAGGAATATTCCTGCTTTGTATTTTCTGCACCATAGCCTTGATCGGCACCGTAACAAAATACGCATCCGGACCATCCGGATAAATCGGTTCATCGATAATCTGATTTCCTTCATTGTCCGGAATCCGACAGTCATCCACATTGATTCCCACTCTCTCAACGGTAATATCCGGCCTTCCGCCGGCCTGTCCGATCGACAGAACCACATCGGGATCATACTCGGAAACGGCCTTATCGATCACCCGGAGCGATTTATGGCATACCGTAGGGATCTCCAGTTTTATGATCCCGGCTCCCGCAATGGTATCCGGCAGCCTTTTCACCGTCTCGATCGCCGGGTTAATGGCTTCTCCTCCAAAGGGGTCAAATCCGGTCACTAATATTTTCATACGAAAACCATTCCTTTCTTTCCTTTATTCTGCGGAACATACCGCAGACCAAATACCGGGGTCCCTTCTCAGAAACCCAGTACAAGCATCAGAATAATATGAACAACAATCATCATAAGCGCCATCGGCAGCTGCGCCTTAATCACCGACCATTTGGGGTCCTTTGTCTCAAGAACCGCGCAGGGAACGATATTGAAGTTCGCCGCCATCGGTGTCATCAGAGTTCCGCAATAGCCGGCCGTCATGCCAAGTACACCAATCACCGCAGGGTTTCCTCCCTGAGCGATGACGAATGGAACGCCGATTCCCGCCGTAATAACCGTAAAGGCCGCAAAAGCATTTCCCATGATCATCGTAAAGACTACCATGCCAAAAACATAAATGATAACTCCGATCACAATATTTCCTTTTGGCACGACGGAAGAAATCATGCCGGAAATCACGTCTCCCACGCCGGCCTCGGCAAATACGCTTCCGAGCGCCCCCAAAAGCTGTGGCAGCAGACAGGCCGCTCCGACCTGCATCAGGAGCCTTGACGTATCTTCTTTCGTGTCGGAAAGCTTCGGCTTACAGATCACAAATGCCAGAATGAGCGCAATAAGACAGGCAACGCCCGTCATGATCGCACCGTTTAAGGCCGTCGGCACCGCCACCCCATCCTTCATAACATTATATTTTACAAAAGAAAGAATCAGTGCAATCAGACCCACCGCAATCGCCGGCAGAAAAATTTTCGTTCCGATTTTCTCACTGGAAGCCTGGCGGAACTCCGGGGTCGATTCCTCAAACTTTCCGATCTTCACCTGTTTGGTTACGGTCAGGCATCCCATAACCACCAGCATGCCGCCGACTGCAGCAGAAGGCAGAATCTTCCCACACATGAAAATAATACCCGTCAGAGCCCAGAAAAGAATCGTTCCTACTCTGGCCGATTCGTTTTTTCTGGCGCGATAAGCGGTCAGAAAACATACCAGTCCGCAGAGAACATAAAAAAATTCCGGAAAATATATACCTAAAAAGTCTGTCATGATTTCTTTCCTCCCTTCACTTTTTTATCAAACCATAACACCTGAAGAATCGTGAGGATAATGGAAATGATCATTACATAAATGGCCGATGACGCAATATCCGAAAGCGTTACGTCATAGCCGGCCACAGCAAGTCCTGACTGCACCAGTACGACGCTTGCGGATGCCGGAAAACAGTTCTGTGCAAAAAAATTCCCGAAATTTTCCGTTGCGGCAGAAAGTCCTCTGACCTTTTCCTCTTCTTTTTCCGAAAGCCTGCTTCCCTTGGAGGCCTCCGCCGCCGCCCATGTCATGGGAAGTATCAGCGGACGAATAAACTGCACATGACCGCCGACCCGGATATTCAGTGCGGAGGCAACCGAACGGATAACCATCCAGATCGACAGGACCTTGCCCGCCGAAGCATTTTTAATTTTCCCGATCAGATGGGCTGCTCTCTCCTTCATGCCATATCGTTCGATAATCGCGATGACCGGAAACATAATCAGAAAAATAGACATCAGTCTGTTATTGACAAAAGACTCTCCGATAATCTCCAGAATGTGTACAAAATCCAACCCTGCGACCAGTCCCGTCACAATACCGGCAACCAGTACCACCGCAAGAACGTCCAGCTTAAATGCAAAGCCAAGAACAATGATCAGAATGCCGATCAGTTTGATATACTCCATTTAAAATCTCCCTCCATCTTATTATAAATTGTATTTAGGTATAATTATACATTTATTTGCGTTTCTGCACAAGAACAAAATGCCTTCGGCATTATGTTCGGAAGAACCTTCGGTTCTTCCACACTG
>CALDLG010000085.1 GCA_937910785.1 uncultured Lachnospiraceae bacterium | reverse complement strand
GAAAGGCGCCACGCGATATCGCCGATCCCTGGTATACCGGGAACTTCGATGAGACCTATGAGGATATTATGGAAGGCTGCGAAGCGCTTCTTACCCGTTTTAGAGAGCAGTCGTGAGGGCTGCTCTCAATGCTTCTCCCGGTATTCCCGCGGTGTCATTCGATATTTTTCCCGAAATACACGGTTAAAGGTCCGCTGGCTTTCGAAGCCGCTGTCCATACAGATCTCAGTAATCGAACGATTCGTATTTTCCAGGCGGGCGCAGGCATAATTTAGCCGGGCATCATTCAGATATCGGTTAAAATTGCAGCGAAAGGTTCCTGAAAATATTCTGGAAAGTACATATTTGCTGACACCCAGTTCCGATGCCACCGACGTCAGGCTCAGTCCTTCGCGGAAATTAGCCGCGATGTATGCCGCCGTCTGATAAATCAGATCATCGTTTTCACCGCTTTCCTTTAAAATAAGATTCATTTCCGGCAGACATTTCGCAAGAATGATCTGTACATAGGCCTGTGTGAGCATGAAATCCTCCTTTTCAACAACGGACAGCTCCCGCAGAGCTCCGAGCACCTCCTCTCCCACTTCCTCTCTGCCGATGACCGGAGCCTGCGGACAGTATTGCTGCAGCTTTTCCAGAAAAGCGCCGCACAGAAAAGTTGGTATCTGAATATAACAGGCCAGATTTTTTCCCTTTGAAAAGACCTGATAATGATGTATCATATCGGGAAAAATAAAAGCGAGATCTCCCGTTTCCATATGATACAGCTCCGCTCCGACTCCGGCTTCCAGTGTCCCCTTCGTCACATACACAACCTCCAGCGCATTATGAAGATGCGGCGGCTCATGGCCGGACTCCCGATGACGGTACATAAGCCACTCTTTTGTTTTCTGATATTCTAAATGCACTCCAATCCTCCGTTCCAATTTTTGTCTGCTTTTTGATTCCTTTTGGCGAGTATTCTTTCTCTTTTGCTTCTATAATCAATTTATAAGAAAAAGAAAGGAGGACACGCCAGATGAACCGAACGAAGCAGGTATTATTTCTACTGAAAAATTATTTCCGTAATCTTCCGGCCTTCTATGCCGGTTACTTCGAACATCTCTACCATGCATAGGAATCAGGAACCTCCCTTTCCTTTTTAATCTTCTCATTCGTCTCTTCCACATTCATCCTGGAAAGAATCAACAGAATCAGAATATTTAAAATCAGCGGCAGCCACAGGTACATGAAATGCAGGAATCCGGCTGAACCTCCAGCGTTCCGGAGAAACCGCTGAGTTCCAGAAGCCATCCGGAAATGGCGGTTCCAAGCCCTCCTCCAAGCTTTGTTCCGAGCGAAGTACAGGAATACATCGTTCCGTCCACTCTCTTTCCCTTTGTAAGAAACGTATATTCGGAACAGGACGCGATAACCGCATTCATATCCCCCTGCCAGGGTCCCTGACCGAACGCCGCCAGCGCGGTAAACAGTAACATAAGAGGAACGCTTCCCATATAAGCCGCCGCGACCACAAAGAGACGCCCGACCACCGCAAGAATATATCCTCTCATATTCAGTTTATAAAGTCCCTTCCATCTTCCGACAAGCGCCGGTGTCAGAACGAGCGCAATGATAAGCGGAATATTAACTGCCCAGGAAAAGACACCGTATAAATTCTCGTTTTTGAGAACATAGGTCATATAATAAATGCCCGCATTAATCATGGCGCTGTATAACTGCTGCAAAATATAGACACCGCATATCATCAGATAAAACCGGTTCGCTGCCAACAGCTTTGCTGCTTCCATAAGACCATACTTTTCCGCTGGCCGATCGCTCTTTTCCTTCTCCCGCTCCGCATTCATTGTCAGCTCTTCTTCAGGAAGCTCTTTGACGGACAGACAGGAAATCGTATTGACAATCAGTCCGATAAGCGCATAAACAACCGCTACAATTCTCCATGCCTGTGCACCGCCGCCGCAGTCTGCCACAAAACCAACCGTAACTGACTGAATCAGCAGGCTTGTCGCAAAAGCAAAAATAAACCGGAAGGAACCCATCTGCACCCGCTCTTTGCTGTTCGTTGTGCAAAGGGAGGTCAGCGCAGAATAGGCAATGTTATTGGCCGTATAAAATACCGCATTCAGCAATGTGTAAGCGATAAAAAACCAGATATACTGCGCTGTCGCTCCCAGATTTACGGGAATTGCGAAGATCGCGATCAGCGTGACTGCACAGCCCACATAACCGTACAGCATCCAGGGTCTTGCCTTCCCCAGACTGCTGTGTGTCTTATCGATCATCGCACCGAAGAAAACATCGGTAATCCCGTCAAACAGCTTGGAGACCGCAATCAGTGTTCCGACAATCCCTGCCGAAAGCCCGATGGAATTGGTCAGATAAATCATCACAAAGGATGATAAGAACGCATATACCACATTTCCCGCAATGTCGCCGGAACCGTATCCGACTTTGTTATACCACTTTAAATATGTTTTTTCTTCCATAATCAGTTCCTCTTTCTTTTTTCAATTTATCAGAAAATTTTCATGTCGGTCCATTGTTCCTGCTTTATTATCCCTTTACAAAAGGAACCAGCCTCAGTGCAAAAGTAAATTCTACATCATCAAAGCGGTAAGGCTTCCATGTCTTTGGACCGCAGCTGTTAGAACCAATCCCGTTCATCGCATAATCAAGGCATAAAACCGTACTGTCCGATTTCCGCAGCTGATCATTATGCTCCGCTCTTTCCAGCTCCTCCTGCGTATACGGCGAAGCGTTAAAGGAAAATGGCGTCTCCGATGCCGCAGCAATCCCATACTGCCCATTCGTCAGCTCCACATAATCGCAGTCATAATGGCTTCCGTTTTCCTGCGGTCTGATATAGTCTTCATGCATCTCTTCCACCCTTGCCCGGTACAGCCCATGACTTGCCGCCCGGTGTTTATCGCAATAGCTTTCCATCGGCCCCATTCCATAATAGGTAATGTTCTCCAGCTCTTTTTTCAGGAAAAAGCGGATGCCAAATCGCGGCAGTTCCGGAAATTCTTTATTTTTCCAGACCCTGATCACAGCGCCGATGCCTCCGTTTCCGTCGATCGTCCAGCAAACCTCCATATCCAGCATGCGCTGCACGGATGCGGCCGAAACTGACATCACGCTTTCTATGGTCACCGTATCCTTTGTCTGTCGGATTACGATTCCATAAGTTCTCGTCCCGGCCTCATGATAGCGCGCCCGCTTCCATTCTTCCTTTATATACCGGTCATTATCCGTCGGTGCGCGCCAGAGATTAAACTGCATCGGACGATCCAGATATTCCCTGCCCGCATAAAGCAGACTTATAAAGCCACCGGCTCTTTTATCATAGGTATAGGCAAAATTTCTTCCCCGGCAAATCACTTTCGAGTTCGTTTCTTCCACATCCACTCTGCCGACCGCTTTATCCGTCCGGTTCAGCCATCTGAGTGCGGTCTGATTTCTTCCGTCCTGATTGGAAAGCCGTATTTCGTCAAAACCCAGCACATGACCGTCAGGCACCAATGCGGAAGCTTCCTTTTTCTGATAAATCAGTTTCAAGAAAGCCCTGCCGGTCTGCGGAACCGTTACCGGAAGCGCCATAACCGCTTCTTCATGTGGTTTGATCGACATATCAGGCAGTTCTCCCGTCCCCGCACAGATCCCGTCACAGGATACCTCATAGCGGATCTTTACATAGTCTTTTAAATCCGTAAAATCCAGATAATTGCGCAGCCGCAGTTCCCTGTTCCGTTCATCATAAGAAACAATTCTCGCCGGCCTGTGTACATTCCGGTATTCCAACAGCCCGGTATGGGGCGTGCGGTCCGGATAAACGAGCCCGTCCATGCAGAAATTACCGTCATGAATTTTCTCGCCATGATCTCCGCCATAATAATATCGCTTCCTGCCGTCTTCGGTTTCTCCATGCGCAATGGCATGATCACACCATTCCCAGACAAATCCACCGCACATCAGATCATTTTCCTGTATCATCTGAAAATAATCCTCCAGATCTCCGGGACCGTTTCCCATAGCATGGCAATACTCAACCAAAAGAAACGGTTTGCTTCCATCCCTCTTAAGATATGATTCGATCTCCTCCGACTCCGGATACATCCTGCTGTACAGATCGAGGAAGGAATAATCATAAAGCACATCCTCATTGCGGTATCTCGCACTTTCATAATGCGTGATTCTGGAAGGGTCATACTCTCTGGTCCATTGCAGCGCTTTTTCAAAATTGCACCCATACGCGCTCTCGTTCCCCATCGACCAGATCACGATGCATGGACGGTTCTTGTCGCGCTCGACCATCCTGCGGACACGGTCCAGAATCGGCGCTTCCCATGCCGGATTATCCGCGATTTTTTCATTCCAGCGGCTGAATTTATGCCATTCCGACTGATCCGCATAATAAAGCTCCACCGGTCCATGCGCTTCCACATCCGCTTCGTTCATAACCATAAAACCATATCTGTCACACAACTGATAAAAATAAGGCGCATTCGGATAATGACTGGAACGAACGGCATTAAAATTGTGCCGCTTCATCATCATCAGATCTCGTATGATATGTTCCATACCGACTACCGGCCCGGTCTCCGGATCGAAATCATGACGGTTGACCCCGCGGAATTTTATCTTCTGTCCATTCAGATAAAGTATCCGGTCTTTGATCTCGATCGTACGAATCCCAATATAATCCATGATCGTTTCTTTTTCTGTTTCGATCATAATCAGATACAGATATGGCGCTTCCGCGTTCCAAAGCCTGGGGCTTTCGATCGGCAGCACAATACCGCCCTCGATTAAAACACCTTTCTCCTGCAGAATACCGCTTCGTGCAATTTTGCCTGACACGATCTGTTTTCCCTGATGATCATAAATCGATACGGCCGTTTCGACTGCCTGATCGAAATAGAAAAAATCCAGTTTTACTTCCGCCATACCGCTTTTTACAGAAGTCGTAATCCGGTAATCCCTGACCGCCTGCTCCGGCCGTTTTAACAGATAAACATCCCGGAAAATTCCGCTCATCCGGAATTTGTCCTGATCTTCCAGATAGCTTCCGTCACACCATTTCAGGACGAGAACCGCAATGATATTGTCCCCTTCCAGAAGTCTGTCGGTGACATCAAATTCACTTGTGGCATGGGACACCTGACTGTATCCCACATAAATGCCGTTCATCCATACAAAAAAGCAGGAATCCACACCTTCGAAATTCAGATATGCCCTCGGCGCATCCTCCTCTTTTCGATAATCAAAATGACGCACATATGCCCCACAGGGAATGTCCTGCGGCACATACGGCGGATCAAAAGGAAACGGATAGCGGATATTCGTATACTGATGACAGTCATATCCGGCCATCTGCCAGACGCCGGGCACTTTTAAGCAGTCATAATCAGAAGTGTCATACCCCACTGCATAAAATACTTCTTTTACATCATAAATGCTTTCGAAATATCGGAATTTCCATGTTCCGTTCAGGATCTGCATCCGATCGGACTCCTCCCGATGCTCCACCGGATCTTTCATTTTCCCCGATGCCGGAATATAATATGCCCTGGGCGGCATCGTTCTGTCGTGCAGCATATGAAGATCTTCATAATATCTTGGTACGATCATTTCGTTTTCCTCCCCCACTTTGTTTTCTGCTAAGGACATTATACGATTCCGGCCTTTTGTACGGCTATAAATTCGATTAGACAAAACATGCACAAAATGATACAATATACAAAATTCCGGCCGTCATGCCTGCCCGGATACTGCCTGCAGCGAGAAAAGGAGGAACTCCATGTACATCAATTCCGGCTACCGAAGCACTTCCCTGCTCGGCATTAAAGATAAAAGCAAACCGCTTATTGTGGGAAGCTGTGGCACTTATCGTCTCAAAACGCATCCTCGCCTTCCCACATACAGACCCCGCGGCCGGCTGGATTATCAGATCTTATATGTGTCTGCAGGAACCGCACATTTTCATTTTGATCATGAGGACAACGAAACGATTGTGCCCGCCGGAAATATGGTACTGTACAGGCCGAAGGAATTTCAGAAATATGAATATTACGGAGCGGATAAAACGGAAGTATACTGGATTCACTTTACGGGGAATAATGTAAAAAATATTCTGCGAAGCTACGGAATTCTCGATGATATGCGCGTCTTTTATGTCGGTACTTCGCTCGAATATGCAAGAATTTTTAAAAGAGCAATCATAGAACTGCAAAACTGTCAGCCAGATTATGAAGAAATGCTCGTCCTTTTGTTGAAACAGCTGTTCATCGCAATCCACAGACGGTTATCCAGAGAACGAAAGCTGAGCAACGAATACCTCGATACGGAAATGGACATCGCCGCCCAATATTTCAATGATAATTACAACACCAATATACGGATTGAAGACTATGCCGCCTCCAGAGGCATGAGCGTCAGCTGGTTTATCCGAAACTTCAGACAGTATACCTGCATGACGCCCATGCAGTATATTGTTTCCGTCCGAATCACCAACGCACAGATGCTGCTGGAATCGACCACCTATACCGTATCCGAAATCGGGCGTATTGTCGGATATGACAACCCTTTATATTTCAGCAGGCTTTTTCATAAGCAGAAGGGCTTCTCTCCCTCCGAATACCGGAAAAAACTGGAAGCTTTGCCGGACACAAATCACCCGGCAAAATAAACTTTTCAGGAAAGGCATACGCATATGGCAAAACTTTTACTGTTAGAAGACGATATCGGTCTGATCGACGGACTGAAATATACCCTGCAGAAAAACGGCTTCGAGGTCGATATCCTTCGTACCGTTCAGGAAGCCCTGCATTATCTTTCAGGGCTGTCCGCATCCGGTGAGGATGGGCAGGATACCCCCTATGACCTTCTTATTCTCGATGTCACCCTGCCTGACGGAACGGGCTTCGAGGTCTGCGAGCAGGTGCGCAGGCAGGGCAGCCAGGTTCCCATTCTCTTTCTGACCGCTTCCGACGAAGAAGTAAACGTCATAAGAGGATTGGACTGCGGCGGCGATGACTATGTCACCAAGCCCTTCCGCATCGGCGAACTCTGTTCCCGCATCCATG
>CALDLG010000084.1 GCA_937910785.1 uncultured Lachnospiraceae bacterium | reverse complement strand
CGAAAGGTTATGGAAGTGTGAGGAAGGAAGAAAAGCGGGCAGATGCCGGGTTTGCGGGCAAGGTTGCGGAGAAAGGCTCCATTTCCCCGGAGGACATGACGCTGGAGGAATACAAGGAGTATTTTAATGAAAAAATGAACAGCCTGTATACCCATCCTTCACAGAAGAATATGAATGATGTAATCGACATAACAGACGCGGCTTATAAGAGAATGCAGACAGACCCGGAATATGAGAAGAAGATACTGGATGCGCTGGCGAAAAACAAAGCCGTTAATTTTGGGGGATATATCCCGGTAATCGCATATACGCATGTAGATGATACCTGGGAGAAATGCTATGGGTATACGCAGGGCATGAAAGAGAATGCGGGCTATTCCGGAAGTTCTTCTGCAAAAGGCGGGAACGATGCTGTGCGCCGGAAAAAGGCAAGGCAGAAAGAACTTCTGGAAGAATATCTGGAAAAGCGGGCGCAGGCTAAGAGACAGCAGCAGGAGCTTCCGGATGAAAAGATTGCAAAGGCGGAGCAGGAGAGAAGCAGGCTGGCAAGGACATGGAGCAGTGAAATGAATATCAAAAGGCAGATGGCAGAAGCGGCGAATGCTTATGATGCCAATGTTGTGACAGAGACTGTTGCGGACAGCGGAACGATGTGAAGGGCATGATGCCCGGACATACTATAGGGGGGGGGCATGGGCGACCTGTGAGGGACAGGCAACCTGTAAGGCGTTTAGATATTCACTTATAAAATGATAACACTTTTTTGGGTGTTGTGCGTTTGCTCAATGATAATGCCTTTGCAGGACAATGGTGGATACAGCGATAACAGTTTTCACATTTTGCAATCAAAAATAATGGATAGCCCGATTTACTTCTTTTCAAAGCGTGGTGCGGACAATTTTGGATACATCGCCCACATTTAACACATTTATCTTGATGCAAAAATATTTTGAAAGTAATCATCTGCCCCATCAATTTATTGGGTGAATTGATAATACTGCTAAAGCGAAAACGTGGTATATACCCATATAACTGTTCCGCGCGCAATTGTTCTAAAAAATCCATACAATCCCTATGTATTTTTGCGTGTATATTTTTCTCAAAGGTAAAAAATTTTTTATAAACGGGAAGAATAAGTGCGCCATCGCTTGCCGGAGTTTGATAATCCCGGTCCTTAACAGTAATTATATTTTTCTTTAATAATTGTTTTGCCAACAATCTATTTGTGTTACAAGAACACCAGGCCCGCGTATTAAAGATAAAGGCGGGAGTCCTTTTGCTCAAGGGGGATAACAGATCAAAATATTTTTTAATCATATTAGAGGGGGCTCCATGATAGACCGGCGTGCCAATTATAAAAGCGTCATAATCAATTAAGTTAAGGTTTGTGGAATTTTCAACAGAAAACAAGTCCGCAGTACAGATTTCTGAATGTAACAAACAACTTTGCATGAGTTCCGCGATCCATTTCGTCGAGCCTGTCCCGGAAAAATACAGGATCAATATTTTCATTTTTACTCCCATCTGTCTGCTTTGCAGACACTCAAATTCAGTAGCTGAAAGTGCTTTTCTTTCAACTTTTGTTCTATAATAGGAAATTTCGACACAGAGTGGAAGAACCGAAGGTTCTTCCGAACATAATGCCGAAGGCATTTTGTTCTTCTCTAAATTGAAATGCCATACTTGTGACATTTCTGTATCTGCAGTATAATGAAAAAGCACGATGAAATCAAGCATTTACGATTAAGTGCTGCAAAATCAATCGAGTGTGACAGGCAGTCAGTACAGAGCAGAGGGGATGGGCAAGGCAGATGATGATTGGGAAATATTGCAGTTTAAATCATATGTGTTTGAAGATGAACATCCAAATGTGCCGAAACATCTGCACGCATCAAATATTAAAAAAGATTATGGAAAAGTTTGTTGCGTCTGGCTGGGAGTTAATAGCCATTCCTGCAAAGGAATGGTTAGACGGAAAATCAGACAAGAACACCTTGGTTTCTGCAATTAAACAGGCGGATAAGGAATGTGGGAGTTGCGGTTGTGAGTTAGACTCGCTGTATAAGCGTGCGTTAGAGTTGCTTTAATTTTTTTGGCCGTAATTACCAATGGAAAAAGACATATTAAATTGAATTTGCTTATGTATGGTGGCGTTTTATCCTGACGGAAAATCAGCCGCCTTTTTATTTGCGGGAACTACCAGCACATCACAGAAGGAACGGGATATCAGAAATGATCGAGAATAAAAACGTGCAGGCAGAAATTTAGAAAAGGCATGACAGGAATTGGGACAGGAAAAATGACCAAAAGCAACGTAAAGTTGCTGAATTGTCAGAGCTGAATGATAGAAATTTTGCTTCATTATGCTACTATGAATGAGAGAGGAGAAAAGATATGACATTTGGAGAAAAACTATATAAGTTAAGAAAGGCACATGGACTTTCACAGGAAGCTTTAGCGGAAAAACTCAATACGAGCAGACAGGCTGTAAGTAAATGGGAAAATAATAACGGCTATCCCGAAACAGAAAAGATCATTTTAATCAGTAAAATATTTCAGATAACACTGGACGATTTACTGATCGATGATAAGGAACCTGGATCTAAAGAAGAAAAAAATTTTGCGGACGAAACAAAGGGATTTTATATAAGCAGGGAAACGGCAAATGGTTTTCTGTTTTATTATAAAAAGAAATTTCTGCTATTGGCGGCGGCGTGTGGAATTGCATTGGGTTGTAATTCCGTATCCTACACATCAACGGAGCATTACTTGTTTGCTTCCGGTATCGCTCCAATACTTACAACCATATCAATTATGATGTTGCTTGCTGTTGTAATTTATATTGCCTTAAAACAAAATCCTTACCGGATGCTTCGCAAAAAAGAACTTGTTTTTGATGTGGAAGTGAGAACGGAAATACAAGAGGAATTTATAAAAATGAAGAAAATGCTGGTAAGCGGTATTGCGATTGGACTTGTGATATTTGGGGCAAGTAACAGTGGCTGGGGGCTTCCTGTATTTGAGAATATGAATGATACAAATATTCTGTTTTATATCATATTTTCTATGATTTTAACAGCTATCAGCAGTTTTATTACTTTTTTTTGCATTGGTATTTACTGGTCTTACTCAATATTGCTCCGAAACCAGCATGAAAAGAACATCTAAAGGCTTTGCGCCAAAGGATACAAAGCCAGGATGTTCTAAATTTCATGCCAAAGAAAGGACAGGTAATATTCTATGAATGAATATCATTATATCGAAGTCAGAAATCTTGTGAAAAATTATGGTGCAGGGAATATAAAAATAAATGCCGTTGATGATGTAAGCTTCCACGTCAACAAAGGGGAATTTATTGGAATTATGGGGGCTTCCGGTTCCGGGAAAACCACAATCTTAAATATTCTCTCTACCATAGATAACATGTCGGACGGACAGGTTTTTTATGACAAGGTTGATATATCAGGAATGAATGAAGCTGAACTGTCTGACTTCCGACAGAAAAATCTTGGATTTGTTTTTCAGGACTATAATCTTTTAGATACATTAACCATTGAAGAAAACATTTTGCTTCCTCTGGCTCTTAGCGGTGAGAAGAAAGAGGAAATAGAAAACAGAATAAAGAACATATCGGAAACACTGCATATTGAAGATATTTTGAATAAATTCCCCTGTGAAGTGTCCGGCGGGCAGAAACAGCGTGCAGCTTGCGCAAGGGCGCTGGTCAATCATCCGAAGCTGATTCTTGCTGATGAACCGACCGGAGCATTAGACTCTAAATCATCTGCTATGCTGCTTCGCACCCTGCAGGTTATGAACAGAGAATTAGGTGCAACTATTTTAATGGTAACGCATGATGTGTTTTCTGCCTGTTATTGTGAGAGGATTTTATTTTTGAGTGACGGAAAAATAAACGCTGAATTAGACCGGGGAAACAGGAATAAAAGAGATTATCTAAACTGTATTCTTGATATACAGTCTAAAATTGGAGGTGAGGATATATATGCTGAATAGGCTTGCATTACGAAATGCATGGAGATTATGGAAAGATTATTTGAATTATTTTCTGACCTTGTGTATGATAACAGCCCTTATGTTTTCCTTTCATTCGCTGCTTTTTTCAAAAGACATTTATGAAATGATTCATTACGGAAATAATGATGAACTATCCACGGCAGGAACGATGCTGGTTGCTTTTATATCTGTTTCCACAGTGGCGATTCTTATCATAGTGGCCTGGCTTATCAACTATATGACCCGTTTTATTTTAGAAAAAAGAAGCCGGGAATTTGCTATCTATTTGTTATCGGGAATGAGGAAAAAACAAATTGCAAATCTTCACATGAAAGAAAATATTTATCTTGGCATATGTGCTCTTTTCGTGGGACTGATTTTAGGCAGTGGACTGCAACAGGTACTATTTTTCATTTTTTATAAAAGTATCGGGAAAAATTACAGGGTAAATGTAGAAATATCAGCAGGCAGCATTCTATTGACAGTTGTTTTGTATGGAGTTTGTTTTACCGCCGCTCTGTTTCGTAACAGAAAAAAATTTTCCCGTATGGAAATAATCAATTTAATAAACATGGATAAGCAGAATGAAACAGTAAGTGAAAAAAGAAATACTCTATGGAAAAGGCTGTTTTTTCTTTCCATAGGAAATATATTGCTTTTCTATTTTTTGGTTTTTACAGGCAGAATAACGAAATTGACAGCAATATTGGAAATGATTGGTATGATTTTTACGTTTTATTTTTTCTATTTAGGACTTTCCGCTTTTCTAATGAATTACATAAAAGGGAAAGGCAGGCTGATCTATAAAAAAGAAAATTTATTTCTAATACGACAGTTTTCCTCAAAAATACGGAATACCTGTTTTGTTCTTGGAACATTAAGCCTTTTATTTATGTTTGCGTTAGCAGGAAGTTCGCTTGCATTTATGTTAAGCGATTATCAGAACAGGCAATTAGACGTAGAATATCCGTTTGACATTATTATAATCAGCGACAATACAGACAATGACTTTTCAGAAGAAGAAGCATTGATAAACAGCAATATAACTCCAAGGGATATATTGAAATACTGCGTTTATCAAAATGGCACAAGTGATATGGGCGATTATCTGTATCAGAATTTAAGAATCTTTTCAGACAGAGACAGCGATCCGGCTATGGCAGAGGGAAAACGGGCTGTTGCTTATTATGATTATGATGTGTATATGGGAATCAGCGATTATAACCGGCTGCGGGTAATGTTGGATTTACCGCCTGTTACCTTGCAGGATAATCAGTATTTAATTCATATATCAAACCGTGTATACCAGGAAATTAAAGATAAAAGTATCGAGGTTTCCGCCAGCCTGAATACAGGGCTTGATTTTGCCGGATTTAAAACAGAGGGATTTGCACAAAACGGGCATAATGGCACAGATTATTTACTGGTTGTGC
>CALDLG010000083.1 GCA_937910785.1 uncultured Lachnospiraceae bacterium | reverse complement strand
TTGCTAAGTATTGAACAGAATATTAAGAAAATCTCATATTCCTGCGCAAGACAGCTGCGGGAATATCTTGTGCAATCTGCCTTTACAGTTTATTCAGCGCACCTTTTGACACCTGAACCTTCCTATGAAATCAACGCTCCCAGCAGTCCATAAGATACAATCGACATAATAACAGTTGCTATTATAATCCCGAGCAGCTCTGCCAGAACCGCTTTCTTAAAGTCCACATCGAGCAGCGCCGCAATCAGAGAACCGGTCCATGCGCCCGTTCCCGGAAGCGGTATGCCAACAAACAGCACCAGCCCCCAGAACTCATATTTTTTAATCGTTTCGCTTTTGCCCATCGCCCGCGCTTCCAGCCTTTCAATGAGGCCCCTGAAAAATTTAATCTTCTTTAACCATTTGAAAATCTGCTTGATAAACAGAAGTATAAACGGAATCGGAATGATGTTTCCGACTATACAAATAGGAATAGCAGTCGTTATTGAAACATTCAGCAAAGACGCGACAAGCAGTCCACCGCGAAGCTCCAGGATCGGAATCATGGAGATAATAAAAATAACAACCTCTCTCGATACAAACTGCCCCAATGTGTTCGCAAACCAAATTGCCAGACTATCCATACTTAATACCATGCCCTTTCTTTTCCCTTATTATAACCGGCCGCCATGAAGCTTTTCCGGAAATTCTTAAATCCGTGCAAGCGCCGCAAACAGCGCATCCATCTGTTCATCCGTTCCGATCGTAATCCGCAGATACCGGTCGATCCGCTCCCTGTTCCAGTGTCTAACATAAATATCCTGTTCTTTCAGCTTTTCGAAAATCTCCTTTGCCCCGACCTTCTCATGGGAAGCAAAAATGAAATTTCCGTAAGACTTCGGGAACGTAAATCCGAGCGCAGCCAGCTCCTTCTCGCTTCGCTGCCTCGTGGCAATAATCTTTCCACAGATTTCCCTGAAATATGCCTCGTCTTTCACGGATTCTGCGCCGAGCCGCAGCGCAGGTCTGTTCATCGTATAAGAATTGACGGAGTATTTCGCATCGTTCAAATACCGGATCAGTTTTTTGCCGCCGAGCGCGTAACCGATTCTACAGCCAGCCATTGCCCTTGACTTGGAAAAAGTACGGACCACCAGCAGGTTGTCATATCTTTTTATGAGCGGCAGGCAGGTCGTTCCTCCAAAATCAATATACGCCTCGTCAATTATGACAACAACGTCAGGATTTGCCTTTACAATCTCTTCAATCTCATCCACCCCCATCAGGACACCTGTCGGCGCGTTGGGATTCGGAAAGATCACGCCGCCGCAGTTTTTCCCGATATAGTCCTCCTTCCGGATGCAAAAGTCCGCATCGAGCGGCTTCACCTCATAGGGAATCCGGTAAAGATCCGCCCAGACATCGTAAAAGGAATAGGTGATATCCGGAAAAAAGACAGGTCTGTCAGAATTGAAAAAGGTCAAAAAAGCCATCGACAGCACGTCGTCCGATCCGACTCCGATGAAAACCTGCTCTTCCTCTGTCTGATGATATTCCGCCAGATATTTCGTAAGCGGCGTTTTCTCCGGGAACTCCGGATACAGACGCAACGTACGGTAATCCATTTCCTTCATTGCCTTTTCCACCATCGGCGACGGCTGATAGGGACACTCATTTGTATTCAATTTGATAACATTCTTTTTCTGCGGCTGCTCTCCCGGTACATAGGGAACCACCTTCCTGACATTTTCTTCCCACTTCATCTCATGACTTCCTTTCATTCCGCCTTCCACTCCTCCGCCAGCTTCCCGTATGCCTCCGCCTGTTCCTCATTCCCCATAAGACGATAGCACTCCGAAAGGCCGCGCAGCGGAATATCCCCACTACTATGTATATTAAGGATACTCTCCGTTTCATACACGGCATTGTAAAACCATATAACCGCTTCCTCCGGGTCCTGCCGTTTCAGGAAATAGCTTCCCAGTTCACAGCAGATCTCCGAGCATCCCTCACTGGCAACCACCTTCAGCGCATATTTGAAAAATTTCTCATAAGCCTGTCCGATTCTTGCCGCCCGTGCCGCGACACACGCTGCCTCCCTGATTTCATCCAAAGACCGCTCCGTATCCGCACAGGAAGCCTCAAAAAAAGGGCCGGCCTCCAGAAAATCCTGCTCTTCTCCCGAAATAAAAAGCTCTTTCGCATAAATATTATGAAGCCGCTTTGACAGCCGCTTTCCTTCGGATACCATCCGCGCAAAAGCCGCAAGATCTCTGCTCTTATGATTGCCGTCGGGCAGATGCAGTATTGCGACATCACTGTCATAAATTACCGGCTCCAGAAGAACCTGCTCATGAATCGGCTCCTGCCAGATGAAAGAACGCACTCTTTTAAAAAGCTTTGGCCGAAGCTCCCTGTCAAAATTATAGATCGTGCCGAAATCGAGCTGATTCGCATAATACATCTGCACAATATCGATCTGCGGCAGTAAACTTTCCTTTAACCGCAGAAAAATTCCCCGGTTCTCCTCATCCAGCACCTCATCCGCATCCGCGGAATAAATATATTCCATCGTGGCCTTGGAAAAAGCAAAATTCCGCGCCGCAGCAAAATCATTCACCCATTCGAAATCGTAAATCCTGTCCGTATAACGGGCCGCAATCGCTTTCGTTCCGTCTGTGGAACCGGTATCCACAATCACGATTTCATCCATAAGGCAGGCGACGCTGTCAAGACATCTGGCCAGCAGCTTTTCTTCATTTTTAACGATCATACAAAGACTGATTGTAATCATAGGAACACGATACCTTTCCCTTGCGCCCGCCCTCTTCATCAGCAGCGCCCGCAGATGTCTGTAAACATTTTCGTATTAGTATACCAAAATTTTACCGAAAAGGGAACTACTTCCGAAACAATTAAAAAACAATCAGAGAACATTTCAGAAATGCATTTCAGAAAGATTCAGGAAAACCACATCGCCGGGCTGTCTATCAAAAGATAATTTTTTTCTCCGTCCACATAAACGAGCATTTCCCGGTACCTGTTCTTCCGGCAGAAGGCCCTGCTCACGCAGATCCGGTATGCTGTCGTCCGGGACAGATCTGTCATATGCTCTCCGATCCGGACAACCATATCCCCGTTTTTCCTTCGGATGGGCACAAATCCCAGGTAGCAGTACCGCCTGCCGTTCCAGTTATAAACCCGCGCCATCCCATAAACTCCGGCATGACATACAATGATCAGAAGAAAAAGCAGGAAAAGCAGAAGGATTGTGATGATCATTCTTAAAATTTCATTTTCCATTCGGTTTCATTTCCTTTCCGAATCACTTTCTTACAGTCTCCGCGTTAAATGCGACGGTCCTGTGCGAACGTTAATTCTTTTCCATTTTATTTGCTGCTCCAAAACAATTTAGACACAATGAGAAAATCATGTTATCATAATTTGCAGGAGGCTTTACGATGAACAAAAAACCTTTTCATTCCTATTATATGATTCTCATAGTCGTTGCGTTTACCGCTGCGGCGCTTCTTTCAGCCTTCTTTCTCATGCGGAGCCGAAACGCTTCCATTACCGGATATATCGCTTCCTCCGAGCTCGAGAATGAGGCTCTGATCACCGCGGCCCTGCAGGAAGAAGTGAAGACCAATCCCTGCTCTGATTTAAGCGTTCCCACCTGCCTGACCAAAATAGAGGATACTTATTTTCTCGTGGACTGCTATCACAATCAGGTTATTTATCATGACAATCTGAGCGACCCGATCTGGCAATGGAATGTAATGACGGATGAAATCGACAGGGGACACACGCTGGCCAGCGACGGCCTCGTGTATCTGATCGACGATACAGAGAACAACAGAATTCTGATTTTTGAGAAAAAAGACGGCCGCTTCCTGCATACCCAAACCTTTTCCGGGATCGGAAACAGGCCGCATTATATTATTTATGACGAAAAAACGAAAACCTTCTATGCCTGGAGTTCCATGAGCGGAGAGATGTATCTCTTCCGCCGCGAACCGGACGGCACACGCATGTACCTGACCGAAATCCGCCGGGTAGCATCCCTTGACGGCGTATATGTCCGCTCTTTTACGATTCAGGAGGATATCATCTATTTCGTATCCGGCAATGCAAGCATTATTGAAGCCGATCTTCATACCTTTCGGATTCTGAATGTCTACCCCGTACCCGATACCATGGCAGGTATGATTCAGCTTGCACGGATTCAGGATTATTTCTATCTTACCATATCAACCGATATCACGGGAAATCAGGACTATGCGACCATCCTTCGCACCAAAGATCTCTCCGGCCTGATCGACGGAAACTATGAAGATGTCTACGACCATTTTATCGGCGGCGGAACGCCCTACTATATCACCCAGATAGATAACGACTGGTATTTAACGGAGCACCGCCTTCCCGGCCACTCCGTCTGGCGCTTCCGGATTGCCGACAACGAAATCCGGGATGTGGAAACCATTTACTGATGTTCCCCCGGCCGTATTGGGACTAGTCCCAATCCCTCAGCCAGGGAAGAATGAGCTCCGTCCCCGCATAGATCAGCGACGGATTGTCTCCGATCAGGGATCTGTTATATTCATAAATTTTGATCCAGTATTTACCGTTTCCGTAATATTCCTCGGAAATCTTCCATAAGCTGTCGCCTTTTTCCACAACGACCGGAATAATGCTGAGCTGGGTCACGGGAATTTCCTCTTCCTCCGTTTCCTCCCGTTCCGACCGTCTGGCCTGAAGCTCCGAATCGCTGACACATATCATTTTCTCCATATCCGGCTCCCACACCCAGTATCCTTCCTTTTCAACATACATTTCATCTGCTCCCGACTCATGGGTTGGATAGAGAATCCGCATATCCAGATATCCGTCATGATCCAGATCCTCAAAAGAAATCAGATCCTTTCTTTCGATGGAAAGCATCACATCCGTTTTCTGAATCAGTTTTTCGCCCTCCACTGTCCTTATTTCCATCTCATACGTCTCATCCATCACGAAACCGTTAAACAGATAGATCTCCTGTTCTTTTTGAAGCAGATCTGCTTTCAGACGGAAGGCGATCGTCATTTCCGGCATATCCGGCGCAAGCCGCACCCAGTATTCCGCTTCGCTGACAAGGCCGAAATATCCCATCAGCTTATCCGGCCAGGTCGCGTCACTCGCCCGTTCCTCCACGAAACGGCGCTCAGGCTCTTCAAGCGTTGTCGTCCGGGCCGTATGATCCGACCAGTAGATCGTATCCTCATCCATAAACCAGCCGCCCGTATACTCCTTACGCTCGAACAGATTTTCGTAAGTCTGTATGATCTCCGTAACCTCGCTGCGGTTATCGTCCGTAACGTCCTCGCAGGAAAGCAGATATAAATAACCGTTCTTTACGATGATCTTCCGCTTCGTCGCCAGCCTGTATTCTTCCTCATATGCCTTTTTCCAGTCCAGATTGATTCCATAGGCGTTTCCTTCGTCCATCGTCCAGGCATGCACGATATAGCCCTCCTCCGACAGATTCCGTTTAAAATAATCATAGATATCCATCCCACAGACGCCGCTGCCGATACCGATCTTCAGAAAATGCCAGGTCAGCGTATCTTCTCCGCCCCGCTCCGCATCCTTCTCCCGGAACCATACATCTACAAGGCTTTCCCTGTCATCACAGACTTCCCAGCTGAAATCGGCGGAATCTTCGCCGGTCTCTATAAAGGCAAAAATAAATTTTTCATCCGCTGCGGTCTGATAAAGGTAATCCGTCCAGAATTCCCATTCGCTCCCCTCCCCGAAAGCGATCGACTCCGTTTTCTTCCGGCCGGCTTCCGTTGCGTTTTCTCCGGCATCTGCCGTCTGCGCATTCTCTCCCGCTGCTTCCCCCGGTGCGCTCTCTCCGGCACCTGCTGTCTGCACGCTTTCTCCCGCTGCGTTCTCTCCGGCATCTGCTGTCTGCATGCTTTCTCCCGCTGTTTCCTCCGGTGCGTTCTCTCCGACATTCCCCGCCGGCATGCCTGTCCCGCCGCAGCCCGTTCCCATACCAAGGCAAAGCGCTAATACAGCCGCCATAACAGCTTCCTTTCTCCCAGACTTTCTTCCCCGGTATTTCATACGCTCCTCCTAACGGCCCTTCTTATCCCCGAGCAAAGGCTTGATCGTATTATATATTTCACTCGCCTGCTTGTTATCCTTGCTTGGATACTGCTTCACAAGCGCATTATTGATTCCCGTCTTCGTTTTATACTGTAGAATGATTTTGGTTACCGACGCCGCAATATCCGTATCTTTAATCAACCTGGCAACCTCTTTTTTCAGTTCTTCCTGTTCCTTCTTGATATTTCTGCCGGACAAATCGGTAACCATCGTTATTTTAACATTCTGCTTTCCCCAGTAAGTGCACAGAATATTAAAACCATTATCCTTCGTAACCAGAAAATATTCCTGCTCCTTCCGTTCCGCAATAATATATCCCAGATAAGTCGCCAGTTGAAAATCCAGCGCATTTTTCGTGCCGACCGCTACCTTCTGAAAGATGATCTCCGCCTCCGATTCATTGATCCGCCTGTGCAGGTCAAAGGTCAGCGTATCCGCGTTATCGCTGTAAAAAATACAGACCGTATCTTCTTTGGACAGCTCGTTAATGCCGTTGAGCCCATCCTTTTTCACATTTTCATAATCAACCAGATAATAACTCATAAAATAACCATACCTTTCTCTCAGCCGCGGCTGCCTGTTTTGTCCGGCCCGAAGAGGGACCGCAATGTCAATGGGGTTTATGCAGGATATAACAAATTTACAGATATTTTATCATAAAGACAGGCATTTTACTACTTAATTTGGAAAAAAGAGGTGAATAGACAATACGCCGTCCCGATAATGGGCATCTATGTTTCCGCCCATCCGCTCCGTAAGCTGTCTTGCAATAGACAATCCAAGCCCTGTTGATTTTCTGGCCGAATGCACCGTATAGAAACGGTCAAACAGCTTTCCGGCCTGTACTTCATCCAGGCCGGAAGCATGATTGGCGAATAACATTTCACCCGTTTCGTATAACCTGATCATCAAATCTCCATCACTGTATTTCATGGCATTTCCAATGATATTTCCGAAGATTCTGGACAGCATACCTTTGTTTAATCTACATTTAATCTGTTGTTCCGGCATGTTTATTACAGGCGTTATGTTATTATTTTTCAAGGCGGCATAATAAACGGCAATGCTTTCCTCTAACTCACGATTTAACACGATCTCCTCCGAAACGATCTCCTGCATCTGCGCCCCCGGCACTGCGGCAGCGTACCGAAAAAGTTCCTCTGTCAGCTGCTTCAGCGCCTCCGTCCGGTTCTCCATCATGTAAAGATACCGTTTTACCGCTTCCAGATCCTCCTGCCCGGCCGGCCTCTCAAGCTGCTGCCTGGCCAGATCAAGATACCCGCAGACTGCCGTCAGCGGCGTTCTGATATCGTGAGAAACATTGGCAACCGTTTCCTTTAACTGCAGATCGCCCTGCTCATAACGACACCGCTGCCGGCGCAGCCCGCGAAGCTCCTCGTTTAATGCGGCCGCCAGCCTTCGCATCTCCCCGTCGCGGCAGGGTACGGTAAGAAGCACATTCGTCTCTGTCTTCGGAATCCTGCCGATTCCCTCCCGTATCTCCCGCGCCGCCTGTCTCATCAGGCATATTTTCACAGACATGACCAAAAGAATGCACAATAAAATAACAATCGTAATTATCAGTTTTTTCTCCATGACATACCTCTCTATATCCTCCCGATATGCTTCTTTCCGATTCATGTCTGCCAACTATGCTTCTTTCGAAGATGTATCTTTTGAATATGCTTCTTTCGAAGATGCGTCTACCGGATATCCTTCCTGCCAAACAGATAAACGCCCACGGCGATAAACACTGACGACTCACCGAGCAGACAAAGCAAAGCCCTTACGGAAAAGACCGCACCGGAATCGATTATATACATCGCCTGGTCTTCGGGAAGAAAAGCGTCAATCCACTCATATACCACCCTTTTGGTCCCGCTGACATACTTTCTGTTCGGAATATTTTCTTCCAGCTCCATCCCGCCCGTTTCTGTCATGACAACTCTGCTCGTCAGTTCCGGTTCCTGCAGATCGGCATAGATCTGAGATGTCAGCATCACAAAAACAATCGCGAGCAGAAGCTCCACGATGATTGCCCTCGTCCTGTTGTCATCCAGCATGGCGATCAGCGAAAAAACCGCCGTATAGGCCAACAGAATCAACAGACTGCCGCACACCCTAAAGGGGAGCTGTTCCATACTGAGAAGTGCCTCCTGCCCGATGAAGAACAACGCTGAAAATACGGAAACAAGGGAATAAGTGAGAAACTGTATCACAGCCGCCAGATAGCATACAAGGACATTGGCCAGATAAATGTCCCTTCTCTTATGTCCCACCGAAATTTTGTTCCGCATCGTTCCATCGCCGTATTCCACCCCGATAAAAACAGGAATGAAAATGGCCATCACCGCGTGAATGAAAAGCATCTCGTTGAAAAAATAGACGGTCCAGCCGCCTCCGATCTCATTCACTCCCTGATGTTCAACATTGACCTTCGCCATCGCATACGCGAAAATACTGTATCCTGCCAAAAACAGTTCCGCCGCCCAGAAGATCCTGCTTTTTATCATTCTTACCAGATTCGCATACAGTAATCTGCTCATTTCCGGACACCTCCGATCAGATTCATATAATAGCTTTCCAGACTCTCGTCCTTTTCCCGTATCGAAAGCACAATGCAGTCTCGTTCCGCAAGCGCAAGCGTAAGCCGTGTAATCGGAACCTCTGCGTATACATCCGCCTTCGTATCGGAGAGAATGTCATATTCCAGTTTCATTTCTTCCAGCACGCCGGAAAGCACCCGGCTGTCGGACACTTCCAGATGAACGCACTTGCGGCATGCGGCTTCCAGCTCTCCGGCGTCGATTTCTTTTATCATACTCCCGTTATCGATAAATCCATAATGTGTTGCCAGCCGCGACAATTCATCCAAAATATGACTGGAAATCAGTACCGTCATCTGCCGTTCCCTGTTCAGCCGGAGAATCAGTTCCCGCATTTCAATAATACCCTGCGGATCAAGGCCGTTCGTCGGTTCATCCAGAATCAGGAAATCCGGGTCTCCCGCCAGAGCAACGGCAATTCCAAGCCGCTGACGCATTCCGAGCGAAAAATGCTTCGCCTTCTTCCTCCCCGTATTCTCCAGCCCAACCAGCTTTAAAAGCTCCGGTATTCCTTCAAAAGAGGGAAGCCCCAACACCCGGTACTGCGCTTTCAGATTTTCTTCGGCGGTAAAATCCTGATAGACCGACGGTCCTTCCACGATAGCCCCTATTCTCCTTCTCGATTCCGTAATTGCTTTCTCCCTGCTGTTTACGCCGTAAAGCACATAATCTCCCGATGTGGCATACTGCAGTCCGCAGATCAGTCTGATCAGCGTCGTTTTGCCCGCGCCGTTCCTGCCGACCAGTCCATAGACCGCTCCTTTTGGAACATGCATGGACAGTCCGTTCAGTGCCTTAAAATGCCGGTATTGTTTGCTTAACGCATTGGTTGTTAAAACGTATTCCATTTCCTGACGCCTCCTGTTTCGTTTTCTCCATTTTATCGGAAAAAGGTTAAGAAAGAAGTTAAGAGAATGGTTAAGAAACGGTAAAGATTTGTCAGATCGTAAGAAAACTCATGATGTACTTTTCATTTTAAATCCAATGCCCCAGACGGACTCAATATAATCCCGGCCGGAAACCTCCCGCAGCTTTCTGCGCAGGTTGCTGATGTGCACCTTCAGAGAGCTTTCCATGCAGTCCGGCGTGTCCTCGCAGATTCCGTCCAACAGAGTCGACTTTGTTATTACCTGTGCCGGATTTCGCATAAGCATCCGCAGAATCGCATACTCTGTTCTCGTCAGCCTGACCTCCCGTTCTCCCACGAAAACGCCGCGGACTGTCTCGTCCAGAAGAATGTCATCATATTTCAGCTGCAAAGCAGAATCAATAACATGTGTTTTTCTCAGTTGCACCGCAATTCTGGCCAGTAATTCCGGAATCGCAAAGGGCTTCGTCACATAATCGGCCGCGCCGTTTGACAATAATGCCACTTTATCCTCCACCTCTGCCCTCGCGCTGATCACGATCACCGGAACCCCTTTCATGGCCGGCAGAATTTCCTCCCCGTTCAATCCTGGCAGCATCAGGTCGAGCAGAATCAGATCCGGCTTCCCGGAAGACAAAACATACAGCGCCTCTGAGCCGGAATAGGCTCTGAGTGCGCTGTATCCCTCTTTCATCAATGCTTCTTCCAGCATATCCCCTATATATACGTCATCATCCACGATCAAAATCGTTTTCATACAGGCTCCTCTCCTATGCGGTCACATCCACATTGGCGCCTTCCACCGTCACAGGGACCTCCGAAGACGTCTCCACCGGCATCTCCACACCGGAAATTTCCAGCGAAACTCCGTTCGGCGCATCCGACGTGTTGGAGGAAAAAGAATTGCCGGCGCTCGCCTGTTTCTCTCTGGCCAGCCTGTCAAATAAAGCCTTCAGATATTTCAGATCGGCCTCCATAATCTCCCGGAGTTCATCCGCACGATGTCTTCTTTTCAGATTTTCGAGCCGCTTCGGATCCATATCCTCATAAGAAGCATCTGTCAGCTCCTCGGAAAGCTCCTTCAGAGCCTGCTCCGATTCCTTCATCATCTGCTCCAGTTCTTTCGCAAGCCGCTCCATCTCCTGCGCGCTCATTTCGGATCCGGATTCTTCCTCCTCCGCTTTCTTTGATTCCGCAGTTTCGACCTGTTCTTCTACCTTGCAGGCGCCCTGCCGCTTGGCCCGCTCCTCCTGCTCCATATGCTTCCTGCGCTTCTTGGCGATCCGCTCCATTTTCCTGGCGTGCTCCAGCGCGCTGTCCAGTTCTCTGTCATCATAATCGCCGCTCATCTTTTTCATCAGAAGCCCGACTACCGCCCCGCGTGCCTCCCGTACCGCCTTACCCGCAAAAACAGGTGTTTTTGCCGTCATAATCTTTGCCGAAACACGCTTGAAATTATAGCCAAGGCGCTTCTTTTTTTTCGCATTCCTGTTTACTTTGGTTATGGTAAGCGTTCCTGCTGTCGAGCCGTCCTTATTTTTCAGCTCTATTGATGTTTTCACGGTGTTATTCATGCCGATCTTCATACCCATATTTTCATCCTCCCTGATGCCGCACCCACCGCCGCGCAACGGTAAATCCGTTTACCGTTCGTACCGCTGTCTGTTTTCATATATATCGGCTTATGGAAGCTTTTTCCTTAGAGGTTTATCCGACCGTTTCCGATAAAACTCATGCAGATACATGCGCATTTCAAAACTCCGTCGTATATCTCCCGCCCTCCCCGCGGCAGATCTTTAATGGCAGAAGATTGTATTCCGTTACCCGAAACCCGTCCTTTGTAAGCGATACGGTAAAGGAAGCCATACCGCCTTTGACGCAGGATTCCTCCGGCTGAGCGCTGATATAATTCCCGATGGAATAAAAAACGAGCATCTCATGGCCATCGTCCCCCCGAACAGTCTCACAGGGCTGGAGCATATGCGGATGAGTGCCGACCACAACATCCACCCGGCAGTCCGCAAATACCTGTGTCCACTTCCGTTGAAAATCATCCGGCTCCCCGGCATACTCCGTTCCCCAATGTACAAATACGATTACGAAATCACTCTCCTCCTTCGCCCTTTTAATATCATTCGCTATTTTATTTTCATCGTCCAGGAGATGTACCATATGGGGATTATCTTCCGGAAGACGGATGCCGTTCGTGCCATAGGTATAGTTAAGCAGGGCAAATCGAACACCGTTTTTTACCAGAATTTCATAAGGACGATCATCCGTATCTGACTCGCTCTGGATGCCAAGACATCTGACATGATTGTCGGTAAAAAAAGCCTTCGTCGTATTGATTCCTTCTTTTCCCCGGTCAAGGGCATGATTCGTCGCACACGTCACCACATCAAAACCGGCCTCCACGATCGCCTCTCCTGCCTGAACCGGGGTGCCAAAGCGCGGATAACCGCCGTACAGCGCAGGATTATCGACAAGCGGCGTCTCCTGATTGATGACAGCTATGTCACTTTTTTCAATCTCCTCCCGTATGCTTTCATACAGAAATCGAAAATCCGGTTCATCCGGTTCGACGGCTTCCAAAAAAGCATACCGGCAGATCGACTCATGGATCAGGTTATCGCCGAACACGACAAAGGTTGTATTCTCTTTATCCTTCGTAAAGCCCCAGGAATCCCAGAACCAGCTGCTGCTCTCACCGTCCGGCGACGTTAAGAGCAGACGCGGTCCGGGCGGTATGCCTTCCCGGATCGACCATTTCGCCACATCCTGTCCGATATAGGAAGACATCCATTTAGGATGAATCTCTCCCTGCACATATTGATAGACAAAAAGATGCTGTGACCATTCTTTTTCGTCCCGCTCCACCCAGAAGGGCTTATGCTCCCCATACCTTCCCTTTTTCCAGCAAAGCAAAAGCAGCTCGTCCGTTCCGTCGCAGTCGATGTCACAGGAAAGCATATCCTGTACCATAACGCCCTCCGGTGAAGTCCAGATTTCGGCATTCTCATAAATAACGGTAACTTTTTTTCGTTCCAGCGTTATCCCGTACTCGCCCGACGCATCCAAAACGGTCTTTTTCTCCCATGTTATCCATTCGGGCAGAAAAAAGCCGCTGCTTTTCAGAAAACAGAACATGGCGCCGGCACCAATCATCCATATCAGAACAGCCTGCAGTAATGAAACGCATCGGGAATCTTCGGTTCCCGGCTTCGTTCTAATTCCGGTAACTCTCCGTCCACGCCGGCTGTCTGATCGATTCGTCCCGCTCATAATATCCGTCCTCTCCGGCCTGCGCGCCGATCATCTGCCGCCATTTTTCATCGGTCAGACGATCTTCCATGGGCCACGTAAACTGATAGAAAGAATAAACGCTTCCCCGCGCGATCTTCAGCTTTCCATCAACCCGGACCACCACATAGATACAGGACGGACAGCCGGTAGCGGCTTCCAGCACTTCTCCGTTCGGGTTCGTTGCGATGTCCACGACAACCGCCGCCGGACAGTCCCTGCCGGAAAAACCTTCTTCCGTATTCTGCTCTTTGATCGTCTCATACCAGAAATGTTCAATATTTCCGCCATAGCATCGAATCAGCTCGTACTCCTCTTCCGTCAGGGCCTCTTCGCGAAGCTCCTTTAAGGAAATCAAATACAGTCTGTTGGCAAGTTCTGCCAGACGGTTCAGATTTTCTTCGTCAGCCTTCTTCAGCACGCCATATGCTTTCAGCCCCTGCGCGGTCGAAACCGCAAGATTTTCAAACCTCGCGTATACGAGCGGTTCCGGCTCCACATAGCCCCGATCGTCGGGCTCCCTGTCCCAGCCGCCGCCCATCTCTGCCATCACCTGTTTGGAATAAAGGATCGTATCGTGTTTTAACTCCGTAAAACTGCCCGCAAAGCATTCCAGATTCTTTTTGGCCCATTCCTCTCCCTGCATGAAAAGCGGATACCCTTCCCCTTTTATCGTAAACAGAGGCCTGAGGGTATTCAGCCATCCGGCATACAGGCTCGCGGACCACAGGGTATCCTGATCAGATGAAAGCGCGGCGCGCAGGCGTTCCAGGTTCTCCGAATACCCCGCATATTCCGCCTCACCGTTTTCTTCCAGAATCCGCAGCGCCGTATCGCTGCCAAGCGCCGCAGGGACATCCAGCACATCGGGGAGCATCCTGCGGTCCCCTGATGCGTTCTCCTTCACATCGCTGTAAACCAGTTTCTGCATGATTGCCGCATCGACTGTGAACCGCTGTCCCATAAAGCGGAATCCCGGAATTACGTTATCCATCCCGTCATCGATCGGAATCGAATTGATCCTGGGCGGGGTAAGCTCCGCCGTCATCGCGTGAAAAAGCGCAAACTCTTCTTCCGTTCCGGGCAGTTTCCCGGCCGTAATCTCTTCTCCGTACGCCTCCTTTATAAGCGGTATATACTCACAGACACCCGCGTCATCGCTGGCTCCCGCAAAAAATGAGGTAACACAGTAGATGGCCTCCCAGAGCCCGTAAATCTCTTCATCCGCCATAATTGCTTCGGAAATCAGGAACGCGCTCCGGTCCATATCCGCTTCCTTCTGTGTGAAATGAGTCCTGCCATACCACATCATCGCCTGAAAATATCGTTCCAGTCTGGCATCCCCCGCATAGTAACCGCGCGGCTTATACTGAGAATAATCCTCATAATCTTCTCTGAGTTCCGACATCTGAATGCCTCCGGCCCATGCAATGGCCTTCAGCTCATCTTCGACCAGATCCTCCACATAATCCGGAACTTCCACATTATCGCCAAGCAGCTTTGAGCCGATCGTAAAGAAGGCCACATTTCTTCCCGCCGCGCTTTCCCATTCACTGCCTTTCAGAAGCTCATACTGGGCGGCGCTGCCCGCAAGCATTTTCCGGCTGAGCAGCGTGAGATACGCATACAGATATTCTTTCTCCACATTTTTCAAAAGATATGCAAAATAAAGATGGTAAGTATGCATCATCGAATCGACCGTTACAAAATTGGCAATTTGCTCATACCTGTCATTCTCGTAGATTTCATAAAACTCAAAGCCCGCTTCTCCACTCACGATAAACCCGTTTGCAGCCAGCTTTTCCGCAGACTCTCCCTGCAGATAAAACTGCCAGAGATTATCGATATTGCTCAAATCCGGCGCAATCTCGTATTTTGCCACGGAGGGAACGATGTTTTCCGCTTCCGTTTCGGATTCATTCTGCAAAAAAAGCGGCTTTTCTCCCGAAAAGGGCCTGCTGATGGGGTTTATCCCCTCTAAAAGAGCCTCCAGCTCTTCCGGGGAAAGCTCTTCTGTTTTCGCCTGTGCCGCGCCGTTTGATTCCGTCCCGTCCGTATCCGTTTCTTCCATACCGGCATCCTCCACATCCGGACGGTCTGCGGCTGCATTGCCGATAGCATCTCCTTCTTCCCTGCTTTCGGTCTGCGCAGGCGCAGGCTCCCCCGTCTTCCCCGGCACGCCGTCTTCCTGTTTCGGTCCGGCACAGGCGCTCAGCATGCTGACTGCCAGCACGAGGGCCAGTATTTTCGTGCATCCTTTTCTCCTCATCACAAGTTCAGTCCTTTCCCCTTCACAATGATTTGTCACAAACTTATTCACCGGATACCTGTGTTCCGTCCGCCTTCATATGGTACTTATCCCGGTAGATCAGCTGAGAAATCGGCACAAACTCATATCCCTGCCCCTGTAAGGTGGTAATCAGTGTCTCCAGCGCTTCCGCCGTATATTTGGCGCCGTTATGGCAGAGGATAATACTGCCGTTCCCAAGATGCTTATGCTCCGTTACCGTTTTGATAATGGAATCCACACCATAATCTTTCCAGTCGAGGGAGTCCACATCCCACTGAATCGGATAATAACCGCACTGATACGCTTTCTTTATGACATGGTTGTCATAATCCCCGTAAGGCGGCCGGAACAGAAACATTTCATATCCTGTCAGCTCCAGAACCTTATTATGTACGGCCATCAGTTCTTCTTCGCATTCGCCATCTGACAGCTGTGACATATTTTTATGGTTCTCGCTGTGGTTGCCCAGATCATGACCGTCCGCCAGAATAGCCTTTACATCATCGGGGTAGGCTTCCACCCATCCTCCCGTCATGAAAAAGGTCACCTTAACATTATGTTTCCTCAGAATCTCCAAAATCTTCGCGGTATCCTCATTCCCCCATGCCGGCGGTCACTAGCGGCATCCCCTTATATCGGAAAATTCTGGATGGACGATGTCCGGCATTCGACGTCATCTTTCCCGTATCCTCCAGTTTATCGGAAATCGTCCGCCGAAATGCCGCCGGCAGAAGCTTTTTCCCCAAAATCAGCTCATAGACTTCCTGCAATTCACTGATCGTAAATTCCGGCGGCATCATATGAAATACGATGTCCGTATAATTAATCTTCCCACTGAGCCGTTTGAGCGCCTCGTCAATGATCTGATTATGGTCAAAAGCAAGCTCCATCTTACGGATATCCTCAATCGCAAACCATTCCGCTCCCGTAATGCTCGTCTGGCCGATATCGACAAGGGAAATATAAGCACAGCTGACGATCCGCATCCGCGGGTCGCGCTCCACACTGCCAAACGTATAAAGCTGCTCACTGTAAATATCGGCAAGTCCGGTTTTATCAAGTAAAACCCGCTTCAGGGTATCCTCAAAGGTTTCTTTTTCCCCGACAAATCCGCCGGGCAGACTGTAACATCCCTTATACGGATAACGCTCCCTTTTTACAAGCAGGATCTTCAGAGACTGTCTGTCCAGTTTCCGGTAATTGTCCGTCATATCTTTCGCCACACCGACTACGATCGCATCGACCGTAATCGAGATGGACGCATATTTTTCCGGATGATAATGACTTAAAAATTCTTTCTCTCCCTCACCTGCCATCCTGTTTTTTCCGTTCATGCACATTTTCCTCCGTTTATCAAAACCGGAACACCGATATAATCTGTTATCATTATACTTCTTATTCCGTTCTTTGACAAATGCAATCGGGCAGGTCGTATCCTTACAGTGATTCAGCCTCCGGACAGGGGCGGCACAGCATAGAATTCCTTTGAAGGCCCTTGAAAAGCGCCGGTCCTTAGCGAAAATGCGGCTTTGCCGCTTTTGAGCTTAGTACCGCTGCGTCTTTTCACAGAGCGAAAGCGTGCCGCCAAAGGAATTCTATGCTGTGCCACCCCTGTCCGGAGGCTGAGCTGCCCGTCTCTTTCAGAGTGTAAACTTCGGCATCAACCGCAGTTTGAACAGATTCCTGGCATGCAGTCCGTCGATTCTTTCTTTGACTGCAGCATCTTCTATTTTTCCGGTACGAATATATCTGTCCAATACTTCATAAGTAAATCCCAGCTGATCTTCGTCACTTTTTCCACAAAGTCCGTCGGAAGGCGTTTTTTCGATGAATTCCGCGGGAAGCCCCGCCGCCCGTCCAATCAGCTTCACTTCCGTAACCGTCAGATCGGAAAGCGGACTGAAATCACCGACGCTGTCCCCATAACGTGTAGAATACCCGACCCAGTCTTCCGAAAGGTTACAGGTATTCGCCACCCTTCCGTTTTCTGACTGCGAAACCGCATACAAAACTGCCATGCGGAGGCGCGCCGGCAGATTCACCGCCGCCTGCACGCTTATGTCTTTCGCAATCGCATCCTGCACACCCTGCGTTACCGTCCGGACGACCGGCGCAATGTTCACGGTCATCCCGGCGATTCCCAGAAATTTCACCAGTTTTTCCGCCATGTCAATATCCGGCTGTTTCCCATCAGGCATGAGAACGCCGATCACCCGGTCTTTTCCGAGCGCCTCCACACAGAGAGCCGCCACGACAGAGCTGTCCTTCCCTCCTGAAATTCCGATGATGCAGTTGCAGCCTTTTCCATTCTCTTCGAAAAAATTTCTAATCCACTCCACACACTTGTTCTTGACCTCCATCGCCTGAAATTCCTGCATAATTCCCTCCATCTGTCTGCCCTTGCAGACGCTTTGCTCATCATAAAAATTTCCTTCTATCTTCCAAATCCCATGCCTTCAATCAGTCTTTAAAACGCACCATTGTGAAGTCTGCCGCGGATTTCCTGTAATGACTGCTCTCTGACCAAAATACCGTCCTTGAAAACGGTCTGCAGAAGATTATCTCCATCAGACGTTTCCTGCCAGGTAAGCCCATCCCGATACCGCAGTTCTCCATTTTCTTCAAATACGCTGCAGCAGCCTTTCTGGGACTTCTTGAACCCGCCGTCTTTCGGGTCTTTAAAGATCGGATACGGCCTGCCGTCAATCTCACAATACGTCGCCTTGATGCAGGAACTGAAGGTATCTCTTGTAAAGGGCTTTAAAATACCATTTTCCTCAATGCACTGGAAGGAAAATGAACCGACTCCGAGCGCCACATTGGAACAGGCAAAGCCGTTTTCCATCAGAATCCGGTAGATCTGTTCGCACCGCTGTACGGTAATGGAATCTCCATAAATCGCTTTGACATGAGGATTCAAAACCTTATAGCCCTTGCTGTTCACAGACCCTCCAAATTCTTCCCACAGCTTAAAAACCGTCTTCGTCACCACCGATACACAATCGCCGGAATCACCGCGCACCAGCAGACAGCCGTTATGCTCCAGAATTTCTTTTTTTAACTGTGGCAGTATTGTATCGATTACATTCCAATAATCGTAAGAATCCAATACTGCCGAAAAACTCGTATTCGGATAAATCTCAGTAAGTAGTCTGCGAAGCAGCGTGATCTCATCGCCATCCACTGCAAAATTACTGCACATGACAGCATGCTCCGTACTCGGACTTCCGAATGCGACCGGCTCCCTTGTGCAGTCACAGCAATACATCTGTTCCAGATAAGGAACCACCGGAACCGTCGCCGTATTCAGAAAAGAAAGGCACCAGCCTGCTCCTGCTTTCACAGCCGATTCGGTACATTCTTCCCCTCTGAAATCAAATGCGCCAAGCGCCCTTGCTCTGTCGAGTCCGTCGTCACAGGTCAGATCATAATACTGATTCACGATTTCCCGATAAGTATAGCCCACTGTTGCGGCAATCATCGGATGCCAGCTTTCCGCGGAAATCAGGCTTTCCAGCGCCTGCGGAAGCCATGAGAAATCGGGATGGGTATTGGTTATGCCAAACATCGGCACATGGACCGGAACTCTCATTCCTTCAGGCAGCGCGACGATTTCCACAGGCAGATAACCGAGCCTGTGAAGTTTCTCAATTTTTTCAATGCCATATGCATTTTCCCCTAATGTATTGTCCAGTACCCGCTTATACTCCGCAATGACTTCCGCAAAGGGCCTTTTAAAAAATTCCCTGTTAAAGTAATCGATCAGGTACGTTCTGATCAATCCCTGCAAGCCGAACATTACCACCTTATCCCACCTGTCAATCCTGCTCATTCTCGGCGTAAAATATGAAACGGACTTCGTCATCCCCTTCGGAAGCATCTCCGCGTGCACCGCCTTATAATAATCGATCAATAACATCGGATTTGTTTTATTCATAAGCAAACACCTCGATTCTTTCATCCTTTCCCGTAAATATACTGTTCGTTGTAAAAACCCGCCGAATCAATCCGCTCGTCAGAACGTCGCCCTCCAGAATGGAATTCTCGCAGTGGGAAATATATAAATAAATCTCCCCCGCCCCAAGCTCTTTCAATTTTCGTGCACTGAAATAAAACGTGCCGCCTCTGCTGGAAATATCATCTATGATCAAAATCTTTCTGCCTCGTATACAGTCCGTCATACCGGATACCTCCAGCCCCTGAATGTCTCCTGTTTTCCAGTCCCGGCTCTTAATTCCGAAAGCATAGGGAATGCAAAACATCCCGGAATAACGTTTACAGGCTCCCTCGTCGGGATAAAACATCGTCAGATTCTCCGTTCCGCCGATTCTTTCCATGACCTGCCGGATAAATGTTTCCGGCGTTTTCACCTGTATCCTGTCGATTAACGCCTCACTGACCGAAGAATGCGGGTCCAAAACAGTGACGGATTCAAAATGCAGCCAATTAATGACTTCCGCAAAATATTTCAGCGTAAAAACATCTTCCTCCCCTTTTACCCTGTCCTGACGGGCATTGGGAATATAAGGCATATCGAGGGACAAATCCGTTATGCCATGCGCCCGGAGGTGGCCTGCCAGATAGATCAGCGTCACCAGCTCTTCATTACTCTCGAACAGCCAGGTCAGCTTCACCTTCCGCTGCGGTTTTTCCTTTTCGCATTCTCCCGGAATCTGCTCTTTTAATAAAATCGTTCCGTCGGGAAATTTATTGACATTCACGTCATTTTCATTAATTCTGATCATCCTCATACCTCCTGTCCGCATTACAGATCGACTCAGCCCACGATATCGATCTGGCACATTTCCATTGTTTTCAGCGCCGCTTCATGCGTTTCCGGCGTAACGCCTGCACAGCAGTCCGCCCGGACCGTAATCTTTGCTTCCGGAAAATGTGCTTTTAGCAACAGCACATTGGAAACGACACAAATGTCAGTGCAAAGACCGAAGCATTCGATTTCCATTTCCTTCGGGTTACAGATCCCGCGAATTTCCTCTGCCAAATGAACGGAACCGAATGTTCCCTTTTTGATCTCCGTATATTCCTTTCCTGACAATGATGTCATTATTCTTTCATGTAAAAACCATCCATCTGTCCCTTCGATACAATGAGGAACCGGAAGCTTCTTTCCTTCCGCCGTCTTAAGATAATCGCTTCTGTGAGTATCCATCGTCACAAAAATCTTTCCCTCAAATCTTCTGATTTCAGCCGCCGCCTTTTCCACAATTGCGAGCGCCTCCTTCGTTCCCAATGCTCCGTCGATAAAATCCTTTTGCATATCCACAACGATCAATACCTTTTTCATCATTTTCCATCTCCTTTTTCTTATTTCTTTTTTGTTATTATCTATTTATTATTAACAATAATATACTAACACACGAGCTCTGTCAACTGCAAATTTCCATTTTTTATAAATCTTTTTGTAATGCATACTCCCGCCTCGTCCGACGTATATTATTACAAAGAACCGCAGACCGGGAAGCGCGTACATGCAACCGAAAGAGCAGAAAACAACAGACTATACGGAATACATAATCGAAAGAGAATTTCTGGGCAGCATCACTGTCAGAGAACTCCTTGTCCGGATTCTCCGGACACATTTTCCTTCCACCGCACGCCGGGAAACGGAAACGTTATGAATCAGATGAATTTTTATGTGGCGGAATATATCAGGCTATCCAGAGAAGACGGCGACAAAGCGGAAAGCGACAGCATCGGCAATCAAAAAAAACTTCTTGCCGATTACATCAGCGAACAGGAAAACTTCACGCTCTATGATATTTATATCGACGACGGTTTTACCGGAACCAATTATAACCGCCCCGCTTTCCGACGGATGATAGACGATATCGAGAATGAGAAGGTAAACTGCGTCATCGTAAAAGACCTGTCCCGCTTCGGACGCGATTATATCGAAACGGGCCGGTATCTGGAACGATATTTTCCGGAGCGGAATGTCCGGTTCATTTCCGTCACAGACTATATTGACAGCTTTACAAGGGCCTACGATATGCTCCTGCCGATTAAAAATATTTTCAACGAGCAGTATGCGCGGGATATCTCCCGGAAAATCCATGCTTCCATTCGAACCAGACAACAGGCCGGGGAATTTATCGGCGCTTTCGCTTCCTACGGTTACCGAAAATCCTCTTCCGATAAAAACAAACTGGTCATAGACGAATATGCGGCTGACGTTGTGCGCAGAATTTTTGATCTCTATAACAAAGGATATGGCAAACTTCGTATTGCAGGCATCCTGAATCAGGAAGGGATCCTCTGTCCTTCCGCCTACAAGAGTGCGAACGGGGAACATTACCGGAATGCTTTCCGAACGGATATGCCGTCCTTCTGGAGTTACTCCACCGTCAGCCGCATTCTGCAAAATGAATTATATATCGGAAATATGGTTCAGGGCCGAAAAATCCAGCACATGAGAGGGAAAGCCCAAACCAGAGAAAAAAAAGACTGGGTCGTCGTACAGGGCACTCACGACGCCATCATCGACATGGATACCTGGCTCAAAACGCAGGACCTGCTGAACCGCCGAACAAGAAATCTTGATCTGACGTCCAATCCGTCCGTCCTCGCAGGCTTTTTAAAGTGCGGCAACTGCGGCCGGGCGCTCGTCAAAAAGACCGGTACATCCGGCGTATATTATTATTGCGGAAGCTATGTACGCTCCGGCCGTCAGTCCTGCACTCCCCACAAAATAACATATGGGGTGTTAGAACATATCCTTTTGGAAGATCTGAATGCGATTCTGCATTCTATGAGCGATCTGGATAAAATCATTGCTGCACGAACAGCAGCTGATTCCGTCACAATACACAGACACGAGCCCGAGAAAAAAAGAATCAGTCTGGAGCTTGAACGAATCAGAAAATTAAAAAAAGCGGTTTATGAAGATTACCGGGAAGAACTGCTCTCCAAAGAAGAATTTACCGCTTACAGACAGGATTATACGCGCAAAGAAGAATTGCTTGTAAAACAGCTTGCAAATCTGGATAAAAAGGAAGCTGCGCGTCAATCGACTGATTCCGGAGATACCCCCTGGATTCAGCATCTTATCACACACCACGAAATAGAACAACTGGACAGAGAAATCGTGACTGCCATGCTCCATGAAATCAAAGTTTATGAAGACCACAGAATAAAAGTGCTCTACCGTTTCTCTGATGACCACAAAGATTAATATAGATGAGTCGAATCGTAAAGAAAACAAATATTATGCCAGCATCTGAAACTTCTGGCTATGTTCCGTAATCACTTTTTTCATAATATCCACATCGGCGGAGACGGCTTCTATCCGGTCGGCATCATCTCTGTAACGACGATAGGTATCGCTGTAACAGGACTCAATCGTATTGAGCCGGGGAAGAATCAAATTTTCCTGACACAGCTTTAACAGGTGTATTTCTTTTTTCAGGTTCTGTTCCACCTTCTGCAGTTCGCTCCTTACACTCTGTATCTCGTCCTGCAGTTCACTCCTTACATCCTGTATCTCGCTCCGCAGTTCGCTCCTTACATCCTGTATCTCGCTCCGCAGTTCGCTCCTTACATCCTGTATCTCGC
>CALDLG010000082.1 GCA_937910785.1 uncultured Lachnospiraceae bacterium | reverse complement strand
GAAAGAAGACGGTTTTAGCTCTGCGGGAACCTTCCCTCGGTCCCTGCTTCGGAATCAAGGGCGGCGCCGCGGGCGGCGGCTATTCCCAGGTCGTTCCGATGGAAGATCTGAATCTGCATTTTACGGGAGATTTTCATGCCGTAACTTCCGCAAATAATCTGCTTGCTGCCCTGCTCGATAATCATATTCAGCAGGGAAATGAGCTCGGTATCGATACGAGACAGGTCGTATGGAAAAGATGCCTTGATATGAATGACAGGGCGCTTCGCAATATCGTAATCGGGCTTGGAAGCAAGGCTGACGGCGTTGTGAGGGAAGATCATTTCGTCATTACGGTAGCCTCTGAAATCATGGCAATTCTCTGTCTCGCATCGGATATGCAGGATTTAAAGGAACGGCTCGGAAGAATTATTGTCGCATATGACTATCAGGGAAAGCCGGTGACGGCGGCAGATTTAAAGGCTGTGGGTGCGATGGCGGCGCTGCTGAAAGACGCCATGAAGCCGAATCTGATTCAGACGCTGGAACATACGCCGGCACTCGTTCACGGCGGACCTTTTGCCAATATTGCACATGGATGCAATTCGATCAGGGCGACAGGATCAGCGCTTAAGATGGCCGATTATGTGATTACCGAAGCCGGCTTCGGCGCGGATCTCGGTGCGGAGAAGTTTTTTGATATTAAATGCCGTATCGGCGGCCTGAAACCGAATGCAGTGGTTCTGGTGGCGACTGTCAGGGCATTGAAATATAATGGAGGCGTGCCGAAGGAGGAACTGTCCGGAGAAAATATGGAGGCTCTTGCCCGCGGCATCGTTAATCTGGAAAAACATATTGAAAGTCTGAAAAAGTATGGCGTGCCGATTGTCTGTACACTGAATTCCTTTTTGACGGATACGCCGGCGGAGGTAGCCTTCGTAAAGCGCTTCTGTGAAGAAAGAAATTGTGAATTTGCACTTTCCGGAGTGTGGGAGAAGGGGGGAGAAGGCGGACTTGAGCTGGCTGAAAAGGTGCTTCATACGCTGGAAACAAAACCCTCTGATTTTCATGTGCTTTATGAGGATTCTCTTTCTCTGAAAGAGAAAATTCAGGCGGTGGCCGGTGAGATTTACGGAGCGGATGGCGTATCCTATATGCCCGCTGCGGAAACACAGCTTCGGAAGATTACCGAGCTCGGATTCGGCGGTCTGCCGGTCTGCATGGCGAAGACGCAGTATTCCCTTTCGGACGATCCGGGCAGGCTCGGCCGGCCGGAGCATTTTGAGATTACGGTTCGGGAAGCCTATGTGGCTGCCGGAGCCGGTTTTGTCGTAGTGTTGACCGGGACAGTCATGACAATGCCGGGACTGCCCAGGAAGCCTGCCGCATATGGAATCGACGTGAACGATGACGGCGTGATTACGGGATTGTTTTGAAAGAAAGGAGTCTGAGAGAAGATGCCGCAGATTATAAATGGAAAAGAAATTTCGGCGCAGATAAAAGAGGAATTGAAGGAAAAGGTCGCTGCCATGAAGAAAGAGGGAATCTCTGTCTGCCTTGCGGTGATTCAGGTTGGGGATGATCCGGCTTCCGCCGTTTATGTGGGCAATAAAAAGAAAGCCTGTGCCTATATCGGCATCACATCGCTTTCTTACGAGCTGCCGGAAGAGACGACGCAGGAAGAGCTGCTTGCGCTGATCGGAGAGCTGAACGGAAGGAAGGATGTAAATGGGATTCTGGTGCAGCTTCCGCTGCCGGAACATATCGACGAGGATGCGGTTATCCGCGCGATCGTGCCGGAAAAGGATGTGGACGGCTTTCATCCGCAGAGCGTGGGAGCGCTGTGCATCGGTCAGGAAGGGTATGTTTCCTGTACGCCGGCCGGCATTATTCAGCTTTTGAAGCGGTCGGGAATTGAAATTGAAGGAAAAGAATGTGTCATCATCGGAAGGAGCAATATTGTCGGGAAACCGATGGCGCTTTTGCTGCTTCGGGAAAACGGAACCGTTACCATAACACATTCCAGAACGAAAAATCTGAAGGAGGTAACGAAAAGGGCGGATATTCTGGTAGCCGCTGTCGGGAAACCGAAAATGATAACAAGAGAGTATGTAAAAGAGGGGGCTGTTGTCATTGATGTTGGAATCCACAGAAACGAGAACAATAAACTGTGCGGGGATGTAGATTATGACGATGTCGCTCCTGTCTGCAGCGCGATCACACCGGTACCGGGAGGCGTCGGACCGATGACGATTGCCATGTTGATGCATAATTGTGTGGAGTCGGCCGCTTTAAGACATTAGAAAGGGAGCTGCCTATGAAATGTCCGAATTGTGGAAATGAGATCAAAGAAGGCCATTTGATCTGTGAGGTCTGTGGCAGTGAGATTCGGATCGTACCGGATTTTGAGCCGGAAATTGAAAACAGCATTACGGAAACGCTTTCCACGCTGGCAGCGCTGCAGGATGAGGAGCCGGAGCACAAAGAGGAGCTGCCGTCGCCGGCATCGGAAGAAGCGGAAAAACCGAAGACAGAACCGGTTATCATTGACGAAGAGGAAAGAAAAGAGAAAGAGGCAAGGCGTGTTCAGAGAAGCAGGCAGCTGGGCGTTATCATTGCCGTCGGCATCATGCTTTTGTTTACCGTTATCTCCTGGATGGTTTATTCCTGGCATATACAGACAGTGGATTATCAGATCGAGCAGGCCATGGAATGTGCGGAACGGGGAGATTACAAACAGGCTATTGCATATTTGGATACCGCATATCATAAAGATGATACACAGGCGGGGATTTTGTTTCTGAAGGCGGATTACTGTTATCTGCTTTCCGATAATGAATCCGCGCTGCAGGCGCTGAAACAGATTATTGATAAGGGAATTTATTCTTATGAAGAGGTGGAAGAAGCCTATGATAAGATGATTACGATTTACACGAAGGAAGACCGATATGAGGAGATTAACGAGCTGCTGCTTTCCTGTCAGGAAGAGTCTATTGTCAATATGTTTCAGGGCTATATGGCCAAGGAACCACAGTTCAGCTATATCGAGGGGGATTATGCGGAAGTAATTCCGTTAAAATTAAGCTCCAATACCTCCGGCACGATTTATTATACGACGGACGGCTCCATGCCGGATGAAAACAGTCAGATCTACACGGCGCCTCTTTTTCTGGAAAACGGCGATCATACGATCAGCGCTTTGTTCATCAATGACTACGGAATCAGAAGCGAGGTTGTAACCAAGGCTTATCATATTAATCTGGAGGTGCCGAATGCACCGGTGGTAGAGCTTTACAGCGGTATTTACACCCAGCCTATGATGATTTCCGTCATCGGGCAGGAAGGGTGTAAGACCTTTTATACGACGGATGATTCCCAGCCGACCAAGGACTCCGTTCCCTATTCGGGACCGATTCCGATGCCCCTTGGAACAACGAATTTCAAATTCGTAAATGTCAGCGAGGACGGGATATACAGCGATGTCACGATGCGTACCTTTACCCTCCGGCTGCGGAATACCATTTCAACGGATGAGGCGGTTGAAAGGCTGATATCCCGTCTGGTGGAGACGCATTATCTTTTGAATGCCAGTGGAAAAGTGGAACTGCAGAGCGGCACTTTCAGCTACCAGTTCAGTTCGGTGCTTCAGATCGGGGAAGATACTTATTTTACGATTAACGAGTATTATGATGACGGCACCGGTTTGATGAGCAGAACGGATAAAGTCTTTCTGGTGCAGGTTTATACGGGAGCCGCAGCGCGGCTTGGATATGATGAGAACGGAGAATTTGCGGCCGTTCCGATATAGAAATATAATGATGCCGGACCGTTATCTGCGGTCCGGGCAGAAACGGAGGAGATTATGTATAAAATTTTACAGGCAGAAGAGCTGACGACGAATATCTATATGATGATCGTCGAAGCGAAGCGAGTTGCGAAATCCTGCCAGCCCGGACAGTTTATTATTGTCAGGATGGATGAGGACGGGGAGAGAATTCCGCTTACGATCTGTGATTACGACAGAGAAAAGGGAACGATTACCATTGTATTTCAGACTGTCGGTGCGGCGACGCAGAAAATGTCGGCGTTGAAGGCAGGTGACAGTTTTCATGATTTTGTGGGACCGCTCGGATGTCCGTCGGAATTTACACAGGAAGATCCGGAAGGTCTCAGAGGAAAGAAGATGCTTTTCGTGGCGGGAGGCGTCGGAACCGCACCGGTATATCCGCAGGTGAAATGGCTTCATGAAAAAGGAATCGATGCGGATGTAATTGTCGGTGCGAAAACGAAGGATCTGCTGATTATGGAAAAGGAAATGGAGGCCGTTGCCGGGAATCTTTACATCACCACGGATGACGGTTCCTATGGAAGAAGCGGTATGGTTACGCAGACGATCAGGGATCTTGTAGAGGCGGAAGGAAAAAAATATGACGTCTGTGTTGCAATCGGACCGATGATTATGATGAAATTTGTCTGCAAAATGACGGAAGAGCTGCATATTCCGACAATTGTCAGCCTGAATCCGATTATGGTGGACGGTACCGGAATGTGCGGAGCATGCCGCGTTACTGTGGATGGAGAAGTGAAATTCGCCTGTGTGGACGGGCCGGAGTTTGACGGTCATAAGGTTGATTTCGATCAGGCGATGAAACGCCAGCAGATCTATAAAACAGAAGAAGGAAGAGCATTTTTAAAAGCCAAAGAAGGAAATACCCATCATGGCGGATGCGGAAACTGTGGAGGTAATGATTGATGGATGTTTTAAAGAAGGTGCCTGTCCGGGAGCAGGATGCAAAAGTTCGTGCGGTCAATTTCGAAGAAGTATGCCTTGGTTATAACAAAGAAGAAGCGATGCTTGAGGCGCAGCGCTGTATTAACTGTAAAAATGCGCAGTGCATCAAGGGCTGTCCGGTTGCGATTAATATTCCGGGGTTCATTGAACAGATAAAAGAAGGCAATATCGAAGCGGCATATCAGATTATCAGCGAGTCCTCTTCCCTGCCTGCGGTGTGCGGACGCGTATGCCCTCAGGAGAGCCAGTGTGAAGGAAAATGTATCAGAGGCATTAAGGGAGAGCCGATTTCCATCGGAAAGCTGGAGCGTTTTGCGGCAGACTGGGCGAGAGAGAACGGCGTAAAACCGGAAGGCGCAAAAGAGAAGCGGAATCAGAAGGTTGCGGTAATCGGTTCCGGTCCGGCCGGTCTGACCTGTGCCGGCGATCTGGCCAAAATGGGTTATGACGTAACGATTTTTGAGGCGCTTCATGAGGCTGGCGGCGTGCTCGTGTACGGAATTCCGGAGTTTCGTCTGCCGAAAGAGAATGTTGTATGCAAAGAGATCGAAAATGTGAAATCTCTTGGTGTAAAAATAGAGACAAATGTCGTGGTTGGAAAGTCCGTGACAATCGATGAGCTGTTGGATGAAGAAGGCTTTGAGGCCGTATTTATCGGTTCGGGAGCCGGTCTGCCGAAATTCATGGGCATACCCGGCGAACAGTCCAACGGCGTCTTCTCCGCCAATGAATATCTGACGAGAAGCAATCTGATGAAGGCTTTCCGTGAAGATTCCGATACACCGATCATGAGAGGAAAAGCGGTTGCGGTTGTAGGCGGCGGTAATGTGGCAATGGATGCGGCAAGGACAGCGCTGCGACTTGGCGCGGAAGTGCATATTGTATACCGGAGAAGTGAAGAAGAGCTGCCCGCCAGAGTGGAGGAAGTGCATCATGCGAAGGAGGAGGGCATTATCTTCGATTTATTGACAAATCCGGTCGAAATCCTCGCGGATGAAAACGGCTGGGTATGCGGTATCAAATGTATCAAAATGGAGCTGGGAGAACCGGATGCTTCGGGCAGAAGACGCCCGGTGGAGATTCCCGGTTCGGAATTTGTGATGGATGTGGATACGGTAATCATGTCGCTTGGTACGTCTCCGAATCCGCTGATTTCTTCCACAACAGCGGGGCTTGAAGTGAATAAACGTAAATGTATCGTTGCGGAGGAAGACTGCGGTAAGACGACGAAAGAAGGCGTTTATGCCGGAGGCGATGCGGTAACCGGAGCTGCAACTGTAATCCTTGCGATGGGTGCGGGGAAAGCGGCGGCCAGAGGAATAGACGAATATCTGTCTCAACGTTCAAAATAAGAAAAAATTAATAATTTTCCTCGGAATTCTTTAAGGATATTTCAGTACAATGAAAACATGCGGAGATATGAAATGATAAAATCGCATGGAGAGCTGATTTTACCGATCGGTAATTAAGATCAGATTCTCATATGCATAACCGCAGCTGGGAATCTGATATGTCCAGAATATCTGGCGGAGGAATATAACGGAACGGAGTGATATTATGAATTTACTGGAACAAAAAAATCCGGAACAGAAAGAAAGCAGAACGGAAAGGGAACATACCCGTACAAAGGAACATAAAAGCGGAAAGGAACAGGAATGGCAGGAGCCCAAAAGTCCTGTGATTCTGATTATGATGAGCATTATTGTCGTATTATTGCTCTGCATTCTCGTTCTGCTCATTCTGTCGCCGGGAAGAAAGAAGGATTCCGAACAGGACAGCAGCGAAGCGCTTCAGCAGAGCATGCTGGATTATGCCAATGAGCAGAAGCAGAATGACAAACCAAAGGAGGAACCCTCACAGGGAGTGATTGTCGTGGATTCATCCGTTGAACCGGAAGCTTCTGAGCATACAACGGAAGAGGTTACCGGACAGGAGGAAGCTCCAAAAGCGCCGGACACTTCGGAAAACGGGCAGTCTGATACGCTTGTCATTGAGTCCAATACGATCGATAAAACGGCGATTATCGTCGATATAGAAGATGAAAATGACGTTTCTTATACGAAAGAATTCATCATGAACGAAATGATGCCCTATTTTGAGCAGAATAATCTGGATGCGATCTGGGATCTGGCGCATCTGAAGCGTTATGTGAAACTTTCCGCGGGACTGAAAAATTCAGATTCCTATTATTATAAGGGCGGTGTGGATGTCAACGGAAAACCGGATGGAATCGGGCTTGCCATCTATGAAAACAATACTTATTATTACGGTTCATGGTCCCATGGCGTGCGAAGCGGTGACGGCAGATGGTGGCGTTTCTATATAGATGATATCGGCGCCAAAACAACGAAGAAAAAATTCCAGTCACACAGTTATTCCGGGGCATGGAGCAATGACCTTCCAAACGGTCAGGGGTCTGAGCATTATGATGTGGATATCAGCCAGCTGTCATCAAAAGACCGGGTAATTCAGAATGTTGTCGGTAATTTCACGAATGGATTGTATGACGGCGAGATGTATGCCAATACGATAGATTACACCGGAAATGTGGAAGAATGGGGCGGTACGGCGCATCAGGGAGTTCTGGATCTCTGGAGGGATATGAGCAGTATCGGGGAATGCTCCGTATGGCAGAACAAACAGGATAACGATCTGTATCTGGATATTGACAAATCTGAGAACAAAAATCAGGGGATGCGGGAACTGTTAGTCAACAGGCCCGCAAAATAAAATGCCGGTTCCGGCATACTGCGGAATACATCTTTATTTCGTAAAATACTCCTTCGATGGGAGGAGCATATGCATTAGATAAAACGGCATGGAAAATACCATAAAGTAAACATACCGGAAGTCGGTTGCAACGGGCGTTGCGATCATGACGGTAAGAAACAGGGCAAGGCTGGGAAGATAACAGATCAGCTTTGCCTTTTCATTTCTGACAAAGGAATTTCCGATGCAGAAAAGAAGAAACCAAAAAGCGATACCCATGCTCCACAGAAGGCCATAGACCGGCAGCATGCCGCCGAGCTTTAAAGAGATTTCTTTTCCTTTTACGACAAGAGGTCCGCGGATCAACGGTGTGTGCGAGACACCGAGTCTTGTTCCACTGATGCCTTCGCCTTCGGCAACCGGGTAAAAGGAATCCGGATACCAGTATCCGTAAGTCTGATCGATATAGGCTTTCAGGTAATCGGCGGGATATTTGAAACCCAAAGACAGCCATAATCTGAAAAATTCCGATTTATGCGCGGATAAGTATTCCGGACTTCCGGCACGCACCAGTTCCTTCATATTATCGGCAAAGCCGGGATTATATAATTCTCTGATATAGGTTGTATCGATGACCTGATCAATCAGGTCCCGCTCTTTTTCACTGATTTCCCGGTCATGACAGAGAACTGCGGCAATCTGTTGTGTGGGAATCGACAGAGATTCCACGAAATCCGGCGGCATTACATGCATGGCATGAAAAAGCGGATATCTTACGATGACGGCAAACAGAAAAATGCATGCAATGGAAGGAAACATGATTTTCGCCTGTTTCCGGTAGTGAAATAACAGAAACGGAATGCAGAACAGAAAACCGTACCAGCCGTTGGAGCGGAGCAGGCACATCATCGTGCCGGAGAAGACGAACATAGCCAGAGCGGCACGATGAAACTGTCCGGACAGCCGCAGCATGGAACAGCCAAGCAGTAAAACGACCGCGGCGAAAGGAATGTCTTTCCAAAGCGTGACGGAAAAGACCGCGTGGTATGGTATCAAGGCATAAAAAAGCGTCAGAACGATCAGGATACTCTGCCGTACCCGCAGCTGTTCCAGCGTTTTTATAAAATAAGAAATACTGTATGCCAGAAAGCACATCTGGAAAAACGTATAAAAAGAAACCGCTATGACCATGTTGGAAGTAAAGAAGAAACCGATATGGTAAAAAAGCTTGAAAATCATTGTATGAACAAAAGGATGGTGATTGCTGTAATCCGCAACGTGCAGGACCTGTTCCAGCTGATTGAGGCTGTCCGGCGTCATAATACCCGGATACTGATAGAGAAAATAGGGCAGCCAGCAGAGCAGACAGCCCAAAAAGCACCAGAGAGGAAGACGGCGGATGGCCGGTGCTTCCGTTTTCCGATAAAGAAGTTCCCGTAAAGTATCCTTGTCCGCACTGTAGGAAAACAGGAGCAGCAGCAATTTGTAAAAGCAGAGAAAAAATCCGAGAAAAACAGAGCTCAGCACGATAAACTGAAAAAAACGGTTCGTCAGCGTTTCGATATAGTGAGGATAATCTACAATCATATAAAATACGGTATAAAGAACGGATAAGACAGCGGCAGTTCGTCTGGCGCATTTCGTATCTGCAAAGGGCTTGGCGTTAAGACGGGTACCGATATGCCGGTACAGAAAAAAGGACAGAAGAAAAAAAACACCTGTCAGAATGTTGCCGGGCTCCATTCGTCCTGCCTTCATCAGAGCCCATGTTGTAAAAAAGCTTTCGATTGCATTGATGATTATCGGTAAAATCGTTGAGATGTTCATCATAAATCCTTCAATTTGAAATCCTGCCAATATGTTCTTATACATCATAGCGAATTGTGAAAGCATTGTCAATGATGCCCTGCCGCGTTCACGGGCGCATTCATGCGCAGACATTCTATTCTGCGCATGATTCTCAAACGGCGGTCTGCCGGGCCGGATGACAGGTCCGATACAGCCAAACGGATTCTTGAAAGTGGGGGAGCATCATAGTATAATAAGTTGAAGAGATTTCTGGAAGGAGAAAAGCGAAATGGCCTGGTGTCCAAATTGTAAAAATGAATATGTGGAAGGAATTACAGTCTGTGCGGATTGCGGCGCAGAGCTTGTGGAAAGTCTGAAAGATGTAGGGGAAAAAGAAGCACAGGCCGTATCGGAAGAATACGGGGAGAATATGGAACTTCAGGAAGAGGAGGAAGAGACGGTAACGCCAAAGGAGATGGAAGAAGCCCTCAGGGCGGCGAAGGAAGCGCGCGGCGCGTGGCACGGCGCCTATCGAAACAGCGCACAGAAGGCGGAAGACAATAAATCTTCGGCGTATGTTTTACTGGTGATCGGCGTGCTGGGGTTCGCGGCTGTGATTCTTGTTCTGACCGATGTCATTCCGCTTTATCAAAATGCGGGGATGACCAAATATTTTGTCTGCGGCGTGATGGGCGTTATGTTTGTGATCTTTTTCATCATGGGCATTGTCTCGATGAAGAGCTTTCGGACGTTTACGGCCGAAGCGGAAGCGGAAGCCGCGCTTGTCGATCAGCTGCGCAAATGGTGTGAGGAGAATCTGGACGGAGGGCGGATCGATGCGGAATTGTTCGGACAGGAGAAGCTTTTGGAGGAACAGATGTATTTCCTGCGTACGGATAAAATAAAAAAACTGATTCAGGACAAGTTTATAAATCTGGATGAAGTGTTTTTAGATCATTTTATCGATGAGTATTATCAGAATTTGTTTGACCGAAATAGTCAATAGCAGACAAATTGCCGGACAGGGGACGCAAAAGAACGGACAATGAAAATCACAGTGATTGCGGTCGGAAAAATGAAGGAAAAATATTATAAAGATGCAGTGGCGGAATATGAAAAGCGTCTGAGCCGCTATTGCAAATTAGAAATCATCGAAGCGGAGGATGAGAAAACACCTGACGGAGCATCTGTGATGGAAGAGGCGCGGATCAGGGAGAAAGAGGCGGACCGGATTCTCAGGCATGTCAGGGAAGACGCATATGTAATAACGCTGGAAATTGCGGGAAAGTCTTTTGATTCTCCGGAATTTGCGGACAAAATCGAGAAGCTTGGCATACGGGGCATCAGCCATGTGCAGTTTATAATCGGCGGTTCACTGGGGCTGCATGAGAAAGTGTGCCGGCGGTCGGACCTTGCGGTCAGCTTTTCCAAAATGACTTTTCCCCATCAGCTGATGAGAGTGATTCTGTTAGAGCAGATCTACCGGAGTTACCGGATTATCTGTGGTGAACCATATCATAAGTAAGGGTGAATGCGCAGCCGGGAGAAAGTAAACTAAGGGAAGTAATTTATGAGGTTTGCAATTGTTTCAGATGTACATGGTAATTTGCCGGCATTAAATGCCGTTATAGAAGATGCTGAAAAAAATAAGACTGACAGCTTTATTTTTGCCGGAGATTACTGCCTTAGCAATCCGTATCCGGACGAATGTATTTCCAGAATCAGAAATCTGGATAAAAAATACTGTATTCGTGGAAATGAAGAAGCCTATCTGGAAAATCTGATCGGTAAAGACAAACGTAGCTGGACTGACGGTCAGATGCAGATTTCCTATTATTGCTTTCAAAAGATAAGTCCTGATAATTTGGAATATTTATTGTCAATGCCGGAACAGATGAAACTTGATATTCATGGTGTTACGCTGCATGTGGCGCACTCATCTGAAGCATTTATTTCAGACTGTGAACACAGGGAATGGTCAACCGCCCAGGTTGCCATGAGGTATCAGGACAGATGGATAACGCCGGAAGTCTTTTGTGCTGATATACGGAGATATTTTGACGAGAATAAGCGGTTTCAGGGCTTTTTGGAAGACCTGGAAAATGGAATTTATATTTTTGGTCATTCACATATTCAATGGAACTATCGTACAGATGATGGAAAAAAATTATTTATAAATCCCGGTTCCTGTGGGCTGCCGCTGGACTGCATGGATATGGGTATTCCCTACTCCATACTTGATGTTCTGGATTGTGATCATATTGCGGTAGAAGAAAGGCGTGTTCCGTTTCCTGTGGGAGAGTATATCAAAACGTTACGGCAAAGCGATCAGTTTATTCGGGCAAATGTCTGGAGCAGGGTGATTATCAGGGAACATGAAACAAAGAGGGAACATTTATTTTTTTTCTTAAAATTTGCGGAAGAATATGCTGTGCGGACAGGAGATATGCAGCGGCCATTTTCAGCTTCAACATGGGAAAAAGCATATGAATTGTGGGAAGCCTCTTTAAAAAAAGAGAAGACTTTATAATGTTATGGAAACGGCCGGTATCCGGAAGCAAACAGGTGGGAATCACCGGGAAAGGGAGAGATGCTATGAGAATGTATGATCTGATTATGAAAAAGCGCGGCGGGGGTTCGCTGACTGCGGAAGAGATTGATTTCATGATTGCGGAATATACGGCCGGAAACATTCCGGATTATCAGATGTCGGCAATGATGATGGCGGTCTGTTTTCAGGGAATGACGGAAGAAGAGACCGCAGCGCTGACGATGGCGATGGCGCGAAGCGGCGATATGCTTGATTTGACGTCGATTGACGGAATAAAGGTGGATAAGCATTCCACCGGAGGCGTAGGGGATAAGACTTCCCTTGCGCTGGCGCCCATGGTGGCGGCCTGCGGCGTCAAAATTGCCAAAATGAGCGGAAGAGGGCTGGGGCATACCGGCGGAACGATCGATAAACTGGAAAGTTTTCCCGGATTTACCACGGAAATCTCCACGAAACAGTTTATGGAGCAGGTGGAGCGGATCGGAATCTCGATCATGGGCCAGACGCTCAATATCGCCCCTGCGGATAAGAAACTCTACGCGCTCCGGGATGTGACCGCGACCGTAGATAATATGTCGCTGATTGCCAGTTCGATCATGAGTAAGAAGCTGGCTTCCGGTGCGGATGCGATCGTACTCGATGTGAAGACCGGGAGCGGAGCCTTTATGAAGAAGGAAGAAGATGCCTTCGCGCTGGCTGAGGAGATGGTCATGATCGGGAAACATGCCGGCAGGAAGACGGCTGCCGTCATTACGGACATGGATCAGCCGTTAGGATTTGCCGTCGGAAACGCGCTGGAGGTAAAGGAAGCGATCGAAACGCTGCGGGGGAACGGGCCGGAGGACTTTCAAAAACTGTGTATGACACTGGGGACGCAGATGCTGCTTGCGGGCGGCCGGGCGAAACAGGAAGAACAGGCAAAGGAGATGCTGCAAAAGGTGATCGAGGACGGTTCGGCTCTTCGAAAGCTGGCGCAGTTTGTGGAAGCGCAGGGCGGAGATGCCTCTGCCGTATACGATACATCCCTTTTACCGCGGGCTTCGTACACGGAAGAGATCCTGTCGGACCGGGCAGGCTATATAGGGAAAATCCTCTGCGATGAAATCGGAATCTGTTCTCTGCTTCTTGGAGGCGGCCGGGAAACGAAGGAAAGCAGCATCGACTTATCGGTCGGTCTTGTGCTGCGCAGGAAAGTGGGAGACTATGTTAGAAAAGGAGAGTCCCTTGCGGTAATTCATGCCAATGATCCGGAAAAGCTTGCTGTTGCAAGAGAGCGGTTTTTAAGGGCCTGTTTCCTTGAAGAATCGAAACCGGCACCGCGCAGTTTTATCAGGGGAATCATCGACTGAGGAAGGAAAGGCGGATGTGCCGGAGCAATTTCCGAGTCATGAATGCCGGACCTTTTTCATATGATGTACTATGAGAAAAGCGATGAAACCCTCTTTATCCAGACAAAAGGAAATGATTGTAGAATCCCTGCGGCTTCCTAAGGATACCATGCTCGGAGACTCTATTGTGACCGTAACCGGAAACCGGGAAGCCTTTATTGAAAATTATAAAGGGATTCTGGAGTATACCAAGGAGTCAATTGTCCTGCAGGGAAAAAACTGCCGGATTTCTTTTCAGGGAAAGGGACTGTCCATCGACTATTATACCAATGAAGACATGAAAATAGGCGGGAATATCGAGAGTGTCCGCTATTTTTAGCGAACATTTTTCCGGGCTCGCCGGGCTGGCGGATGGGAGTGGAGACTGATATGCTTCATTGGATTCAATATGTAAAGGGATACGTTTCCATTAAGGTATGGGGCTATTCTACGGAAAGATTCTTAAATCTGTGCGGAAATCATGATATTCTGGTCTGGGATATAGAAAACTGCGGTGATTATTATACGATGAAGGTCAGCCTGAAAGGCTTTTTTGCGCTGAAAACGCTTCTTCGGAAAACCGGAACCAGGGCATCCGTCTTACAAAGACATGGACTGCCTTTTTTTGTGCCCGAAATGAAAAAAAGAAAGATTTTTGTATTCGGTCTGCTTCTGTGCCTGACTTTCTGGATGGTCACAACACATTATATCTGGGATATCAGGATCGAAGGAAATTATACGCTGACAGAAGATGTATTGATGGATTATCTGGAAGAACAGGGCGTACATACGGCGATGAGAAAGAAAGAGCTGCAGATCGAGGAACTGGAAATGCAGCTCAGGGAAGAATATGATATCATAACCTGGGCATCTTTGAAAGTAGACGGAACGACGCTGATTATTCAGATCCGGGAAAATGAAATAGCGGGAAGTAACTATGATGGTCAGTCAGATGAAGGGATGACGGAGCCGGGAAACAGTGCGGAAAGCGGCAGGGATATCGTCGCATCCAGGGATGGTGTCATCGTTTATATGATCACCAGAAAAGGCATCCCGCAGGTGGCGGTGGGAGACACGGTGGAAAAGGGGCAGGTCCTCGTAAGCGGCGCCGTACCGGTCTATAATGACGATACAACCATACGCAGATATCAGTATTATGAAGCGGATGCGGATATTATGATTACCTATGAGAAGTCGATCTGTGTGGAAAGAAAAACGGCATGGCAGGATAAGGAATATTCGGGGAAGGAGAAAAAGATACTGCTGTTCGGTTTTCGGGATAAGGAATGGAATCTTTCCGCCGGAAAAGTTCCCTATGAAACCTATGATATTTCCGGAGAGAAGAAACAGGTGCAGCTTCTGGATCATTTATATCTGCCGTTTTTCTACGGCGTAAAGCATGCAAAAGAGTATGCGTTTGTGCCTAAAATTCACACGGATGAAGAAATGAATCAGATCATGGAAGAGGAATGGAATAAAATATTAAAGACTTTAGAGGAAAAAGGGGTACAAATTATAGAAAAAAATGTTACAATAAATAAGAATGAAAAAGTATGGGTCCTGAATGTCAGTATGCAGCTGATGGAAGAGGCGATTATGAAGGTGCCAAACAGGACGGAGCAGATTCCGGTTACGGAAAGTGAAGAAGAGGTATTAACAGAATAGCGCATGGATGAATTTACGATTAAAATGGATGTTCCGATGGAGCATATGCAGAACCTTTTCGGGGGATATGATGCCCATATCAAAAAGATCGAAAAGGATTTTCAGGTAGCCATTATCAATCGGGACGGTACGGTGAAAATAAGCGGAATGAAAGACAACGTGGAGAAGGCGGCAAGAACGGTGGAAGAACTGGTGGTTCTTTCGGAAAGAGGAAATGTTCTGCAGGAGCAGAATATCGATTATGCGATCGAGCTTGGCAAAGAAAACAGAGAAGAGATGCTTTTGACCATGGATAAGGACTGTATCTGCCATACGACGAGCGGAAAGCCGGTGAAGCCAAAGACACTCGGACAGAAGCAGTATGTGGATGCGATCAGGAATAATATGATCGTATTCGGTCTGGGGCCGGCAGGAACCGGTAAGACATATCTTGCTATGGCCATGGCGATTACGGCGTTTAAAAATAATGAAGTCGGCAGAATTATTCTGACGCGGCCGGCCATTGAGGCAGGCGAAAAGCTTGGCTTTCTGCCGGGGGACCTGCAGAGTAAGGTAGATCCTTATCTGCGGCCCCTGTATGATGCGCTTTATCAGATTATGGGCGCAGAGAGCTTTGCGAAAAATATGGAGAAGGGATTGATCGAAGTGGCGCCTCTTGCCTATATGCGGGGGAGGACACTTGACAATGCCTATATTATTCTGGATGAAGCCCAGAATACCACACCGGCACAGATGAAGATGTTTTTAACAAGAATCGGTTTCGGCTCCAAGGTTGTTATTACGGGAGACGCGTCTCAGAAGGATCTTGCGCCGGATAAGCAATCCGGACTGGATGTTGCGGTCAGGGTTCTCTCCAAAATAGAAGACATAGCCTTCTGCAATCTGACGAGTAAGGATGTTGTCCGGCATCCGCTTGTTCAGAAGATCGTCAGGGCATATGAAAACTATGAAACGAAAGAAAGCAATTACTATAATAACTACGAGAAGAAGCGCAGAGGCAGGAATTTTGAACATGGAAGAAAATAAAGAAATAAAGAACGAAGTCGTACAGAACGCGAAAGAAACACCGCCGGCGGATATGCCGGGCAACGGGAATGCCGGGAAACAGCCGAAAAATGTGGCGGCGGCAAATGAAGAAAGCCCTGTTTTGCCGGCAGTTGACGGAGAAAGCGGCAGGAAACAGAAGCTGATAAAGCAGGTTCATTTTTTCATGATGTTTCTTTCCTCCGGCCTGATAGCCGCGGCCGGCTCCTTTCTGCATGCAAAGAGCCGGGAAGAAATTATCTGTAATACGCTGATGGTTCTGCTTGGGACAGGCATGGTGATTTTTGCGCTGCTGTTCAGTGAGATCAATAAACTGTATTTTTATGAAAATCATGGAAAGTACGGAAAATTTATTCTGTTTTATTTGTCGGCATTGGTTTTATCACTGCTGTTTCCGTTGCTGCCCGTTGCCGGATGGCCTTTTCTCGTGGTTTTCGTTATCCTGAGTCTGTTCAGCAACAGCATTTCCGGTCTGACAGCCGGGAGCGTCTGTCTGATGCTTTCCGTAATGCTCCAAAGCGCCGGAAGCTGCCGCGAATTTATGCTCTATTTTTTCAGCGGCCTAGTGGGAATTCTGGTATTTTGCAGGCTGAACGAGGAATTTAAGGTGGGACTTCCTGTCTTCATATCTCTGACCTGCCTGACAGTCTGTCTTGCGGCCAATATTATCCTGTTTGACAGGGAACGGCTTTCCCTGTCGCAGTTTACATTTGTTGCGATCAATCTGATGGTGAATTTTATTCTGCTTCTGATTACGCTGAAGATTTTTAACGGCAGTGTAATCCACCGGTACAGAGACCGGTATATGGATTTGAATGATCCGGAATTTCCGCTTCTTGTACAGCTGAAGGAATTCGATAAGGCGGAATATTACCGGGCGGTGCATACGGCTTATCTGGGGGACCGGATTGCCAAGCGTCTGGGTCTGAACGATGTGGTTGTCAAGGCATGCGGCTATTATCATCGGATCGGCGTCCTGAAAGGGGAAAATACATGGGAAAATGTAAAATCGATCTGTGAAGAATACCGGATTCCGGAAGATACCAGAAAAGTGCTGAAAGAGTATCTGAGCAAAGGAAAAGTTGTAGCAAAGGAAACAACGGTGCTGATGTTCGCGGACTGCATCGTTACTACGATTTTAGGCGAATTTGCAAAGGACCCGAAGGCCGATCTGGATTATAAGAAGATTATCGATACTGTTTTTAATAAGAAACTGGAAACCGGTGCATTGGCGGAAAGTGATATTTCCATTGCCCAGATGCGGGAAATGAGAAAAATTTTTAAGGCGGAGCAGCTGTATTATGACTTTTTACGTTGAAAATAATACGGAGAGGGAATTTTCCTTTTCCATAGAGGAAGTGTTTCAGAATGTGGCGGAGGCAGTCCTTGAGATGGAGGCATGTCCCTACGAAGTATGCATCAATGTGCTTCTGACGAATAATGAGGAGATTCGCGGCTATAATAAAGAGCATCGCGGAATCGACAAAGAGACGGATGTACTGTCTTTTCCCAATCTGTTTTTTGAACGGGCCGGAGAATTTGCGGTTTCCGAGGAAGAAGAGGCGGATTATTTTGATCCGGACAGCGGAGAGCTGATATTGGGCGATATCATCATTTCGACGGACAGGATCGAAGAGCAGGCCAGGTCATATGGCCACAGTGAGCTTCGGGAATTCGCGTTTCTTGTGGCTCACAGTATGTTTCATTTATGCGGATATGATCATATGGAAGAGGAAGAGGCCGCCATTATGGAGAAAAAGCAGGAGACAGTTCTTGGGCAGCTTGGAATTACGAGATAGGAGCGGAAAGCGGTAAATTATGAAATTACGGAAGAGAGAGACGGCTTTCGGTGGGGGAAGCGTCCGGAAGAGCAACAGAGGCAGTTTCGCAGCATATGCGGGAATCATTTCTTATATGATCGTTCTGGGAATCAGAATTCCGATTTCCGTCGTAATCGGCGATGCGGGAATCGGGCTGTTTGCCCCGGCGTTTGAGCTTTATACGCTGACGGCGCTGTTTTTTACTTATGGAATTTCCAGAACGATGACGGGACTGATTCGTTATCGTATGAAGCGGGAACAATATAAAAATGCCAGAAAAGTTTTTCATACTGCGTTGAAAATTTCTGCATTGACCGCATTGGTCATAGCACTCGTTGTGGTGATAACATCCGGTTTTCTGGCAGAGGATGTTTTTCTGGAAGCGATGAGCAGGCGGGCGCTCATAGCGGCGGCGCCGGCAGTGGTTCTGGCAGCGCTGATCAGCTCCCTGCGGGGGTATTTTAACGGCTGTGGTTTCGGACCGCTTGTCGCCTGGTCTCAATATATCGAAAAAACCGCGATGTTAATCGCGGGCCTGATCGGCGGCCGGATATCCTATGAATACGGGCAGAAGGCTGCTGCTCTTTTAAAAAATGACAGCGCCGCGTCCGCCTATGGTGCCCAGGGGGCCATTTGGGGAATCGTGATTGCGGAGCTGATTACGCTGATTTATCTGTCGGTTGTTTTCATTTTTCATACGGGAACATGGAAGCGGCAGCTGATGCAGGACGGCGGGAGACGTATGGAAAGCGGCGGGGAAATTACGGGAATGCTGATCGGAAACAGTATTCCGATGATACTTGTCGTTCTTCTTTCCAATCTTTTTATGGCAGTCGATCAGCGTTTCTTTAATTACTGTATGAATATCAAAGAGATGGGTGGTACAAGAACGGCCGGCTGGGGATCTTATTACGGTAAATACGCGGTACTGACCGGTATTGGCGCCGCGCTTGTCTGTCTGGCGGTGCAGGGGTCGATCGGCAGGATCGCATCCTCCTATGACAGAGAGGAATACCGTCTGATGCGTGAACGCATTGGCGGCGCCATGAAGAAGCTTTGTATTGTGGCGTTTCCGGCAGCCATTTATCTTGCAGTGCTTGCGGAGAGCTTTATTACAGGATTGTATCGGGGAGAAGATTCGCAGGCCGTTTCGATTTTAAGGCAGGGAACCGTAGTGATCCTGTTTTATGGCGCAGCCTGGATGTTTGGACAGATGATGATGAAGATGAGAATGATCAGGGAGCTGCTTTTTACATTGGCGGCTGCGTTCGCGGTCCATATTCTGGCTGCGGTTCTGCTTGTCAGAAACGGGCATCTCGGAGCGGAGGGCATTCTCTATTCTGTCATTCTGTATACGGGGGTTCTTGCGGTTTTAAGCTTCGTTCTGGTTGGGAAAAGGGTCGGTTATAAGCCGGAACTGTTATATTCCGTCGCATTTCCGGCAGTATCTTCGGCGGTTTCCGGGCTGGTCATTCTGTTATTGAATAAGCTTCTTTTCGGTCTTTTAGGAGCTTTGCCGACGCTTCTGATTACCTGCCTGATCGGTACGGTGATCTATATGGTGCTGTTAATACTGCTGCATGTGATTAATGAGGGAGAACTTCTGGAAATGCCTCTTGGCAGAGTCTGGATTACCATCGGACGGCTGTTCGGCGTTATGTAATTTCGGCCTGTGATCCGGCAGAAAAATTGAATAAATTCAAAAAATTGACTGATACTGATTATAAAGGATTTTGGAAAGGGAAGGCTTACCAGAATGAAGATCATCAAACGTATCAGTCTTTTTTTATGTATGTCGGGCATTATGTTCGGGGCCGGCAGCTATGCGGCCATCAAGGCGGAACAGTTTTTTTACCCGAACAAGTATGAGAGGATGGAAAATGCGGTGCAGCAGCCGGCACAGATTCCCCAGACGGCGGGAGGAAACGGCACGGGCATTTTATATCAGGATGGAGGAAAGCTGAAGGATCAGGTCATCGAAACCGCGGTGGAAAAGGCGCCCGTGATTACGGCGGATACGGTCTATCTGATTGAAGAGGTAAATTTATCGGATGGAACGGTGCAGGAAAGGGAAGAGGAAATTCCGGTCAAATATATCGGACTGGACAGGCTTGCGCTGATCGAAGAACTGGCGGCTTATGACGAAAATCCTGCGCTTTCCGATTTAAAGCTCGGATTCCAGAACATTGAGCTTTCCAGCTTCTCAAAGGACCGGGTTGTCATCTGTAAATATTATCGGCCGGAAAAAGAAGAAGAAGGCTTTTATCTGATGGTGGCGGATCATTTTGTTATCGTATACGAGAAGGACAAAAAAACAATTCATACGAATACGGATATTCTGTTAGAAAGCCTGAATGAAGAACTGCAGACCGAGATTATCCGGGGAAAATATATTCAGAACGAACAGGAACTGTATAATTTTCTTGAGTCTTATTCCAGTTAGTGTTATCATAATAAAATGGAAAATAAAATTGCGGTAATCGGCGGCGGAGCCGCCGGCATGATGGCGGCTATTCAGGCAGCGCAGGCCGGCGCCTGCGTGGACCTGTATGAAAGAAATGACAGAGTAGGGAAAAAACTGCCTGCCACGGGAAACGGCAGATGCAATTTTTCCAACAGAGTTATGAACAGAGATGCCTATTATGGCAGCGCTGTTTCTTTTTATGAAAAATTATACAGGCAGTTCGGTGTGGCGGAAACGATTGACTTTTTTAGTCAACGCGGAATGCTGATAAAGGACAGAGACGGATATCTGTACCCGCTGTCCGGGCAGGCATCGACGGTTCTCGATATCCTCCGGTTTTCGCTTGCGGAATATGGGGTCAGAGTACATACGGAGCATAAGGCAGCCGCGCTGCTGCGGGAGCAGAAAACCGGAGTTTTCAGCGTTGTGTGCCAAGAAGATGCAAAGCGCTCCTATGGGGCGGTGATTTTGGCCTGCGGCGGCATGGCCGCGCCGAAGACCGGCTCCGACGGAAACGGCTATGAACTGGCGAAGGCTTTCGGACATCACGTGGTAAAAGTCGTACCCGCGCTCGTACAGCTGCGGTGTACGGGAGATTTCTGGAAGAGTGTCGCAGGTGTCCGCATCGAAGCGGGACTTACGCTTTTGATCGGAAGAAAAAAGCGGGCTTTTGTACGGGGAGAACTGCAGCTGACAGAGTATGGCATTTCAGGCATTCCGGTCTTTCAGTTCAGCAGGGAAGCGGCTTATGCGCTTTCCAACGGACAGCAGGTATCGGTGGAAATCGATTTTCTGCCGGATATGGATCCGCTGGAGGAACGACGGTTTTGGGAGCGGCGTTTCCGGCTGCTCGGTGAAAGGCCGCTGGAACAGTTTCTGACGGGGCTTTCCAATAAAAAAATCAATCAGCTGATTATCCGGCAGGCCGGGTGCAGACCTGTCGATACCGCGGGGACCCTCCCCGGTGCGAAAAAAGAGAAACTCGCGGCATTGTACCGGCATTTTATGACAGTGGTATGTAAAACGAATGGTTTTGATCAGGCACAGGTCAGTGCGGGCGGCATTCCGGCAGGGGAACTGACGAACAGGCTGGAATCGAAGCTGGTTCCCCGGCTTTTTTTTGCAGGGGAGATGATCGATATGGACGGTATCTGCGGGGGGTATAACCTGCAGTGGGCATGGACAAGCGGGGCAGCTGCCGGGCGCGCCGCGGCAGAGGCGCTTCTGCGGGAAAGCCCTGTGAAAAAGGCTCAGGGGCCGGAAAGGAAAAGGCATCAGGATGATCAGGATCAGTCAGATTAAAATGCCCGTTACCGGGAAGGAAGCGTCTCTGGCCGAAAAAGCGGCCGGATTGCTACATATTGAAAAGCAGGAGATCCTTTCTTATCGAATCATAAAAAAATCGGTGGATGCCAGGAAGAAACCGGCGCTTTTCTTTATTTATACAATCGACGTGGAAGTGCGTGACGAGGAACGGATTCTGAGGAGGCTTTCAAATCGTGACCGCAGTAGTCAACGGAAAGGCGGAGTCGGCATTCAGATTGGAAGGGCGGAGGAGAAAACCTGGCATTTCCCTGAAGTGACGGCGCCCAGGGACGCTCTGCGCCCCGTGATTATCGGAACGGGACCCGCAGGGCTCTTCTGCGGATTATTGCTGGCGAAACATGGTTTTGAGCCGATACTGCTGGAGCGGGGAAAGGCAGTGGAGGAACGGAAAAAGGATGTGGAGGCCTTCTGGAAAAGCGGCATCTTAAAGCCGGATTCCAACGTGCAGTTTGGAGAAGGCGGCGCAGGCGCTTTTTCGGACGGAAAGCTCAATACGCTTGTGAAGGATAAGGAAGGAAGAAACCGGGAAGCGCTTAAAATTCTCGTGCAGGCCGGTGCGCCGGAGGAAATTTTGTATGAGGCAAAACCGCATATCGGTACGGATATTTTAATGCGCGTGGTGCGCTCCATGCGGGAGGAGATGCTTCGTTTCGGCGCAGAAATCCGATTTGAAAGTAAGGTGACGGATCTCGTGATCGAAAACGGAAGCATCCGGGGCGTTGTGATAAATGATGCGGAACTGCTTAAAACTGATACGGTGGTTCTGGCCATCGGCCACAGCGCAAGGGATACCTTTCAGATGCTGTATGAAAACGGGATGGCGGCGAAGCCTTTCGCGGTTGGGCTGCGGGTGGAGCATCCGGCCCTGATGATTAACGAAACGCAGTATGGTATGGCGGAAAGCCCGCATCTGCAGGCAGCCTCCTATAAAGTTACGGCACAGACGAAAAGCGGACGGGGTGTTTATTCGTTCTGCATGTGTCCGGGCGGTTATGTGGTGAATGCCTCTTCGGAAGAGGGAAGGCTTGCCGTGAACGGGATGAGCTACAGCGGACGGGACGGAAAGAACAGTAACAGCGCCGTCATCGTTACCGTAACACCGGAAGATTACGAGAGCGGACATCCGCTTTCCGGCATTGCCTTTCAGCGGAAACTGGAGGAAAAGGCATACGGAATCGGACAGGGGAATATACCGGTGGAAAGCTATGGGGA
>CALDLG010000081.1 GCA_937910785.1 uncultured Lachnospiraceae bacterium | reverse complement strand
CCTGAAAGATCATGGATTTCAGTGAAGGCCCAGGTCTTCTCCGGCGATTGTGCCGATTCCGTTCTTTTCAAGAACCGCTGTCAGACTCTCCGCATCCGCTACGCGGAAGATCATGCAGGCCTGCCCGTCCTTCTGACCAAAAACGGAATACATATATTCCACATCTATTTCAGCGCGCGAAATCACGCCAAGCACATTGCTGAGTCCGCCCGGCGCATCCGGAACCGCCACGCCCACAACCGGCGTCATGGTCAGAATAAATCCCTGCTCAAGAAGAATGGAGGAGGCTTTCGCCGCATCGTCCACGATCAGACGCAGAACGCCGTAATCTGCAGTCTCCGCAATATTGATTGCCCGCATGTTCACCTGATTCTCCGAAAGAATGCCGGTAATATCCGCAAGCTGTCCCGCTTTATTTTCCAGAAATACAGAAATCTGAGGTATTGTCATAATCTGTCTCCTCCCATCTTAAATTTTCCGCTTATCAATGACACGCACTGCTTTGCCTTCGCTTCTCGTGATGGATTTGGGCGCTACCAGACGCACTTTCGCATAGATTCCAAGCATCGCTTTAAGCGCGGATACAAGTCCCTTCTCCATCTCCGTAATTTTGCCCAGATTATCGGAGAAGTTTTCAGGCGTCATCTCCACCATGACTTCGATTGTATCGGAATTGTTGACACGATCCACAATAATCTGATAATTGGCCGGATATCCCTGCTCCAGAAGCACCGTCTCGATCTGGGACGGAAAGACATTGACGCCCTTAACAATCAGCATGTCATCGCTTCTTCCCATAGGCTTACTCATCTTGACATGGGTACGGCCGCAGGAGCATTTCTGTCTGCCAAGCACACAGATATCTCTTGTCCGATAGCGAAGAAGCGGAAAGGCTTCCTTGGTAATTGCCGTAAAAACCAGTTCTCCCTTGCTTCCTTCGGGAAGAACCTCCCCCGTATCCGGATCGATAATTTCAGCGATAAAATGGTCCTCGTTAATGTGCATTCCTGTCTGCTCGCTGCACTCAAAAGCGACGCCGGGACCGCTGGTCTCCGTAAGGCCGTAAATATCATACGCCTTAATTCCCAGTTTATTCTGAATATCCTGACGCATTTCTTCGCTCCATGCCTCCGCGCCAAAGATGCCTGCCTTTAATTTGATCTTATCCCGCAGCCCCCGCTCATGGATGCTCTCAGCCAGAAACGCGGCATAAGAAGGCGTACAGCAGATAATGGTAGCTTCCAGATCCACCATAAACTGTAACTGACGGTCCGTATTGCCCGAAGACATCGGAAGCGTCAGACAGCCTACTTTGTGGCTTCCCCCGTTCAGTCCCGGACCTCCGGTGAAAAGCCCGTAACCGTAGCTGACATGGCAGACATCCTCATTGGTTCCGCCTGCCGCCGTAATGGCGCGGGCACAGCAGTCCTCCCACAGATCGATGTCATGCTGTGTATAGAAGGCCACCACTCTGCGTCCGGTCGTTCCGGAGGTGGACTGGATGCGGACACAATCCTTCAGGGGCATTGCAAGCAGCCCGTAAGGATATGCTTCCCGCAGATCATCCTTCGTCAAAAAGGGCAGTTTGTGCAAATCCTCCACGCTCTGAATATCCTCCGGCGCAACACCCTTTTCCTCCATTTTCGCGCGATAGTATGGCACATGATCCCATACATGGCGCACCTGCTTTACCAGCCGTTCATTCTGCCATGCAAGAATCTGTTCTCTGTCCGCTGTTTCAATTTCTTTTTGATAATACCGTTCCATTGATTAATCCCCCTTATGCGCTCTGCCCCATTTCAAACGCTTTTTTATTCAGTTCCAGAAATTTCGGCGGCACACTGTGTTCTATCGCTTCCATCCACTCTTCTTTCGTAAAATCAAAGTGACTGGCAAGCCTGCCCATAAGAACCAGATTGACGGCCTTGCTGCTTCCCGCTTCTTCTGCCAGCGCCAGCGCGTTAAACGCGTCCACGTTAATTCCAGGCATTGCGAGCTTCTCCGTAAGCTTTTCCGGATAAGCCGCCATACCCGCGATCACCGGCATGGGATTGACCTGCTGGCTGTTAACGATTATTCTGCCGCCCGGTTTCAAATATTCCGTATACCGGGCCGCCTCCAAAAGTTCAAAAGAAAGGATACAGTCCGCCTGACCCTTATCGATAATGGGAGAACAGACTCTGTCACCCCAGCGGACATATGTCACAACGCTTCCGCCGCGCTGGCTCATACCATGCACCTCGCTGACCTTCACATCATATCCCCTGCCAAGCAGCAGGCGTCCCAGAAGCTTGCTGGCAAGCAGGGTCCCCTGTCCGCCCACACCTACTATCATAATATTCTTTGTTTCCATAGTTCCTCTCCATTCCGGCTGTGTCTTCCTGCCACAGCCCTTTTTCATCTCTTATCCGAGCGCATCGAATCTGCAAAGCTGTTTGCAGACGCCGCATCCCACGCAGAGTGTCGCGTCGATTACCGCCTTGCCATCCACCATGCTGACTGCGGGACATCCGATCTGCATACATGCCTTACAACCCTTACATTTCTCAGGATCGGAACAAATCGGTCCCGGATGCTTCACATATTTTAACAACGCACAGGGACGGCGGGAAATAATAACGGAAGGTTCCTTTACCGCAAGTTCCTCCTTTATCGCCTCCTGACAGGCTTCCATATCATAGGGATCTACCACTCTTACCCGCCTGATTCCCACAGCATGGCACAGGCTCTCCAGATCGATCTTCGTACAGGGATCTCCTTTCAGATTATAGCCGGTAGTCGGATTCTGCTGATGCCCTGTCATGCCCGTAATCGAATTATCCAGTATAATGACGGTGGCGTCTGACTCGTTATATGCGATGTTGATCAGGCCCGTAACACCGGAATGAATGAAAGTGGAATCGCCGATAACCGCTACGGTCTTTCCGGCGGCTTCCTCACCGCCCGCTTTGACAAAGCCATGCAGTCCGGAAACGGAGGCTCCCATACAAATGGTTGTGTCAATGGCGCCAAGCGGCGCTACGGCTCCCAATGTATAGCACCCGATATCTCCGAGTACGGTAAGATTCATTTTCTTCAATACATAAAAGATACTGCGATGAGGGCATCCCGCGCACATTACCGGAGGTCTTGCGGGAATCTCTTCTTCTAAAGAAGCTCCCGTCTCCACCTTTCCTCCCAGTTTCTCCTTCACCAGATTCTGACTCAGTTCTCCGATGTTGGGAAACAGATCCTTGCCGGATACCGAAAGGCCCAGATTTTTACAATGCATCTCGATAAAACCGTCCAGCTCTTCAACCACCACAAGTCTGTCGACTGAAGCCGCAAAATCTCTGATTTTCTGCTCCGGCATCGGCCAGATCATTCCGAGCTTCAAAACAGGGTATGTATCTCCAAAGGCTTCCTTCACATATTGATAACAGGTGGAGGAAGTCAGAATGCCGCAGGACGTGTCCGTACCCGCTTCAACCCTGTTGATGTCCGCAGTCTCCGCCCAGGCCGTCAGCGCTTTCGTGCGCTCCTCCACCACCGGATGACGTTTCTTCGCATAGGCCGGCATCATAATATATTTTGCAGGATTTTTTTCATATTTTCTCTGTCTGGGAACCACCCGTTCCTCTGTCTCCACTACGCTCTGCGAATGGCTGACGCGGGTGCACATCTTAATCAGCACTGCCGTATCAAACTTTTCGGAAATCTCATAGGCAAGCTTCGCAAAAGCAAGCGCCTCTGCTGCATCGGAAGGCTCCAGCATGGGAATCTTGGATGCCTGCGCATAATGTCTGGAATCCTGTTCGTTCTGGGAACTGTGCATGCCGGCGTCATCCGCCACGCCGATCACCAGTCCGGCATGCACCCCCGTATAAGATATGGTAAAAAGCGGATCCGCCGCCACGTTAAGGCCTACATGCTTCATGGCACAGAAGCTTCTCTTTCCGGAAAGGCATGCGCCAAACGCTGCCTCAAGCGCCACCTTCTCATTGGGCGCCCACTCCGCGTACAGCTCCTCATACTTCGCCGCGCACTCCGTGATCTCCGTGCTGGGCGTTCCCGGATAGCTGGATACGAAGCTGCAGCCTCCTTCATAAAGACCTCTGGCAACCGCCTCGTTGCCAAGCATCAGTGTTTTCATATATCCTTTTCCTCCTTCATCATTTTCCCTAATTTTGATCTCCAATGGAGTCTTTCACAGAAACCGTCACCTTCTTCTCATAGCAGGAGAAGATCTCCTCCAGCCTTTTTCCAGCAGGCGCTTTCGTCACCACACTCACCACCGGCACGATCACAAGCCCGGCCAGCATACAGAAGGCGCCGGCATTGATGGGCGACTGCAGAAGCGCCGGAAAGCTCGACCGGAAAAAGATGTTCGCCAGCATCACCACCGTGGAGAACAAAAAGCTCACCCAGCAGGCTGCCTTCGTGGTCCGCTTCCAATACAGGCCGTAAAGGAAGGGAGCCAGGAAAGCTCCGGCCAGCGCGCCCCAGCTCACACCCATGAGCTGTGCGATAAACGTGACGTTGGAACG
>CALDLG010000080.1 GCA_937910785.1 uncultured Lachnospiraceae bacterium | reverse complement strand
CTCCTGCGGCGTATTCTCGCCTCTGATAACTTCTACCAGCTTCATTCTGTCAGCAGGATTGAAGAAGTGCATACCGATCATCGGTCTGTCCAGACCTTCTCCGATCCTGGTGATGGAAAGGGAGGAAGTATTGGATGCGAACATGCATTCCTTCTTCACGATGCCCATCAGCTCTTTGAAGATTGCCTGCTTGATCTCCATCTTCTCCAGCGCAACTTCAACGATCAGGTCACAGTCCGTGCAGATGCCGTTCAGACCTGTGGTGATCTTGCCCATGACCTCGTCAGCCTTCTCCTGTGTGATCATCTCTTTGCTCACCAGGAAATTCATGTTCTTCTGGATCTTGGCCTTGCCGCCCTCAGCGTACTCTTCCTTAATATCGCAGAGACAAACTTCATAGCCGTCTGTCATAGCGAATGCCTGTGCAATACCGGAACCCATGGTTCCCGCACCGATAATACCTACTTTCATCGTGCATATCCTCCTTGATTTGTGTTATGTTTACAGCTCAGCGTTTGTATCTTGTGACCTGAGCCTTTGCTTAGCAATTCTTGAACGGCTCCTTCACCTTCTCCTTGTTCTTATCCAGGAAAAATGCCATGCCGTACTTCTGGTCTTCCGTCTCGAAGCAGTCGCCGAACAGCTTCTCTTCGATCACGATCGCTTCATCCATTCCCACTTCCAGACCGTCGTTAATCGCTTTCTTGCAGTTGCGTACCGCAATCGGCGCGTTCTTCGCGATGCCGGCAGCCATCTTCTCCGCAGCCGCCATCAGCTCTTCCTGCGGATATACCGCATTTACGAGACCGATTCTCAATGCCTCGTCAGCCTTAATATTTCTTGCCGTATAAATCATCTGTTTTGCCATACCGGGACCTACCAGTCTTGCGAGTCTCTGCGTACCGCCAAAACCGGGAGTAATGCCAAGTCCAACCTCCGGCTGTCCGAATACCGCGTTATCGGAACAGATTCTGATATCACAGCTCATGGAGATCTCACAGCCGCCGCCCAGTGCGAAACCATTTACCGCCGCGATTACGGGAATCGGGAAAACTTCCAGCTTACGGAAAACATCGTTTCCTTTTTTGCCGAACGCTTCGCCTTCTGCTTTGGTCAGCGTGCTCATCTCTCCGATATCCGCGCCTGCCACGAAGGATTTCTGTCCCGCGCCTGTCAGAATCAGACATCTTACGTTATTCAGATCAACCGCATCCAGCGTCTTATCCAATTCGTCAAGCACTGCGGAATTTAAAGCGTTCAATGCTTTTTCACGGCTGATGGTAATGATGCCGACCTGCCCTTTTACTTCATATAATACAAATTCCATTATATAACCATGCTCCTTTCTCAGTCTGCGAGTTTGGGGCATCAGACACAAACTCGCGGTTGAAAATTTCTAATTTTCAACCCTGCCTCTCTCCTTATTAAATTTCTATAATGGAGAATGCCACATTTGAGGCATTCTCCAGTGTGAGAAAGGTTCGCATAGCGAACCGTAGAAGTTCTTGGCGTTCTGTCCACTGACAGAACGTCTTTAGAACTTCTTCTCACACTATTATCCTTCGTACTTTTCAACGATTGTCGCGCAGCCCATGCCGCCGCCGATACACAGTGTCGCAAGACCTTTCTTTGCATCGCGTTTCTGCATCTCATGAAGCAGCGTTACGAGAATACGGCAGCCGGAAGCTCCTACCGGATGGCCGAGCGCAATTGCGCCGCCGTTTACATTCAATACGTCGTTGCTGAATCCTAAATCTTTCTGTACGGCAAGAGACTGTGCCGCAAATGCTTCGTTTGCTTCGATCAGATCGAAATCGTCGATCTTCATGCCTGCTTTTTCCATTGCCTTTCTGGTAGCCGGAACAGGACCTACTCCCATGATGGAAGGATCAACGCCGCCGAGCGCACCCGCTACGAAGGTTGCCATCGGTTTCACGCCGAGTTCTTTCGCTTTTTCCTCGCTCATTACAACGATCGCAGCCGCACCGTCATTGATACCGGAAGCGTTTGCCGCCGTAACAAGACCGCCGTCCGGCTTGAAAGCAGGACGCAGTTTGGAAATGCTCTCTGCCGTAACGCCCGCACGAGGGCCTTCGTCCGTATCCACGATCACTGTCTCTTTTTTCTTCTTTACTTCAACCGGAACGATTTCGTCTTTGAATTTACCTTCCGCTCTTGCTTTTTCACATTTCTGCTGGGACCATGCAGCGAACTCGTCAAGCTGTTCTCTTGTCAGACCATACTGCTCAGCAACGTTCTCTGCGGTAATTCCCATATGATAATTATTGAAAGCATCCCACAATGCGTCGTTTACCATGGTATCCACCAGTGTCGCATTGTTCATTCTGTAGCCGTAACGGCCCTGCATTGCAGCATAAGGAGCCATGGACATATTTTCCATACCGCCCGCAACGACAATATCAGCATCTCCTGCAATGATCATCTGTGCCGCCATATTGACGCAGTTCAGACCGGAACCACATACAACGTTTACGGTAACGGCGGGTGTTGTAACCGGCAGACCGGCTTTGATGGATGCCTGACGCGCTACGTTCTGTCCAAGTCCTGCCTGAATAACGCATCCCATGTATACATGATCTACGGCATCTGCCGGAACGCCTGCTCTGTTTAATGCTTCCTTAATAACGATAGATCCGAGAACCGGTGCGGGAGTGGTGCTCAGCGCTCCGCCCATTGTACCGATTGCAGTACGACATGCGCCTGCCAAAACAACTTTTTTTGCCATTTTTCTTTCCTCCATTTACTATGAATGCCTTTGTTTCGGGCTTTCGGGATGATTGTTATTTTTTTATCATTGCCCACTGCAACTATTGTATCATAGGGGGCTTGTTTTGGCAATGGTTTTCGGATGGGTATTTGTACCGTCCGGGGATTTGTTCCGGGGATTTTATCAGTTCACCCTCTTCGGAGATAACTCCTCGCCGTCAGCCAGAGAAACAGCGGAATTTCCACTACCGGAACGATCAGAAGAAGCCATGGCGTCCAGACCGAAAACGGTCCGATTTTCAGAAATTCAAAGTCCGTCAGCGCATACAGGAAAGCATTGGTTCCTCCCAGCCCCCCGGAGGGCAGAAGCACCCGCAGATAAGAAGCCGCCTTGCCGCCCGACAGCATATAGAATACCGAGGGAAAGATTCCGAAAGCGATGGTCATCCCGGTTGCAATCGTCGTATTTTTGCTGGCCGCGGACAGAAAGAGCACAAAGCACAGGCTGCCGAGCAGGGACAGAAATCCCGCCAGTATAAGCAGGTCCTGCATGCCTCCCACATTCAGGTTTAACAGGCTGACCGCGGAGAAAAGAATCTGCATGGATGTCTGCCGGCATTCCCAGCCGAACAGACTGTTGGAAATAACCTGAAAAATCGTCATACCCAGTATAAATGTCACACCGGAAACCGTGAATGCCGAAAGAATCTTCACAGTCACGAGCGCCTTTCCGCCATGCTTCGTACTGCGCAGTATATCATCCGCTCCGGTCTGATATTCACAACAGAACAGCGGCGCCGTAATCAGGATGCACAGAAACATAAGCAGGAACAGATGCAGATTTTCATATTCCGCCATATTGGTTCCATATCCGGGATAAAAGTAAAAAGGCATTTCCACCTTTTCATACATCTTCGCCGCGGTCTGCTGCGCATCCGGATTCTTTTTCTGCTCCAGTTTCATCAAATCGGACAGATGAGAACGGCAATGCTCGTAAAAGGTGAGCGCATCCTCTTTGGTAATTTCCGAATATTCCGGTGCAAGGCCGCTCTCCGCATCCGCCATAACCTCGTGCAGTCTCGTGACCAGCTTAGAATATGGCAGAATTTCACTGTTCCATACATTCTGTGGAAAATCGCCATAAAAGTCTCCGTACAGCGCGAGATTTTTCTGATAAGCTTCCAGTCCCAATGCCATTTTTTCCGGCGTCACCTCTCCCGATGCAGGGGCCTGCATCCTCTTCTTCATGGTGAGCGCATCCTGACCCTTCCATGTAATTTCCTGCCCGTTTTCCTCATAGGTGTACCGTTCAAAGGTTACGGGAACCCAGGCCATATAAACGGACAGCACGAACGCGGCCGCCAGAAAAAGGCGCGTGCCCCTGCTTCTTAAAATACGCTTCATTTCTTCTTTATATAATCTTCTCATGATGAATGCACCTCTTTCTCTTTTTTATGAACCTGCTTTCTGCCGGATACTGGCCGGCTTCCGGCCGGAAAAAGGTTCAGATATAAATCTTCCAGACGCGGTTCTTTGGCCATGGCATCCGGCATATCCTCCTGCTTTCCGATATACCGCATCGATATCCTGCCGTCCGCTTCATTGCGCAGATTGACCACCTGCACCTTTTTCTCCCATTTTTCCAGTTCCGGCAAAGCGACCGTTCCCTCAAATACCTTTCCCTGCATCTGCACTACAAGCTCCTGCGTGGTTCCTGTCTGCAGAATCCTGCCGTCCTTCATGATGGCGTTCTGTGTCGCGATATATTCCACATCCGATACGATGTGCGTGGAAATCAGCACGATTCGATTCCTGGCAAACTCCGATATCAGGTTGCGGAACCGCACCCGCTCTCCGGGATCAAGCCCGCTGGTAGGCTCGTCCAGCACCAGAAATTCCGGATCGTTCAAAAGCGCCTGCGCGATGCCCCCCCGCCGTTTCATGCCGCCGGACAGCTTCATGATTTTCTTTTTCCGAACCTCCTCCAGAGAAAGCCCTGCAAGCAGTTCATCGATCTTCCGTCCTGCCTGCCGATCCCCCATCCCCTTCATGGCAGAGATATATTCCAGATACTGCTGTACCGTAAATTCCGGATAAAATCCGAATTCCTGCGGCAGATAACCGATCACGCTCCGGTAAGCATCCCCCAGCTGACCGATTTCCACGCCGTCATAGCAGATTCGTCCCCCGGAGGGCTTCATAATGCCGCAGATCATCCGCATCAATGTGGTCTTTCCGGCTCCGTTTGCCCCAAGCAGCCCCCAGACGCCGGAAGTAAAGCGCAGACTGACATCTTCCACTGCCTTTTTTACCGTATGCTTATCCTGATAAACTTTCGATACATGTTCTAATACGATTTCCATAAAAATCCTCCATTCCTGTACAATCTGCAAATTTGAGCGCAGGCACAAATCTGCCTGTGAAAATTTATTTTTCACAGTATATCCCTCTCTCTTTCCCGTAAAAATAATTGCCGGCATGCCTGTCCCATCATTCCCGCGCACAGGCATGCATATAAAACGCCAAACCACATAATGCGTCCCGGAAACAGTTGTCCCGCGCCCTCCATTACTCCATAGGCAAAAAAAACGGATGCTGCGCAGGCGGCTATGGACCGGCTCCCGGAGATAGAAGTCTTCATCCTCGCCCAGAGCATCAGCCCGGTCACTGCCGCCGTCATAAAAGGAATGACGCCGAACAGAAATACCACCTGCATGCCCGCCCCATGCCGCAGCGCCAGAAATGCCAGAACAGACAGCATTCCCACGTCCCCGATGCCGATAAAAAGAAGCTGGGCGGTAAGTCCACCCCTGATGGAAAAACGAGTGGAGCATTCCAGTTCATACATGCCGTAACGCAGGGACCTCTGCAGAATGGGCAGCGCGCAGGCCGCTATGATACCGCCGCTTCCGCACAGAAACCGGGCAAAAAAATGTTCGCCCCGGTAGCCTGCCGCGCCGCCGTACAGGCTAAAAAATACGGCACACAGAAAGGCCAGCATCATCCCCTGCAAAAGCCATATCCTCCATGCAAGAAACTTCATCTGCTTCGCCAGCAGTCCCCGCATAGTCATCCGATCTCCATCGACCAAAACAGTCAATCTTTCCCCCGCAAGGCGCTGTACCTCTTCCAGATGCGCCTCATAGGAAAACGCCTGTTCCACCGCCAGAAGATTCTTCCAGCGTTCCTTTTCCTCTTTCTTCATATTCGTCTCCTTTCCTGCTTTTTCACATCTCCGCCTGCTTTGGAAGCTCGTCCTGCCCAAGCGCCTTCCGCATCTTCTTCACCGCCCGATACAGCTTTGTCTGCACCGTACGCAGGGGAAGATTCATTATATCCGCAATTTCCCGCAGCGTCAGCTCCTGACCATACCTTAACAGAATCAATTCCCGCGCATCGTTGTCCAGATCAGTCAATGCATGGGTGAGCAGCTGCCTGTCCTCCGCCGCCTGATAACCGTTCTCCGGGATACCGGCCGTTTCCATAACGGCCTCCGAAAGCGGCTCTGTTTCATGCCGTTTCCTTTTTAAATCCGTACAGGTATTGGCCGCGATCCGATACACAAAGGCGCGAAATGACCCTCTGTGCTCGTAGCTGTAAAAAAAGCGCACCAGCTTCAAAAAGGTTTCCTGTGTCGCGTCAAGCGCGCTTTCCCGGTCAGGCATATGCCACAGGCAGTAACGCAGAATGGCCGGATAATATAATGCCACCAGTTCATCGAGGCATTCCCTTCTTCCGTTTTTTATCTGACTGATCAGTTCCTCTTCACGCGTCATATAAACCTCCATGCCACCAAATGCAGCGCCTTTTCAGATGCCTTAAAAATCTCTTCACCCTATTATGACGATGGCAGACTCCAAAATGATTCCACCACCGTCATAAAATTTCAGATTATCTTCACTTTTTATGTTTCCGGCTTTTTGGGGCCGGCTTCTTTCGCCTTTTCCACCGCGGGATCTTTCATGCGGTAAACGCGATACCACTCCTTTGTCTCCTCATCCTTTGCCGTCTGACTTCGATTCTGATACAGGAATTTGGTCAGCTCATAGCAGTCTATCCATATCTCGTTATTGCTTTCCTTCTGGGATTCGTCGAAAATCAGCTCCAGCCCCCAATGCAGATGGACAATTTCAATATTATTCACATTTTCCTTCGTGCTGTATCCCGTATGTCCCATGTAGCCGATGACATCCCCGGCCGTTACGACGCTGCCCACTTCCAGCTCCTTATTATAGGGAAAATTCTGCCGCAGATGCGCATAATAATAATACCGCTTCCCGTCAAAGCTGCGGATGCCGATGCGCCAGCCGCCATACTGATTCCAGCCAAGCGCCTCCACGTAACCGGATTCAATGGCAATGATCGGCGTACCGATCTGTCCCATCATATCGTGTCCAAGATGCGGCCTCGCATATCCATAGCTTCTGGAGGAACCGAAATCATCATAATGACTGTAATCGAATCCCTTTGCAATGGGCGAGAAGGCTTTCAGTCCGTAAAAATTTTTCCATTCCTTCTCCCCATGATCGCCTGCGGGCACTTCCATCGAGAATTCTCCCACCATTCCGCTTAATACCGCATCGTAAGCCTCTTTGTAATAATCATAATATTCCATCTTACGGGTCAGTTCTTCCATATCTGTCTCCCCGGAGCGGAGCTTTTCGGCTGTTTCCTCCAGCTCCGACAGGCTTTTCTTATCGAACTTCCCTCCATGCTTCGCGCCTACATAAGCCAACAGTTCAATCCAGTCCGTATGAATTTCGTCCCGGTAGGACGCCACATCCAGTTCATATGCCTTGCTGAGCGCCTCAGCGGTAATATTGAAATCCACCCATTTGATATAATCGCCGTCAGCGGATACTTCAACCGCTTCTCCCATTTCCTCTGCCGCATCCCGTACCGGCACGCCTTCCGTCTGCCCGCCCATCCCGATTTCCTTTACCAGCCAGACGCATACCGCTGCCACAAGCAGAATAAGCTCTGCCCTGATCCCCCATTTGATTTTTTTCATTATGACCCCCGGCCCGCTCCCTGATTCTCCCGCTTTCCAGTCTTTCGGCCCATCCGATCTTATGAAAAATATATGAAAAAAACCCGCGGGTTATGTCAGCCCGCAGGTCTCTCCTTTTTCCGATATACAAACTCTCTCTGTATGACAAAGCTCAAAAAGAACAACAGCACATCCACCGGGATCTTAACCGCCACCTCAAAACCTCCCAGCAGATGAAAAAGCTCATTAACTAAAAAAGCGCTGCAAAGCATCTGGCAGATTGCGAGAAGACAATATTTCACCGCGGTTACCAAAAAATTGGCGCTGCTTTGAAAGACTACCTTATAATTTAACAGAAAATTATAAACCGCGGAAATCACCCTTGCAAATATGGTTGCGCAGACAATATAGGGCAGTCCGCTCCAAACCCCCGTCGCCGCCCGCAGCATCCTGCAGAACAGGCCAAACAGCAGAAGATCCAGCACACTGGATGAAAGCGAAGAAAACAGAAACTTACCGAATACCATATAAATCCGAATGGAATCTAAGATCGGATTAAAATGACTTGTCTTATTCGCTTCCAGATAAATCGTCTCCACCGGAACCTCCACGATCGGAACATTCCTGTTTTTCGTTTCAATCAGCATATTGGTCTCGTACTCGAACCGCTCACCTTTGACATTCATCAGCTCTTTCATGAAGAACGCCGGAATGGCGCGGAGACCTGTCTGGGTATCGGAAACTGACAGTCCAATCAGATAACTGAATACTTTTCTTGTACACTTATTGCCAAAACTGGAACGCATCGGAACATCCGACGCATCGAAATTCCGGCAGCCGAGAACCAGCGTCTCCGGATTCTCCCAGAGCTTCCGCATACAGGCCAGAATATCCTGCGGCGTATGCTGTCCGTCCGAATCCGCCGTCACACATCCGCACAGGCCCGGAAACCTCAGCAGGCAGGCATTAAAAGCGGTCTTCAATGCCCTTCCCTTTCCCAGATTCACCGCATGGTGCAGAACCTCGCATCCTGCCACCTCCTCCGCTCTGACAAACAACTCCTGATATGCGCTGCCGCTGCCGTCGTCCACCACAATCATATGCGCGATTCCTGCTTCCTGCAGCCGATGCAGTAACAATATCAGCTTTTCATCAGGCTCATATGCCGGTATGATAACCGGTATCTCAAAATAAGAAGCCATCGTGTCATCCTTTCTGCGGAAAATATCCGGCATTACAGGGCCAATCCGCTCCGCTATCGCACCTGAACCAGCCGCATCTGCATACCGTCGTCCTCAATCCGATACAGCGCTTCACAGGAAAATGCGCCGCCAACTGTCATATTATTAAATACTTTCCCAATATCCGCATCCGTATGCTCCACATAGAGATATTCCGCATGCAGACTGCGGATCTCCTGAACCATCCAGTCCGTCACCGCATCATCGAGATTCACACTTTTGTATACAACGGAAACAGGCGATGCCTCCAGGTTGACATAACTGTTCCTGACCCAGCGCGGTTCGTCATCCCGCTGTACATAACAGACCCTTGCGCCATGTTCTGTTCCAAGCGCATCGATCGTTTCCAGAAAAAGCGCCGCATCCTCATCTATCATATCCGCGCGCTGCGCGGACTGTCCCTCCGTCTCCGACCGGTACCCGATCAGGCCATGATATCCGGCCCGCCACTGCGTCGTCAATGCCACGAAGAGAATCAGACAAAGACAGGGACCGTACTGCTCTGAAAAGATCCGCTTTATCCGCCGCAGTCCCGTAAAAGACAAAGAAGCGGTCTCTTCTCCCCGTTTCACAAACAATGCCCCGCCGCATTCCATCCAGATAAACATCAGAAAAAGCAGCGTTCCGACCGTAAAGGGCGCTCCGTACCGTTCGATCGAGGAAATCATTCCGGATGCTTCCAGATACTGTGTTTCCGTCGCAAAAATTGTAATATGGGCGATAAAAATGATACCGTAAAAAAGCGCGCCGCTGATAATGCCAAACCAAAGCACCAGTCTGCCCTGTTTCTTCGGCATCAGATTCCTGTGGTAAAAGAAAATCACGATCAGACAGATGCACAGGTAAAAACCAAGCGGCGTCAGGTCGAGAACCGGCGTCTGGCTCTTATGCAGCGGAAGACCCGCGAATGCTTTCAGAAATGCCTTCGCAAAATCACCCGTATAGCCCGATATGCCGTACTCGTCCGTTGTCATATACCTGACCGCCGTCGTTGTCGTTTTCGTCACACGCCTCATCAGCAGACAGAAAAGCATCCAGCTTCCGCCCGTGATTACGGGCGCGGCGCATACGGCAGCCAGTCTGCTCTTCTTTTCGCCCTGCCGGTGGAAAAGAATAAAAAAAACAAGTCCGAAAAATGCCCAGATAAAGCCCACCGACTTTACCAGTACGAGCACGCTCAGATAAAGCATCAGACGCCCATAATAAAAGCTTTCTCTCTTCCCTTCCCTGTCGATCACCGCAAACAGGAATCCGCCATAGATGCAGGCCATTGTCAGATCCGCGCAAAATCCGTCATATCCATAAACCTCCGCAATGCCCGGCAGAAACCACAGCGATGCCGCCATCCCGAACAATACGAAAATATTTTTTCCGCGGATTTTCTTTAAAAGCGGCAGCATGAAGACAAGATTCATGAAATAATATCCGGCAAAAGCAAGACCCTCCCGGAATGTATGCGGATCAAAATGCAGAAACCACCACTTGATCATCTGCCCGCCCGGCGGGTAATCTCCGAATTCCGGCGCCACGTTTTCATATTTTCCCGCAAAACCGTTCAGATAATACAGCGATTTCACATCCGTCGCCCAGAAATTGATGTCATCCCACCAGGTCACGATCTTCTGCGAAGTACACAGGCCGACGGCAAAAAGCAGCAGAACTGCCGTTACAAATGACGGCTGTGTTATTTTTTGCAGACATTCCCTGGCAAAAAGCTTCCGTCTCTCCCGCTTTCCTCCGATCAGCCAGATAACAAAAGCCGTTATCATAAGCATTCCGATACCGTCGATCAGGTCCATCCGCCGGAAAAAAGCGAGTATATAAAGCGTCAGCGACAGCATACAGGTAAGCACCGGAAACATTTCCACCAGACTTTCTTTCCAGAAATATGAGAGCATGAGCAGGCAGATCAAAAATGCGATAATATTAACGGTTGCCAGAAACATAATCACGCTCTCCTTTTCCTTCGATGTATCTATTCTGTCCGGACCCACTGTTCCGGCCGCAGGCACGCCACATAACATCACCCTGCCAGATCTGACAGGGTGATCATTTACGAAATCACTGGCCCTGTTCCGTTCACAGGGCTTATACGGGCATGTCCGCCCGGCGCACCGCCTGCCTTAATCAATACTCCGGCTCAAGCAGTCCGTAGGTATTTCCTTTTCTCTTATATACAACATTAACCTGATCCGTTTCCGCATTGCAGAATACGAAGAAATTGTGTCCGAGAAGCTCCATCTGTACACAGGCATCCTCCGGATACATCGGCTTAATATCGAACTTCTTGGTCCGGATAATCTGCACTTCTTCCTCATCCATAAAGTCTTTTTCCAGATACTCCTGCTTGAAAAAGCCTGCTGCCTGCTGTCTGTCCGTCAGCTTCGTTTTGTATTTCTTCAACTGCCTTTCAATAATTTCCTCCACAAGATCTATCGAGACATACATGTCGCTGCTGACCTGCTCGGACCGTATGATATTCCCTTTCATCGGAATGGTCACTTCAATTTTCTGCCTGTCTTTCTCGACACTCAGCGTAACATGTATTTCCGTCTCCTCGGTAAAATATTTCTCCAGCTTACCGATTTTATCTTCTACTGCGGTTCTTAATCCTTCCGTTACCTCAATGTTCTTGCCAACAATAATAAATTTCATAGCACCCATCCCTTCTATTATGGATTTTTTATGTCCCAAAACAGTCCGTCAGAAACTGTTTGAATTATTATACCATATTTTTACATTCCATATCAACAAAATCATATATATTAACAGGATCACCCTTTCCGATCCGGAATTTTTTATAATGATTCAGGTATTAAAAGACATTCTGCATAAGTTGTGAAGGCAGATTGCACAAAATATTCCCTTGCGTCTGACTTCGGAAAATGGATTTTCTAAATATTCCGCCAACGTTATGATATGCGGACGCAACCGCCCGACACTCGCCATCCGGGCTCGAATCGGGCTTTTCGGGACTTCCATGTCCCGAAATTGCTAAGTATTGAACAGAATATTAAGAAAATCTCATATTCCTGCGCAAGACAGCGGCGGGAATATTTTGTGCAATCTGCCAATAAGAATTTTATATCGCACCTTTTGACACCTGAATCCAAAACCATAAAAAACGGCACAACCGGATTTTCTCCAGCCATGCCGCCTTTTTATAATCTGATATCTGATTTACGTTCCCCGGATTCCTCCGGAAACCGTTCCTAGAAAATTCTTCTGATTGAGAGAATGGAACGATAGTTCGCATTGGAAACGATAATACCTGTCTTGGATGTGGAAGCGTGGACAATCTGTCCATTTCCCGCATAAATTCCCACATGTCCGGAATAGCAGATGATATCGCCTGGCTGCGCATTTTCGATTCCGTTTACGGTAGCGCCTACATTTCTGTCCGCCGCCGAGGAGTGAGGCAGGCTCACGCCGAAATTATTATATACGCTCATAACGAAGCCTGAACAGTCCGCACCGTTTGTCAGACTGGTGCCGCCGTATACATAAGGATTGCCGACAAACTGCATCGCGAAATCCACAACGGCCTGACCGGAAGCGCTTCCGCTCGGCGGTGCATAAGTCTTGCCGCCCGAAGAACCGCTGTCTGAGGAAGATGCCTTCTTCTCCGCCGCTTTCTTCGCAGCCGCTGCCTTCGCCTGTGCTCTGGCCGCTTCTTCCTTTTCCAGTCTCGCGCGCTCTTCCTCGATCGATTCCGCTTTCACGAACTCGGTAGACATGTTAACGAAGTCTGTCGAGACATAGCCGTCGCCTTCCTCAATGTTTACTTTCACCCATCCGTCCAGCTCTTCCGTCACGATCAGTTCGTCTTCAATCGGTACCATGCCCAGAATCGACGAATCGGTTCCGGGTTCTTCCCGCACATACAGTGTCGTCGTCGTAACGGTCGCAATTCTCGTTCCAACCTCTCGCGCGTAGCTTACCGCATCGTCACCTGTTACACAGAATTCCGCTTTCACATATCCTTCTACGGAACCGGAACTGATCTTATACCATCCGTCGCTTTCCTCGATAAAAGTCCCGACGGATTTATCATACAGCTTGCCGACGATTTCTCCGTCTTCACTCGGAATATCGCGGACATTCACATAATTGTTGACTCTTGCAATAACAAGGCTCTTAAAGCCCTCTTCCTCTTCACTGAGCTTTGCGGCATTGGATGCCTCTCTTAAATCTCTTGTATATCCTTCACTGATAACGATCGTTCTTTCTATCTTCTGATTTGAGATGGCTGACTGGGTATTGCTCTCCAGCATCCCGCCGATCGGAATTTCACCTGCGCCTCTTACGGCAATTTCCGCTGTGGATGCCGTCAGGCCGGTGCTGTTTTCTCTTTCGATCTCTTCCTTCATATCGGAGAGAGAGGTTGTGCTGTCATTCGAAAGGGAATAATCGATTCCCGCCGAAGGCAGTACGGAGTTTAAATCCCCAACCGCATGAACGGATAATTTCATTCCGGAAAAAGTGATAACTGCTGCCATTGTGCAAGCTGCTATTTTCACGCTTTTTCTTTTCATAAAAACCTTGCCTTTCTTTCAGTCTGTTTCAAATCTCAATCTTTTCATATGTTACGAAATTGTTAAATCTTATGAAACAAATATAACACTATCTGTTCCTTTTGTCAACTGCCGTAACGTATAAAAAAACGAAAAAAAAGGCTGTTTTCTGTACATAATGAAAAAGTTTGTCACTTCTTCCCGCTTTTTCTCCCGATGAAATATTTCTCCACACTCGCAACGGCGTTGGCGCCGTCCGCTACGGCTGTCACGATCTGGCGGAGCTGTTTTTTCCGGACGTCGCCTGCCGCAAAAATGCCGGGCGTCTGCGTAACGCAGTCTTCTCCCGCTATAATATAACCACTCTCGTCATATGTTACAATATTTTGTAACAATTCCGTATTCGGCCGGATTCCAACCGCGATAAAAATGCCGTCTACGGAAAGCTCTTCCGTCCGTTCTTCCTTCAGGCGGCGCAGTTTTATGGACTCCACCTTCTCCTGTCCGCAGATCTCCTCCACCACACAATCCCAGATCACTTCCACGTTAGGACACTGAAAAAGCGTATCCTGCAGGGATTTCGCCGCCCGCAGGCTGTCCCTTCTGTGAATCAGATATACCTTTTTACAGATTCTCGACAGAAAGACCGCATCCTCCACCGCCACGTCTCCGCCTCCGACGACCGCAGTCACTTTATTTCGAAAAAAAGCGCCGTCACAGGTCGCGCAGTATGACACGCCATGGCCGGTCAGCTTCTCTTCTCCCGGAACCTGTAAAAGCGCATGGGAGGCTCCCGTCGCGATAATGATCGCATCCGCCTCATAACATTTTTCCACGTTTCCATCCTGCACGGTAATGGCTTTATGGCTGCCCTCGTCCGCAATTCCCGTGACACCGGCCTGCTCAAAAACAACTCCCATATCTTCCGCATGACTGCGGAACTTCATCCCCATTTCAAATCCATTGATGCCGGGCATCCCAAGATAATTATCCACTTCATAGGTATTGAGAACCTGACCGCCGCTCATCGGATTTTTTTCCAGCACAAGCACCTCAAACCCCGCTCTTTTCCCATATACCGCCGCCGAGAGCCCTGCAGGTCCGGAACCGATGATAACAAGATCATATTTTTGTGACATAGCAAACACCTTTCCTTCTTTTCTTTTTTATAGTATAATTCCTTTTATAATATTTTGTCAAAAACCATCTGGAAAGGAGTATTCCCGCCTCATGTCAAAGTATGCCTTAGTTACCGGCGCATCCCGCGGAATCGGCCGGGAAATCGCCAATGCACTTGCCGCGGACGGCTATCACTTATATCTTACCTGTATTCACTCCGAAAAACAGCTTACTGAATATGCTGCGGCGCTTTCCGATCGTTATCATATCTCCTGTATCCCTTTTATCGGGGATATGGGAAACGCCGATGACGTAGCGGCCCTTTTTTCCTCCATTCAGGACCTGGATGTGCTCATCAATAATGCCGGTATTTCTTACGTGGGACTGTTAAGCGAAATGTCTCCCGCAGACTGGCGGAAGGTGCTTTCCACCAACTTAGACTCTGTTTTTTATACGAGCAGACTTGCAATTCCGCTGATGCTGCGTAAGCACAGCGGCAAAATCATCAATCTTTCTTCCGTATGGGGAAATGTCGGCGCTTCGATGGAGACTGCATATTCGGCTTCCAAGGGCGGCGTAAACAGCTTCACGAAAGCGCTTGCCAAGGAGCTTGCACCAAGCGGCATTCAGGTCAACGCCATCGCCTGCGGCGTCATCGACACCGACATGAACCGCTGTTTTTCACCGGACGAAATGGAGGCGCTGCGGCAGGAAATTCCCTGCGACCGTATCGGAACGCCCGAAGAAGCCGCGCAGCTGGTAAAAAACCTGCTCCATGCGCCCGCATATCTGACCGGTCAGATCATTACATTAGACGGCGGCTGGACATGATTTTTCGGCATATGCGTGCCGCTCCTTTACAAATCAAGCCCCTCTGCCTCATCACATCCCAGAATAATGTTCATGCACTGGATTGCCGCGCCGGACGCGCCTTTTCCCAGATTGTCAAACTGCGCGGTCAGGACTATGCGCTCTTCATTTCCTGTGGCATAAATCTTTAAGCCATCCCAGCCGGACAGGCCGTTCCCCGCGATAAATCCACCGGCTGCGGTCTCATCATCCGCGGCGCTTACCTGAATGAACCGTTGATTTTTATAATATTCCGCATAATAGCGCAGTAACGATTCGGGTGTTTCCTTTCGTGCGAGCAGATCGGCATACAATGGTACGGAAACCACCATGCCGCTGTAATAATCGTCAATGATCGGAGAAAAAAGCGGCGTGCGTTCAAGCCCCGTGATTTTCTTCATCTCTTTTAAGTGCTTATGCTGCTGTGTCAGCGCGTACTCTCTCCCGGAGGATAGTTCCTTCGGCCTGTCTCCGCTTTCATAAGCCGCAATTACTTTCCTGCCGGCTCCGCTGTATCCGGAAATTGCGAAGCTGCTTACCGGATAATCCTTCGGAAGAATTCCTCCCGCTGTCAGCGGATATACCAGAGAAATAAAACCGGTAGCGTAACATCCCGGAACCGCTATCCGTTTTCCTTCCCTGACAGCCGCTCTGTGCCCGTCGGACAATTCCGGGAATCCATATGCCCATCCTTCTTCTGTCCGATGCGCCGTAGACGCGTCAATGATGATCACATCTTCCTGTCCCGCAAGCGCCGCGGATTCTCTTGCCGCCTCATCCGGTAAGCATAAAAACGTAATATCGGACGCAAGAATCATTTTCTTTCGCTCTTCCGGATCTTTTCTCAGCTCCGGGCTGATCTGCAATAATTCTATGTCATCACGCTTCTGAAACCGTTCGTTAATCCTCAGTCCTGTTGTTCCTTCGCTTCCATCGATAAAAACCTTTGTTTTCATTTCAGCGCTCCTTCTTTTCATTTTATCCTGTCCCTTTGCAGAGCGTTCCTTTTCTTTCAGCCGCCAATCTGACAGTACAATGCCGTTTTCTTTTCTACGGCCGCCTTTAACTTCTCCATCCGGCCCTCCGGCAGCATGGGCGCGTCTCCCATCGGATACGGCCTTCCCAGGCCTTCGTACTTTCCTTCCCCGTACTTATGATAGGGTAAAAGGTGAATCTGTTCCACTCTCGGAAGCGACTCCGCATAAGCCGCAATCGCCGCAATCTCTTCTTCCGTATCGTTGAAGCCCGGAATTACCGGAACGCGGATGATCAGCTCACATAATCCGCTCTCCGCAATCCTTTTCGCGTTTTCGAGCATTTTCGTATTTTCTTTTCCGGTATATTCCTTATGTTTGGCCGCATTCATATGCTTGATATCCATAAGGTAGGTGTCCAGATACGGCAAAATCTCACGAATCACGGAAAACTCCGCGTATCCCATGCTTTCGATCGCCGTATTGATGCCGATGTCTTTCGCTGCCTGCAGAAGCGCTGCCGCAAATTCCGGCTGCAAAAGACTTTCTCCCCCGGACAGCGTCAGACCGCCGCCGGAGCGTCCGTAATAAGGCATATCCCGCCGTACCACGTCCATGACCTCGGCCACCGTAACATCCCTGCCGATTGTCTTCGGCTTTCCATTTACAAGCATCGTCTGTATCGCATATTCCTGAGATTCCGGGTTACAGCACCATTTGCACCGCAGGGCGCAGCCCTTTAAAAATACGATCGTGCGGATGCCGATACCGTCGTGAATGGAATACCTCTGTATATCAAAAATTCTGCCTGAAACGTTCCAATAATCATTCATAGTCATAACCATGCCTTTCCGCATTCTGCGAATCCGGGCCGTCCGCACGGATTTCTACCGACAGGCCGCCTGTTCCGTTCTGCGGATGATATCATCCTGCAGCGACTTGGACAATGTTGTAAAAAGTGCGGAATAACCCGCCACACGAACGACCAGTCCACTGTACTTCTCCGGGTGTTTCTGCGCATCCAGAAGTGTTTCCCTGTCCACCACATTAAACTGCATATGCATTCCCTTCTGATCAAAGTATCCCCGGACGAGCGATACGAAGTTCTCAAGACCTTTCTGCCCCGACATCGCCGTCGGATGAATCTTCATGTTAAAAAGGGTTCCGTTGCTCGCAATGCCATGATCCAGGCGCGCCACCGAATTGCAGGCCGCCGTGGGGCCGTTCGTATCCTTGCCGGAGGAAGGAGAAACGCCGTCCGCTACCGGCATATGCGCCAGCCTTCCGTCCGGAGTCGCACCGGTCTGTGCGCCGAGGGGCACATTCGCGGAAACCGGATACAGTCCCGCCTGGAAAATGCCGCCTCTCGGATTTTGGAAGCTTTCAAGGGGCCTTGTGTAAGTATATGCCGCATCCCTTGCCAGTTCATCCACCTCATCGATATCGTTGCCGAATTTCGGAAGTTCATCGATCATGCCGAGAATTTCTTCATAGCGTGCTTTTTCTCCGGCCGGAAGCTGCATCGAAAGCACGTTTTTAATTGTCATTTCAATAATATCAGGCGTTACGTCCTGTCCCTGCGCCTCCAGCGTTCTGGCTACCCGCAGCGCAATCTCTCTGGCCGTAATCGCGTCAAATCCCTGACCGAAGTTCATTTCCAGCGCTTTTTTCAGTTCCCCGATGGTCACTTTTTTCTCCTCGTAAACAAGCTTCTTCACCGTATACAGAGAGTCCGCGACATTCGCGATGCCAAAGCCCTGCGGGCCCGTAAAGTTATATACTGCGCCGCCTTCCTGAAGACTCTTGCCCCGTCTGATACAGTCATCCGCCATACAGGATTCAAAAGGCAGCGGACAGAGTGTCATATGGGCCATATCGATCGCGTTATCGGCATTGACGAGCAGGGAGATATTATAATTCATCTGCTTTTTATAGGCGTCATAAAATTCGTCAAAGGTCTTGAAATCTTCTACGTTTCCGGTCTGAATGCTGGCCTGCTCTCCGTTGTCATAACCATTGGAAAAGACCATCTCAAGCGGCCTGCACATGTTGAAGAAAGCGGCATCATGCCAGCCCTCCGTTTTCCCGGCCTTCTGCGGTTCCACGCAGCCGATGATATTGTAGTCTCTCGCATCCTGCAGCGTCAGCCCGCGGTTGATTAACGCGGGAATAATAATTTCGTCATTATAATAGGCCGGCAGCCCGATGCCTGTTCTGGTTAAGTCAGCCGCATGCAGTAACAGTTCCTGAGGAGAACGGTTCCACACACGAATGGACAAAGACGGCTGCGGCAGAAATACATGCTTCGACGCCGTAATGCACATAAAGGACAAGTCATTTGTCGCATCCTTTCCGTCCACCGTCTGACCGCCTACGATCAGATTCTGGAAGAGGGAATAGCCCGCAAAACCCTCCGCGCTCACTTCATCCCGGCATTTATTCAGATCGTTTAATTTTACCCAGATACAGTCGATCAGCTCCTGTGCATATTCTCTGGTAAGTTTCCGGCTGTTTAAGTCTTTTTCATAATAAGGGTACATATACTGGTCAAAGCGTCCCGGTGAAATGGAATGTCCGCTGGATTCCAGCTGTAACAGCTGCTGCACGAACCAGAACGCCTGACAGGCCTCCTGAAAGCCTTCCGCGCCATGCTCCGGAACCTTCCGACAGATTTCCGAAATTGTCAGAAGCTCCTGTTTCCGCTTCGCATCCTTCTCCTGCCCGGCCATTTCCTCGGCAAGGCGCGCATACCTTTTCGCATAACCGATGGCCGCGTCGCAGGATATCATGACCGCCTCCAGAAAAACGCTCTTCGTGGCATAATCCGCATCCCCGAACTGGCAGCCGGCAAGCTCTCTTTCCGCCTCTTCTCTGATACCGGCAAAACCGACCGCCAGCACCTTATCATACTGTACCGTAATATGTCCCACGCCGTTATAGAAATAGTTTCCCGGCGTAAAAAAATTATGTTCCATCGCACGATGAGTCTCCGGCGCCATATAGCTGTATGCCAGCTCGCTCGTCGTTTTTCCTTTCCAGTAACGATTCGCCTCTTTCAGCCGCTTCTTAGTCTCATCGGAAATATAAAAAGGATCGGCGGCCCGGTGCTCTACCGTATCAAATTCCGCTTCCATCCATTCATAGGAAAACTCCGGATAAGTCTGGCATCCTCTCGGCGCAATCGTCGAGCTTCCCACAATCAGCTCTCCCGGCCTGATGATAATCGGAATCCGCTCCAGAATATGCGCAAACGCCTTCGCCCTGCGCATCATCATGGGCTGTCCTTCCGTTTCCCGATAGGACTCCGTAATCAGCTCTGCCCGCGCCGCTTCGATCTCCGGCAGCTTCGCATACAAATCTGCGACCAGCTTCGGAATTCTCTCCGTTTTCTCGATTGGTTTCGTATAATAAGTATTCACCATGCCGATACCATACCTTTCTCGCAACCTGTGCTATTGTTGACTTCTATTCTCTGTACAGACACTCTATTCCCATCTTCTCAAACGCCTCCAGCCAGGGTCCGTCGGGCTTTTTATCGGTAACGATCACGTCCACATCCGACAGGCCGCATATTTTGGAAAGCGCCGTCTTTCCGAACTTGCTGGAGTCCGCCGCCAGATAAACTCTGCCCGCCGCGGAAAGCATATTCTGCTTCACGCCCCCGGTTTCGTCATTCCCGTCAGTCACTCCTTTTTTAAGATCAATTCCCTTACAGGATATAAATGCTTTATCCACATAATAGGAACTGATACCGTCCTCCGCTTTTTTTCCGAGCAGCGACATGGACCCCGCTTTTAAAAGGCCGCCCGTCGCAATAATATCCCAGCCCGATACATCCGCCAGTTCCAGAAGAATCTCAATCGAATTGGTAACCACCGTCAGATGCCTTTTCTGCTTGATATTCTTGGCGATAAAAACCGCCGTTGTGGAAGCGTCCAGAATAATATGATCGCCGTCCTCTATCTGCTGACTGATCAGCTCCGCTATTTTCTGCTTGCCCTGTGTATTGGATTTCCACCGGACATTAAACGGAAGATCGATGCTGCCTTTCTCGTTTATGACCGCCCCGCCATAGCTTTTGATGACATGACCGTCTTCTTCCAGCTTATCCAGATCCCTTCGGATGGTTTCTTCCGAGACGTCAAATTCCTTGCTCAGCTCGCTGACAATTACCTTTTTATTCTCATGAACCTTCTCTAAGATCAGGTTTCTTCTCTCGGCCGCTAACATATTACGCCCCCATAATTAAAATATGTACTTCATCAGCTTGTCGGAAGGTCTTGCAATCACCGCGCTGTCAAGGAACATGCCCTTGTCTCCCGCTTCCGCCTTCGCCCGGTCGATTGCCGCCTGTACCGCGGAAACGCTTCCGGTAAGCGTCATATAGCTTTTACCACACATGCCTTTTGCAAGACGCAGCTCGATCAGCTCCACGACCGCCGTCTTGGCCGCCATGTCCGCCGCCACAATTAACGCCGCCACATCATAGGTCTCCAGAATGCCGAGGGCATCGATTTTCTCCGGCTGTGCCGTTCCATAGATTGCCGGAAAAATAGATTCATGCGGATTTCCGAGAACAAAGGTGTCGATGACCTTATCCGCATACCTGCCCTCCGCCCGGTCAACCGAAGCCCGCACCGCGCTCAGTTCTCCTGTCACCAGAATGACAAACTTGCCGGGACAGGTAACCTCTGCCTGCAGGATTTCCACATCCGCCGCTTTCGCCATCTCATCCGCCGCCAGATATCCTGTGGATACCGTCGTCATTTCCACCATACCGATTGCTTTCGCCATTGTATCAACCATTTCCTTTCTTCATCACTGTTACGTCTTCCGGCAGAATGTCCGTCAGGTCCTTTCTTCACACTTCCTGTCATACCGCCCGGACGGCGCGGACATTCCATGGAAAAACTTTCCGTCACAGCGCCTCCGCCTGTGCCTTCCGAATGATAATTTCTCTGTCACTTGCTTTTTCCACAATTCCGTCTATGGAGCAATGAACCGCCGCGCCGAGTCCTTCCGGCGCTTCTCCGATTTTCTGCCCTTTTTTCACCGGACTGCCTTCCGTAACAATCGGCTTTGCCGGTGCGCCGATATGCTGGCTCATCGGAATTTTCACCCGCGAAATATCGGGTGTTCCTTCGGTGAACGGCGCCGGAACATCATATTCCGACAATCCCATTCTGGCCTTTAACCTCGCCACCGGCACCTTTTTTAATTCTCTGTCCGATACCACTTCCGCAGGCTCCGGCTTTCCACTGCGGATACCGGCTGCCCGCAGCCCGTTCTTAAATTCCGCGATTACGCTTCTTGGCGACAGCCCCTGCGGACAGGCGTAATTTTCACACAGACCGCAGCTGCTGCAATAAGCCGTATTCGTATATACCGATAAATCGCTTGTATCATGATCTGATACCGCACGCATGATGCGATGGGGTTCGATCGGATGTCCCAGCGCATGCCTTGGACACAGATCCGTACAGGTTCTGCACTGACAGCAGGAGGAAGCGGCCTTCCGCCTCTCCAGCTCTAAATTTTTATTCATACGCATTACCACTTTATGATCTTCCGGTAAAATGATAATTGCATTTGTTGTCTTCGTTATGACGGTGTTCTCCGTTCCGGGCTTTCCCATCATCGGCCCGCCCATGACGAAGGCAGGATTATTCACCGTTATTTTTCCCGCAGATGAAACAGCTTCCCCCACAGACGTTCCGATCGGAACGCTGATGGTCACAGGATGCTCGATCTCACCCACGATCGTTACCAGTTTCTCCGTAACGGGTTCCTGTAAATGAACCGCACGGTACAGATTATACATCGTCTCCGTATTATAAACGACCACATGCTCGTCAATCGGAAGCCCTCCCGGCCTGATGACGCGCCCTGTCGCTTCGTAGATAAGGATCACCTCATCTCCCATCGGATAAGTAGGACGTACCGCACAGATTCGTACCTTCGGATAGTCCTTCAATACTTCTTCCAGTATCCGAATCGTACGTCGGTGCTCATTCTTTATGCCGATAACCGCTTCTTCCGCCCCCAGGGTCTCCCGCACTTCGTCCAGCATGCTTACGATTTCTTCCGCATGTAAGGCGAGCAGCTGCTTATGCAGCTTTAAAAGCGGTTCGCATTCCACACAATTCAGTATGACCGTATCCGCCTGATCCGTCATTTTGGCATAGGACGGGAAGCCGGCTCCGCCGGCTCCCACCACGCCGCTTTCTTTCGCAATTTTTTTCAGTTCATCAATCAACATGATTATCTGCTCCAATCCTGTCCTTCGTCAATGATGCCTACGATCGCCGCATCCACGGGCGCGTCTGCCATATCGCATCCGATCCTGGCCGCGGAGCCCTGTGCCACCAGAACATATTCCCCGATTCCGGCGCCGATAATGTCGATCGCCACAAGGCGGTCTCCGTTTCCTCTCATCGTCTCGACAGGTTCCACAATCATGAACTTATTGCCGACTAACTTTTCGCTTTTCCTCGTAGAAAACAAGCTCCCTACCACTTTTCCTATTATCATAATGAACCTCGTTATCAAATACCGCATCCTTAATCCGGAAGAATGCCCGTATTAAGGGCATTCTTTCTCACACGATCAGCGCGCAGTCTCCCTGTTTTACCTGACAGGCATTGGCCTCGTCCGTATCGATGTGCATCTCCAGTGAAAAGGACTCATCAACACGAATTTTCACATGATCGAGCACCGCGCCTCTTTCATTTCCCATTTTGACGGAAACATAATCTCCGTCATGCAAAGATGCGGCTGCCGCCTCCGCCGGAGTCATGTGAATATGTCTTGCCGCAACGATACAGCCTTCGTTCAGATATACGGCGCCTTTCGGTCCAACCAGCGCAACCGGCGCTGAGCCGGCCGTATCTCCGGACTGACGCAGAGGTGCGTTAACCCCTAATGTACGCGCATCCGTAGCGGATATCTCCACCTGTGACTTTTTCCTGACCGGACCAAGGATGCGTACATTCTCGATCGCGCGCAGTTTCAATCCGACGATGGTACACTGCTCGTTTGCCGCGAACTGTCCGCCCATTAATTCTTTCTTTTTCGTCAGCTGATAGCCTGCTCCAAACAATTTCTCCACATCTTCCTGTGTCAGATGAATATGTCTCGCGGATACGCCGACGGGAACCGCCATGCGGTTCTCGTTTTCTCTGGCATTCTCTATCGTCTGGAGCACCATTCTCGTAATTCGCTCTACCTCGTTATAAGTGTCCATTTTTTGCCCCGTATCCTTTCAGACTAATTCAGTTTGGGTAAAATCAACTCCACGTCATTGTGCGGTCTCGGAATGACATGAGTCGCGATCAGTTCTCCGAGCGCTCCCGCACTGCTTGCTCCCGCTTCCACAGCGGATTTTACCGCGCCTACATCGCCGCGTACCATAACGGTTACGAGACCGGAACCGATCTTTTCCGTTCCGATCAGCGTCACGTTAGCAGCCTTGCACATTGCGTCCGCCGCTTCAATCGCCGCCACAAGTCCTCTTGTTTCTACCATTCCCAATGCTTCGAGTGATGCCATAATTCATTTCCTCCTGTTTTCTTTTTTCGATTACAAATCAACATTTTCATCCTGATACGGCGTCCTTTGCCGTATCGGAATTACTGTTTGTCCTTTGGTACGAAATCCGGCGGGTCCTCGCCCAGCATCTTTGAGCCGGATGAAGGCTCCGTTTTTCCTTTAAAACGGCTTGCCGACAATTCTACCATCCTGACAATTTCCGGATGCGGATTGGGAAGCACTCCGGTTGCCACAGGCTTCTTCAGAGCCTGCCCGGCGCCTGCTTCAACAGCCTGTCTGACCGCCGATACATCGCCTTCTATTACCAGCGTGACCAACCTTCCTCCGAGCTTGCGCTCCCACGTTGCAAGCTCCACATTGGCCGCCTTGCACATGATGTCCAACGCGTCCATTGCCGCCACGACTCCGGTTATTTCCATGAATCCATATGCTTTACCCATGCCGTTACTCCTTTTTATGCCGCCTGCTCACCCTGATCTCCACAGAATGAACTCCGTATTCAGGCATTCTTCCAACCTTAACCTTTGAATTTCGGGAGAATCTTCTCCACATCGCTGTGCGGTCTCGGAATGACATGAGTCGCTACCAGCTCTCCTAATTTGCCTGCCGCATTGGTACCCGCTTCAACGGCCGCCTTTACCGCGCCAACGTCACCGCGTACCATAACGGTTACGAGGCCGGACCCGATTTTCTCCGTTCCGATCAGCACAACCTCCGCTGCCTTGGTCATTGCATCAGCTGCCTCGATTGCAGCCGTAAGTCCTCTTGTTTCCACCATTCCTAAAGCTTCCTGTGACATACTTAATCCTCCTTGTTTATACTGTTTATCCTTTTCATCGGGCCGCTCGCCGCGGCTTAAACTCTTTCTGAGAAAATTTCGGCAAAAAGCCTTTCTTTCTCATGTCAGTTCTTATCAAGTGCGCTGATTTTCAGCATTTTTTCCGTATCTTCCGTAGGTCTCGGAATAATGTATTTGCATACAACGCCCGTATTTGCAAGCGCAACCTCTTCCGCAGCCCGCATGGCTTCCTCGACATCCGCAATACTGCCTCTGAACTTTACCGTGACCAAAAGCGGCACCGGCAGGGCATCTGCATTGGCAGGCTTGTTTTTGTCGAATACTTCCAGACGGACATTGGCCGCTTTGCAGCCCGCATCTGCGGCAAGGAAAGCGCATACAAGTCCGAACACTTCCAGAAGACCTACTGCTTCCGCTTCTTTACGGGATGTTAATTCTTCCATAACGATACCTTGATTCCTTCCTCAGCATAATCCATGCATGAATTCCTGTACGAAAGAGCTTTCTTCTTTCTACCTGTTTACAATTGCGATTTTCAATCCGGTCATCGCGAGATTTGTCTTTAATGCCTCGTTGATCTGCTCCAGCGGATATTTGTGTGTGATCAGATCGGCGAGCGGAAGTCCGATTCCTTTTGCTCTCTTTAAGAAATCAAATGTCGTGGCGTAATCCCGCAGTGTATATACCCAGGAACCCACCAGCGTGATTTCCTTGGAGCACATGTCGAAATGCGGATTGATCGTCGCATCGCCGCCGTTTACGAAAAAGCCCAGCTCACAGAGTCCGCCGCCGTTGCGGATGAACTTGTAAATATTCGCGTGTGCCGCCGGATTCCCCGTACACTGGAATGCGAAATCAGCCAGATGTCCGTCAAATGAAGCTTTGACCGCTCCGGTCAGTGCCTCAATACCCTGATATTCCTTAAAGCTTACCGTATGGGATGCACCGAGTCTCTTCGCAAAATCAAGACGCATGTCATTGCCGTCAACCGCCGTAATATTCTCAATGCCGAGCGTGCGGAGCACCGCAATACAGATCAGGCCGATCGGTCCGCAGCCCTGTACGACTACGCGGCTGTTAAAACGCAGGATTCCCGTTGTTTTCGCTCTTTCTACCGCATGCACGAGTACCGCGCAGGGTTCGATCAGAATTCTGGAATCCAGATCCAGATCGCTTACATTGAATACCGTAGACCCGCCACGGATCAGAATGTAATCGGAAAACCATCCGTTCAGATGAACCTCATCATCGGGAAGCAGTCCATATACATCCGCCGCGCCTACATTCTGCTTATTCAGATCATACATCGTGATTTCCGGATCGTCCTGAAAGATCATGCAGGTTACGACTTTATCGCCGATATGAAGGTCTTTGCCCGCGCTGTCTTTCTTCACGTTCTTACCCATCTTAACGATTTCCCCGGTTCCTTCATGGCCGAGCGCTACCGGAATCAGGCCGAACGGATCGCGCTTAAATTCATGGGCATCCGTTCCGCAGACGCCGCAGCCTTCCACTTTAACCAGTATATCATCATCGCCTACCTGCGGCATCGGAAATTCTTTCACCTCGAATTTTTCCAGCTCCGTCAGCATCGCCACATGAGCAACCGCCGGAATGCCGGCTCCCGCCGCGCCGCCTGATACTGCGGCAGACGTCTGTGCGCCGGCGCCGCTTCCGGAAAGCTGGCCCAGAATCTGTTTGACGATCTGCTCAACTTCCTTTTCATTTACTGCCATTTCTATCTCATTCTCCTTTCTGTGTTCTTTTTACAGATTTCTATGTTCTTCTTAACGGATGCAGAGACTGTCGGACATCGTGCAGCGTCTTCTCTTCGTAAACGTCTGCGCGCTCGTCAGTCCTTCTCCCGTTCTGGATGCGATCGTGAAAGTACAGTAACCTTCTCCGCCGAATCCAAGCGCCGCATAGCTCGGACCATTCTTTACGAGAATTGCCGTATCGATGGCCTTCGCATAAGTCGTAATGTTATCGACATTTTTGGAATGAATGTGCGCGGAATGGCGGTTGCCATGCTCAAGCCATACGGCCGTCTCCACGCCTTCCTCAAAGCTCTTCACCCTTACCATGCCGAGAATCGGCATCATCAGCTCCGTTGCGATGAGCGGATGCTCTCTGGGACCTTCAAATACGATACATCTGATTTCCGGTCCGACTTCCACGCCCACCATGGACAGCAGCGCTCTTGCGCTTCTGCCGACACACTTTCTGTTCAGGGCTCCCTTCGGTGTAATCACGGTCGCCGTCAGTTTATCCTGAATCTCCTTACTTGCCAGATAACAGCCATTCTCCTGAATCATATAGTGCATCAGTTCATCCGCAATGCTGTCCATCGCCACGATTTCTTTCTCCGCGATGCAGGGCAGATTGTTATCAAATGTACAGCCGTTTACAATATCCTGTGCGGCTTTCCGGATATCCGCGGTATCGTCCACCAACGCCGGCGGATTGCCCGCGCCCGCGCCGATCGCCCGTTTCCCGGAAGAAAGAACAGCCGTTACAACGCCGGGGCCGCCTGTCGCAACGAGAAGCGGTATCGCAGGATGCTTCATCATGATCGCACTCGTATCCATCGTAGGTACTTCCACCGTAACGGCGACATTGTCCGGACCGCCCGCTTCGAGAGAAGCCTCATTGATCATATTGATGGTAAAAATCGTTGTTTTCTTCGCATTCGGATGAGGATTGAATACGACCGTATTTCCGCCCGCGATCATGCCGATGGAATTACAGATGACCGTCTCCGACGGATTGGTCGCCGGCGTAATCGCGCCGATCACGCCGAAGGGCCCCATCTCCACCAGCGTCAGCCCTCTGTCACCGGACCATGCGATCGTGCTCAGGTCCTCCGTTCCGGGCGTCTTGTCCGCTGTCAGATGATGCTTTAAGATTTTATCCCCCACATTGCCCATGCCGGTCTCATTTACACCCATATTGGCAATAATTTCGGCATTTTCATGGGTTTTTCTCCGGATCGCAGAGATGATTTTTTCTCTCTGGTCCAGACTCAGATTACGGACAACCTTCTGGGCTTCGATGGATGCTTTAATGGCATCGTTCATATCCTGAAACACGCCATGCATCCCCTCCACCGAACCGGCTATCTGCATATTCGCCATGACTTTCTGTACGATGTCATGAATCATGCTTTCATCTAAAGACACTTGATTACCTCCTTTAAAATGGCTTTTCCATAAGCCGCCAGCTCCGTATCCTGAACCGCTGTCCCTCCGGAGACGCCCAGAGCGCCTATCATGGTATTTCCGACCATCAGCGGCTCTCCGCCTCCGAGTATCATCACTTTTCCGTCATTGGAAAACTGAAGGCCGTACAGATCATGACCGGGCTGGCATAATCGTGATAATTCACTCGTTGACATCTGAAAAGCGGTCGCCGTATATGTTTTATTGAGCGCCACATCGAAACTGCCATGATAGGCGCCGTCCATACAATGAACCGCCACGGGTCTGCCTGATGCATCCGAAACGGCGACAACGACACGCATTCCCGTCTCCTGCGCCTTCCTCTCCACCGCTTCAATCAGCTTCACGGCCAGCTGCAGAGACATGACTTCTTTCACGATCGCCTCATCAACGAGATTTTTTACAATTTTCTCAAGATTATATTTATCCATAGATTATTTGCCGAGCTGCTCTAAAACTTTCTTCGTGATCGCCGCTACCAGTTCCTGGCTGTCCTGAGAATTCGCGGAAGAAGAACAGGAGCCGCAGTTATGGCAGTTCGCCTTTCCTTTGTTCTGGCACAGGTCCGCCGGATGACGTCCGGGAAGACCCATCTTTCTTCTGATCTCATATAACTTCTGAACGTTTTCAGGGCTGAATTCCTTCGGACCGCCAAGCTGTCTTGCTTTATAAAGAAGCTCTGCGTAAAACTCAACGGATTCCATCTTCATATAAGCCGCCAGAAGGTCGGTGGACCATGTCAGCGCACCATGGCTTTCAAGCAGTACCGCGTCGAAATGCTCCAGATACGGCTCTACCGCATCCGGAATCTCCATCGTGGACGGAGTCCCGTAAGGCGCGATCGGAACGCAGCCGAGTGCGATTACCGCTTCCGGCATGATCGGCTGTGTCAGCGGAATACCCGCAATGGCAAAGCTTGTCGCGAAGGTGGGATGCGCATGAACAACGGAACCGACGTCCGGTCTTTTCTTATAAACGCGCATGTGCATCTTGATCTCGGAAGAAGGTCTGAAGCCCTTGTTCGCCTGAATCACATTGCCGTCCGCATCTACCTTACAGATAAATTCCGGCGTCATGAAGCCCTTCGATACGCCGGTCGGCGTGCATAAAAATTCATTGTCATTCAGCTTTACGGAAATATTTCCGTCATTTGCCGCAACCATGTTGCGGTCATAAATTCTCTTACCGATGTCGCAGATCTGTTTCTTGATTTCATACTCGTTCAGTGCCATTTTTTTCTCCTTTTCTTCTCTTTATTTACTTTATTTACAAATAGAAATTCCGCATTGCGAATTCCTATTGCGGTTCCCTTCTTAACCAAACGCCCTCCGGCATGCGCTTTTCACAATCCCTGACAGAATCGCTTTTTATTAGAAGAATGCACGTTTTTTGCATTCTTCCATGTGAAGAAGATTTGCCTCTGGCATGCGCTCCCTGACAGAATCGCTTTTTATTAGAAGAATGCACGTTTTTTGCATTCTTCTATGTGAAGAAGATTTGCCTTTGGCAAATCGTAAAAGTTCTTAGTGAAGCAGCCTTTGCTGCGAGCTTTAGAACTTTTCTTCACATTTGCCATGGCAGCACATCCCCCGGCTCACTCAAATATTCCAGAATCTCCGCCACGCCTTCATTCGCCCTGGAATTAACAAAAAAGATTTTCTTACAGCCCGTCAGCCGGAGCCACCTCGCGGCCTGCTCCGGGTCAGCGTCTTCCCTGTCGATTTTCGTCACAATGCCGATGACGTCCCGGTTCACCATACAGGTGATATTAGGCGGATAGAGGGAATATGGCTCATTCGCCGCGAGCAGCAGCCCCACGACGTCAGCCTCGTAGGAATAAAGCGCCAGCGCTCTTCCGAGCTTCGCCGTCTGCGCATATTCGCCCGGTGTGTCGATGATAACGTCAAAGTAATTGACATACTGTGTTTTATGATAAGTAATCGTTTCGCCTTTCAGCGCCTGCGTCAACGTCGTCTTGCCCGCCTCGCTGCGCCCCATTAAAATCAGTCTCTTCATATTTCCGTCAGGTTCTCGTAATCTTACAGACCGTATAGCCCAGCGTATCCTCCGTATAAAGAAGAATCGCCTGAATCGCCGCCTCCACCTGTGAAACCGTTCCCGTCACAATGAGCGAGCCGGAAAATCTGTCCACAAAGCCAAGCTCCACGCCAGAGGACTTCATCGCAATATCGGCAATGATGATTGCCGTCTCCGCCGGACTGATCGTCAGCACGCCGATCGCGGAATGAGAATGTTCCACAGCCGGATTCAAACCTAATTTTTCATAAAGTATATCATCGGGATTGGCAATGATATGCGCCAGCGTAATCTGTTTACCGGGAACGAGCTCCTGTATGATCCTCTGTTTATTTTCCATGAAATGACCATGCCCTTTCCAATCGAATAATGCCGTCTGTTTGTCCACTTTTACCGATATATCATATTATAAAGTATGTCCCTCATAAAGTCAATACAAATTCAACATAAAACAACATCTTTTTATTCCGTTTTTGCCCGTTTTGGAATTTCAGGCCGAGAAAAATTTCTGTTTTTTTCTGTTTTTGGTTGGTTTTTGTTGGGATTTTATTGTTATGAATCAGCTGTGCCATTTACGGCTGACTATGTTATAATGAATGCAACTACAAAATAGCGGAGGTTTATCATATGCTGCCGTCAGTAAAAGAAGCCGAAATACTCTTAGAAGAAGCGGAAAACTGCAATCCGGGTCCCTGGGGAAATCACAGCCGCGTAACTGCGCATTGTGCCAGGAAAATTGCGGAGGCATGCCCGGCGTTAGACCCCGGTAAGGCTTATATTCTGGGTTTACTTCACGATATAGGCAGAAAATTCGGCACCCGCCATCTGGGTCATGTGTCGGACGGTTATACCTATATGATGTCACTGGGATTTGATGAAGCCGCAAGAGTATGCCTGACACATTCTTTTAATAACAAAACAACCGACGATTATATCGGAAAATTTGATACGACTGCGGAAGAACTCGGTATCATTCAAAAAGAACTGGCCGGGATTACCTATGATGAATATGACTTACTGATTCAGCTCTGCGATTCTCTGGCGGGCGCGGAGGGCGTTATGGATATGGAAGAACGCATGGCGGATGTGAAACGCAGGTATGGTTCCTATCCGCAGGAAAAATGGGACCGTAATCTGGAAATCCGACGGTATTTCGAAGCGCAGACCGGAAAGGATATTTACACTGTTGTTGAGAAAGATACCTTCAAACCGACCGCCCACCGCACGATCGTGAGGTTTTATGAGAGCGTACAGGATGCATTGCTGAGGTTCGCCGTGATCATTGCGAAGAGCAATGGAAAGTATGTATTTTGCAGGCACAGAGACCGAGATACATGGGAAGTGCCGGGCGGACACCGGGAATGCGGAGAAAGCATTCTGGATACTGCAAAACGGGAATTATATGAGGAAACAGGCGCTCTGGATTTTTCCATAGAGCCGGTCTGCGTTTATTCCGTTACTTCACCGGACAGTTTTGAGGGCCGCGAATCATTCGGCATGTTGTTTTATGCAGAGATCAGATCCTTTGAACCGGAACTGCACAGTGAGATCGAAGAAATAGAAATCACCGATACGCTGCCCGACCGATGGACATACCCGCTCATTCAGCCCGGATTACTACAGTTTGCGAAGGAAAAAGGGTATCCGGAAGCCGTACCGGCAGAAAGAAGCTTCTGATCCTGTGCCGGTAAAAAACGAAATCAGTACGAAATAATCCGTTTTCCAAAAAGGAGTCATCTATGAAAATCCATGTTTTAGCAGATATTCATACACATTGTATTGCCAGCGGCCACGGCACTCAGGATACGATTACGGTCATGGCACGCGAAGCGGCCGGACGTTCTCTTCGGGTTCTCGGTCTGTCCGATCACGGACCGGCGACGCCGGGTGCGGCCGACAGTTCCTATTTCCGAAATCTGAGGCTTGCGGAACGTGAACGCTTCGGCGTCTCACTTCTCTATGGCGCGGAATTAAATATTCTGAACGAAAACGGCGATGTGGACCTGGAGGATTCCCTGATTTCATCACTGGATTATGCCTTCATCAGCATTCATCCTCCGACTTTCCATGCGGGCACGGTCGATTACAACACCAATGCCTGCATTCAGGCCATGAAACATCCGGGTGTCCGTTTTCTCGGCCATCCCGACGACGGACGTTTCCCTGTGGATTATGAACGACTGCTGTCCGCCGCCAGAGACAATCATGTTTATCCCGAAATCAACAATATGTCCCTGATGCCGGACGCTTACAGAACGGATGGCCGCCGCAATTCCATGCGCATTCTTTCCCTTTGTAAAAAGATGCGGCTTCCGGTTCTTCTTTCCAGCGACAGCCATGGAAAAGACCATATCGGAGATATGAAATACATCCTGCCGCTGCTTATGGAATGCGATTTCCCGCAGCAGCTGATCATCAACAGCGATCTGGCCCTGTTGTACCGGATTCTGTAACGGCAGGTTTCCTTTGCCGCCGACATTGCAGCCGCTTTTCCTTTTTATACTTGTAAGATACTGCTTTTTATGTTAAAATAACGGATATATTTTATGAAAGGTCAGCGATATGTTCTGGAAAATGACGAATTTACAACTGAAAAAAGGTAACATTTTTCCTCTTTACGGGGATAGTGCGCCCATTTTCAGAAGAATCTGTCAGAATTCGGATTCCCGAGCATCGACCCGGGATCTTTATTCATGACTCGGAAAACCTGATATATCGGCACATTATCTTCTTAACGATTCTAAATTACAGTTAAGGAGATTTTTTTATGCTAAAAATTAAAAAACAAATATCGAGATTATACTTATCATCCATTCTTGGAAACTTATCCCTGACAGGCGCATGGGTAGCCATCCTTGCGGCAAGAGGCTACAGTCTGGTGGAGATTGGCCTGGCAGAAACCGTTTTTCACATAACGAGTCTGCTCTTCGAGATTCCATCGGGCGTTCTTGCCGACGTATTCGGAAGAAAAAAGATGCTGCTTGTCAGCGCCGCCATGAAAATAGCCGGAAATATCATCATGATATTTTCCTGCAATCTGTTTATGGTCTGCGCTTCCCTCTCCTTCTATGCGATGAGCTACAATTTCTCATCGGGCTCCGGGGATGCGCTTGCCTACGACTCCCTGAAAACAGTCCGGCGTGAAGATGATTATGAAAAGTACGCCTCTAATCAAATGATTCTCTATCGACTCTGCGGCGGCATTTCAACCTTATGTGCCGGATTCGCTCTTTTCATCGGACATCAGGCGGCCTATGGCGCGGACATTCTCATGGGCGCAGTACAAATATGGGCCCTCGCCTCATTAAAGGAAATCCGCATGGAACCACCGGACGGGCATGAAAAAACGATCATTGGCTCCGTAAAAAAAGAACTGATATCCTGTTTCATGAACAGCCTTTCCTTTTTAAAGGAAGCAAAAAAAGCCGTCTTTTTCATGTTCTGCAACTCCCTGGTTGGCGCCATTGATATTTTACTGTTATTCTTTCTTCAGGCCAAACTGCCGGAAGCCGGTATCCCCGGAGCGTTTCTGGGTTTCGCATTATTTTTCATGGAACTGGGCGGCATTCTCGGTTCCGGAATCATACTCAAATGCGGGAAGCTTCGCTACAGAAGCGTATTTGCACTGGCCGCGTTCCTCGTTTTTTCGGGCGTTCTGCTCGAACATTCTGGGATGTATGTTATCATGACAATCGGCGGTTTTATCGCCGCGCTCAGCGATGATGCGCTCCAGGTCAGAACGAATACCATCCTGCAGAATATGTTCCCCTCCGAGCAGCGGGCGACTCTGATTTCCATGGAGTCCTTTACCTTTTCGGTGATCATGCTCGTATTATCACCGTTTGCCGGAATCCTGTTTTCACATTGGTAAACAATTCAAAGAGTTTTTAAAAATAATAAACCGGCATCTCATCGCCAAGCCCGAAGATCTCATTCGGCGACGCGTCCCTCTCCAGCATGCCGCTGCTCTTCTGATAAACGATCTGTTGTAAAATTTCTTCTGACGGCGCCGCAATGACCTGTGCCGCCGCAACGGCCTTCGCAGATGCCTTTTCAGCGGAGGCCTTCTTTTTCACCGAAGTCTTTGCCGCTTCCTTTCCGGATGCGGCATTGGAGGTCTTCGCCGCTTTCTTTTCCACAGCGCTTTCCCCGACCGCCTTTGTTTCCGTCTGCCCGGAACCGGCCGCCTTCGGCTTTGACTCCGCTTTCTTTGCTCCCGCCGCCTTTGCCGCTCTCTCCATACTTCCCTTACCTACTGCCATATCCGATGACCTCCTCTGTCAGTTTTTTAAATTCTGTCGCACTCCTCGTCGATTTTTTATAGACCGCTACGGGTCTGGATGCATCCTGCGCCCATTCGATTGCGGAATCCACATGGATAAAAGAATCAAAAACATGAATTTCTTTATAATTCTCCAGAATATCCCTCGCCTGTCTGTAATAGTTTTTCCGTTCGTCAACTTTTGTAATCAGGACACCCATGATCTTTGCATCCGTCACATCCTGAATCCGATTCAGAAAATCGAACATATTAGCCAGCCCGAAAAAACCCCATGGAGACGCTTCCACCGGCACGATGACATAATCGGAGGCACAGAGAATATTGATCACCCATGTGCCAAGCGTCGGCGGGGCATCGATTAAAATATAGTCATACCCCTTTTCTTCTTTGATCGTCCGCAGACATTTTTTCAGAATAAATTCTCTCTGCATCATGGTAAAAAGTTCATATTCTACCTGACTCATCAGCGTTGAGGACGGTATCAGATCCAGATTCTCATAATCGGTGGAGACGATATAATCTTTTAAATCCTTTCCGTTCCGAATGGCATAATAGAGATTCTGCTCGCTTTCCGCCATATCAAGCACCTTATCCTCATCGAAAAAGGACAGGGACAGGTTGAGCTGCATATCGCCGTCGATCAGCAGAACCTTTTTTCCGGCTGCCGAAAGCTCATAGCCCAGATTGGCACAGGACGTCGATTTGCCGCTCCCGCCCTTATTATTGGTAAAGCATATTGTTTTCGTATAAAAATCAATGCTCATATTCGTTTCTCCCAGGCCATTGCCGTTTCTTCTCACGCCTGGTAAACCTTGATTTCGAAGGATTCCGCCACGCACGCCCTCGCCTGTTTCAGATCTTCAAATTCTCCGCTCTGAATCATCTGTGTCAGGATATTGCCGATCGCTGTCGCTTCTCCCGGTCCCGCATAAACCGGAACACCCGTATATCTGGCGGTCAGTTCATTCAGATATACGGCATTGGAACCGCCGCCGATGATATGAATCCTGTTATATTTGACACCCGTCAGCTTCTCGATTTCCTGTAATTTTTCCATATAGCATTTGGCAAGGCTGTTGTAAACGACGGACGCAAGTTCCGGTACTGTCTCCGGTACCGCCTGCCCTGTTTCCCGGCAGTAATCCTGAATGGCCGCAGCCATATCATCAGGTGATAAAAATCTGTCATCCTGACAGTCTACCAGAGAATCGATCTTTTCCCTGGAAGCCTGCTCACACAGCTCACCGTATGACATCTCCGGCGCCAGCTTATTCCGCACCGACTGTATCATCCACAGTCCCATAATATTCGCAAGATATGTAATTTTGCCCTCATAGCCGCCTTCATTCGTGAAATTGGCTTCCTTGCTTTTCGCAGAACAATCTGCATCATCCCGTTCCACGCCCATCAGAGACCAGGTCCCGGAACTGATATAACATACATTTTCATCATTGGATGGAACCGCCATAACTGCGGACGCCGTATCGTGGGTCGGCGGAAGAACAACCTGACAGTCATACCCCACCATTTTTTTGACCTCATCAGTCAATGTTCCGACTACCGCCCCCGGCATATACATCTTCTGGAAAATATCCTTTTTAAAGCCAAGCATTTCGATCAGCTCATAGTCCCAGTCCTTTGTATCCGGATTAATAAGCTGTCCCGTTGTCGCCTCCGAGTATTCCTGTACCTTGTTTCCACAGAGCTTATAATGGAAATAATCAGGAATCATCAGCATCGATGCTGCCTTTTCCATATATTCGGGATGCTGCTTTTTCACCGCCATTAATTGATAAATGGTATTAAAAATCGCCTTCTGAATACCCGTTCTCGCATACAGATCATCTTCTTTGATGATTTTGTATACTTCCTCGTCCATACCGTCCGTACGATGATCCCTGTACCCGACCGCAGGACCCACGAGCTTATCCTCTTTATCTAAGAGCACAAAGTCCACGCCCCATGTATCAATCCCCACGCTCTCCGGAATCTTACCGATTTCGCGGCATTTTTTCATGCCCTCGATAATCTCTTTCAACAATCTGTCCACATCCCAGCAAAGCGTTCCGTCTATATCATCCATGCCATTCCAGAAGCGGTGCACTTCCTCCAGCACTATTTTCCCATTCTCCAGACTCCCCAGTATATGTCTCCCACTGGATGCCCCAATATCAATTGCCAGAAAATACTTACCCATAACCCTGCTCCTTTCTCTGTCTGATCATCAGAAAATACCAAATATTTTTTCGCGAAAAGCCCCATAAATCTTATCATAATCAGTATATTGAATTCTGCTGTCCTTAAATTTCGCTTCCCACGCATCCCGGATGCTTCCGGCAGTCAGATCATTCACTTCGCTCTCTTCCAGTAAAATAGCCGGAAAAACATAATAGATCATGAAGAAATTCAGGTCAACCTGCGTGCGCCCCCTGATCTTCCCCCTTACGGAAAATGTTTCTCTGACCGCATCCGTAAAAACATCCGCCACTTCCTTCGCCGCGGCCTCCCTGTCCTCACTCTGCTCCACATACCGTATCATCTCCCGGAAAAAGTGCCCATTCCGCTCCCGGAACTCTTTCATATGGCTCTCGTAAGATGCTTTTTTTAATTTCTTCATCATACCGAGCATTCCGTCAAACATGCTCCCTACATTTTCCAGCATATATTAACCTCCATGCCAACTCAAAAAACTGCCTGCGGGAATGCCCGTTTCAGGGGCACTCTCCGCCTTCACCCTATTTTATCATTGATGTTTGCCGTCGGTCAATCCGTTACCACACCTTTTTGCAGCATGACATTCGCATACAGCGCCGACTCCCCGGTAGCGATGATCGCATATGCGGTTCTGGCCTCGTCATAGAATTTGAACCGTTCAATCGTCCCGACAGCCGCATCGCCGCGCTCATCATACTTTCTGACAATTTCCTTATAGGTGTCCCAGATCGGTGTTTCCACATCATCGCCCGGCATCACCTCCATCAGGTTCATGGGATGCTCCACATATGTATCCAATGGAAACACCTGCAGAATCGCTTCCAGAAGCTCCGGCACGCCATGGCCGTCACAACGGATCACAATCGCATTTTTCCCCATGGACTCCGCCGGAAAATTGCCGTCGGAAATAACCAGTCTGTCGCTGTGCCCCATTTCTGCCAGAACCTTCAGCAATTCCGGCGAAAGAATTTTCGGAATACCTTTTAACATTGTAATACCCTCCTTATTTCATAAATAATTGAATCTGATCTCCATGCCGCAGCCTGACCGCGATTGAAAGCCCGAAGCAGGCCACATATTGAGAAAAGGGAACAGGGCTGTAATATCCCTGTTCCCTTCCCGTAACTTTCTGTCTTCCTATTGAACTTCACTTCACATTAGTCATAAAGGTTCGGAGCAATAGAGCTGTCATCCATATTGGTAGAATCATACCAGTAACCCTGTGTCGGAACATCGGATACGGATTCGCCATTAGCGATCTTGGTAAGAACTTCTACTGTTGTCTGGCCCATTGCCAGAGGAGACTGTGTAACCGCACCAAACATTTTGCCGCTTGTGATAGCACCCTTGATTACGGAACCGGCATCAAAGCCTGCTGCCAGAATCGATGTTGCAGGATCTGTTCCGAGTACGTCAAGGTTCTCGTTTGCTGTCAGGATACCTTCAGCCGCAACCTGATTGGAACCGAACATACCGATCGTATCAGCTTTGTTCAGGATAACGGATGCCTCTGTTGCACACAATTCAACGGTTGTCTGTGCCGGTACCGCAACTTCGATGATGATATCTGCGCTTGCTTCGTCGCCTTTGTCTTTGCAGTTATTTACATAATACTCATTACCGATAACCGCTACGCTCTTGCCGTCTGCCGTTGCCAGCTCGATGAACTTGTCGATAAATCCAAGACCACGGCTTGTAATGGATTCGGAAGTAGCTTCCTGATTTACTTCACCGATTCTTACCGGTGCGCCTGCGCTTGCAATCTTGTCTTTCAGAGCAGGATAAAGGTTCTCTGCCGCCGTTGCGCCTGCCGCATAGTTATCCGTTGCGATGGTCGCGTATACGGAGCCTGCCGGAGCGCTCGGAATACCGGAGTCAAAACATACTACCGGAATACCTTTGTCCATTGCTGTCTGCAATGCATCCAGACATGCTTCCTGGTCACAGGCAGCAAGGCCGATGCCATTCGGAGCGTTGTTAATCGCGTTATTCAGCATGTTGACCTGATCTGCAATATCGCTTTCCGCGTTAGGACCTGTACAGCTGACCTTTACGCCGAGTTCTTCCGCTTTCTGATTTACACCCGTTACGGCTGCCTGCCAGTAAGATGACTGGTAGCTCTTAACGATGATTTCAAACGTGTAATCTCCGCCGGTTGCCGCAGATGAAGAATCACCTGAAGATGCTGTCGTATCTGCGGATGAATCCGTTGATGCCGAATCCGTTGACGCCGAATCTGTTGACGCCGAATCCGTCGATGATGAAGCAGGTTTGGAACCGGAATCACCACATCCAACAAGCAATGCAGCTACCAGGCTTACGCTCATCAGTGTTGCCAATACTCTCTTTTTCATTTTTTGTCCTCCTTTTGATTTGAAGTGATATCTATATGTAACCGCAGTGCGGCTGCATATCGTATGAATACCTTTTATAAAGAACGCCTCTTTTCAGCATTCTTTTTATGCCTGTTCTTTCTTCTTTTTCATGATATCGATCAGAACCGCTCCGATCAGCACAAGGCCCGTAATGATCTGCTGCCAGTTCGCCTGCAGCCCAATGTAAGGAAGTCCGGTCTTTAACAGACAGATGACGAATACGCCGATCAGAGAACCTTCCACGCTGCCGACACCGCCGCTGGCAGATACGCCGCCGATAATTGCTCCGCCGATCGCCTCCAGCTCAAACCCGGCTCCCGTACCCGGCTGTACCGTCGAGAACACCGCGGAATAAGCGATTGCCGCAAGTCCCGCAAAAAATCCGGAGATTACATAAGCCATAATGTGGTAAAATTTCACATTGATGCCGGAAAGGATCGTCGCTTCCTTGTTGCTGCCGATCGCGATCGTATAACGTCCGATCTTCGTATGATTCAGCACAAACGCCATCAATATCACCAAAAGCACTACCCACAGAAATCCGAGCGGAATTTTCGTTCCGTTTACCGTAATCTTAAAGATACTCCGAAACCAGCTTCCCGGCGTTCCACTCGTCGGCCATGAAATACCGAAGCCCTTCGAGAAAATGGAACCGAGTCCGCGGGTGATCATACAGGTACATAATGTCGCAAGAAACGGCGGCAGGTTCATAATGGCAACCAGTACGCCATTCAACAGTCCGATTGCGATACTGAGCAGAAGCGCAACCGCCATGCCTGCTCCTACGGGCCAGCCCTTCTGCACGATCAGATAACCGCCCGTCAGGGAGTAACAGATCAGCCCGGTACCGATGGAAAGGTCAACGCCCCCCGTAATTAACGGGAAGGTTACGCCGATCGCCATCAGCGCTATGTAATAGGAGTAGTCCAGAATACTCATAAATGTCGTATATTTTCTAAAGTCAGGACTGATCGCACTGAAAAAGATGATCAATCCGATAACTACCAGAAGCACAATGAATTTCTGACCGCCCAGTCTGGAAATCATCGATTTATTCGATGCATTGCTTTTACCCATGTCTTCTTCCTCCTAACTTATCTCTCGCGTCGCCATATTCATGATCGCTTCCTGAGAGGCTTCTTCAATGCTGACCTCGCCGGTCTTCCTGCCCTCGCACATGATAACGATGCGGTCGCTCATTCTCAATATTTCAGTCATTTCAGAAGAAATCATGATAATGGATTTTCCTTCTTCCGCCAGCTTGTTCATCAGCTTGTAAATCTCATTCTTCGCACCGACATCAATTCCTCTCGTCGGTTCGTCGAAGATCAGAATATCGCAGTCCCTTACAAGCCATTTCGCAATAACCACCTTCTGCTGGTTACCGCCGGAAAGATTCACCACCAGCTGATCTACGCTCGGCGTCTTCGTCGCGAGAGACTTTACATATTCTTCCGTAACCTTTCTCTCTTTCTTCTTATCAATGAAAAGACCTTTCATATATTTTTCGAGAGTCGCCATCGTGGAGTTTTCGGCAACCGTTTTCTGTACGACGATGCCGTAGCGTTTCCTGTCCTCCGACAGATAACCGATACCACATTTTACCGCGTCCTCAGGCGAATTAATCTCCACTTTCTTTCCGTTGATGTAAATATCGCCGCTTTCCTTGGGATCGGCTCCGAAGATCGCCCTCGCGGTTTCGGTGCGGCCCGCGCCCATCAATCCGGAGAAACCGAGAATTTCCCCTTTACGCAGTTCAAAGCTGACGTCCTGCACCATTTTGCCCGCGTTCAGATGCTCCACCTTCAGCACTACCGGCGCATTGGGCGCCACCATGCTGTGCTCCTTCGGGTCTTCATAAATTACACGTCCGACCATCATATTGATGATATCGTCTTTCGTACACTCTTCCGTAATCAGCGTTCCCACATAGGTGCCGTCACGCATAACCGTTACTCTGTCGGTAATCACCTTGATTTCATCCATACGGTGGGATATGTATACGATACCAAGCTGCTGCTTCCGCAGATCCCTGATAATCTTAAATAATTCTTCGATTTCGGCTTCCGTCAGCGCCGCCGAAGGCTCATCGAAGATGATGACCTTCGCTTCATGGGAAATCGCTTTGGCGATTTCGCACATCTGCTGTTTGCCGACCGTCAGATTGCTCATCGTCTCTGCCGGATCGATATCGATATGAAGCCTGTCAAAAAGCTTTTTCGCTTCCTCATTCATCTTCTTATCATCGATGACAATTCCCTTTTTGAACTCTCTTCCGATAAAAATATTCTGCGCCACCGTCAGATGGCCAAGCATGTTCAATTCCTGATGCACAATCACAATACCCGCATCCTGTGCCTCTCTCGTATTGTGAAACTCAATTTCTTTTCCTTCATAGGTAATGGTCCCGGAATCCTTTTTATAGATGCCGGTCAGAACCTTCATCAGCGTGGATTTTCCTGCGCCGTTCTCCCCCATCAGGGCATGCACTTCACCCTTCTTCACTTCAAAGCTGACGTGATCGAGCGCATGAACGCCAGGGAAAGATTTATCAATTTCTTTCATCGTTAAGATTACTTCACCCATACTCTTACCTTCACCTTTCTTGCTCCGTCAGTTATCAGTTCTTTCTGCGCCTTGCAACAACGTCCGCATATACCGCTACAATAACAATGATACCCGTAATAATAAGCTGATAATCCTTCGTAAAGTGAAGCGCCAGAATACCTTCCTGTAAAAGAGCGATGATGAATACACCGATCACCGTACCGCCGATGGACGCAAGACCGCCCGCCATGGAAGTTCCTCCCATAACACATCCGGCGATCGCTTCATTATTGTACTGATCGCCATATCCGGGCTGAACCGTCGTGTACGCCGCTACGAAGAAGATGGCCGCGATCCCTACGAGAATACCGCAGATCACATACGCCAGCATTTCCCACTTTTTGATATTGACGCCGGAAAGCCTTACCGCCTCTTTATTGCTTCCAAGGCTCAGTATGTAACGTCCCGCTTTGGTCTTATTCAGAATAACCGAACAGATTACGGCAAAAACAAGAAAAATGACAAGTCCTACCGGGAAGTTCCCCACTTTTACCAGATTCCGGAACCAGCCCTGCTCCGATACGCCCTGCGGCCAGCTGACGGACTGCGTCTTCGTAAAAACGGAAGCGACGCCTTTGGCGATATTCATGCTCGCCATGGATACGATAAAAGGCGGGACCGACCAGTATGCCACAAGATAACCGTTGAAGGTGCCAAACAGCATGCCTACCAGTACGCTGATCACCAGGCTTAATGCTACCGGAACACCATAGGATGTCAGGCAGTAACCGGAAATCAGCGCCGAACAGAACATCACCGGTCCGATCGAAAAATCGATGCCTCCCGTAGCGATGACAAAGGTTACGCCGAGCGATAAAAATCCCAGGAAATAGGCATAATTAAGTGCGCTCAAAATTCTCGGAAGTCCCGTAAAATTATCGCTGAGCAGTGCAAAAAGCACATACATCAGCAGGAGTACACAGCACAAAATAATTCTGTTGAACCCCAGTTTTTTCACAATTGGATTCTGTTTGATTTTTTCCAATGTTCTTCCTCCCAATTACATGTTAAAATCGTTTCATAAACCCCGTTCTGCGGTGTCTAAGCCTTTCCGGCAGACCCGCATACCGTTATTTTATCCTTCACCACTCCGGTTACATATTCCATCCCGACAGCGCCGTATTTCTTCGGATCAAACGCCTCCGGATTGTCTTTCAGGAACTGTTTGACGCCGTTGCTGTATGCGATGCGGAGCTCTGTCGCGAAGTTCACTTTGCTGATGCCCCTCCTGATGCATTCTCTGACCGCATCATCCGGAACACCCGACGCGCCATGCAGTACAAGCGGAATGCTTACCCGTCTGCGTATCTCGGAAAGCCTCTCCACATCCAGCTTCGGTTCTCCCTTATAAATGCCATGGGCCGTACCGATCGCAACCGCAAGAGAACTGATTCCCGTCTCCCTGACGAATTTCTCCGCATCGTCCGGTTCGGTATAACCGGGATCATTGCAGTCCAGATCATCCTCTTTGCCGCCCACCTTGCCAAGCTCCGCTTCCACCGGTATTCCGGAAGGGGCACAGGCTTCCACCACGCTTCTTGTAAGCAGGATATTATCATCAAACGATTCGTGAGAGCCATCTATCATGATGGATGTGTAGCCGACCCGCAATGCCTGCATTGCAAGGGAAAAACTGTTTCCATGATCCAGATGGAGCGCGATCGGAACTTTTGCCGATTTTGCAGCCGCTTTGACATTTGCATAATATAGTGGCAGCCCGGCATATTTAACGGTAGAAGGTGTCGTCTGCAAAATTGCCGGCGCATTCATCTCTTCCGCCGCCGCGATAACCGCCATAACCATTTCCATATTGT
>CALDLG010000079.1 GCA_937910785.1 uncultured Lachnospiraceae bacterium | reverse complement strand
TGTCATGCTGCTTCCGGAGTTCGGAAGGAAGGCGGAGGTCTATCAGGAGGACTACAGGAAAGAGCGGCTTGCGGGCGAAGATTTTCTGTTCTGCCTGCTGCAGAGCAATTATGTTCTCTATAAAAATGTGCTGGATAAAAAAGGGGACAAAAGCTATGCCTGTGAAGAACTGTACATGAGGGATGAGATCAGCGAGCCGGGACAAAGGTATCTGATTGATGGGGAAATGACAGAAGGAGAATATGAGCCGGAGGAATATGTCGGAGCAAACTATGTGGATGAAGGACAGCTGAGCAGTATTCTGTCCCTGTATGTGGGACAGATTCAGGAGCGGATTGCGCATATCCGCGATGAATATATGAACGATATCGGAACACAGATGGATTATTATGTTCTGGATAAGGAAAGCGGGACCTTTCTGAAGAACACGATGCTGCCTATCGAAACGCTGGCGGATATGCCGAAAGATGGCGGAGAGCAGACGGCGCTGGAGGAATATGTATACTATGTTCTGATGGATTATGATGCGGCGGGCAATTTACAGAATATCAGCGTGCGGGGAAACGATGCGAACATGCTTTTAAAAGCGGTGCAGACGATGGAAAGCAGCCGCCTTGGGAGACTTCTGCCGGACAGAGAAGAAGAGGAACATTATGCACTCCGGAATTTCGAAACAGGTCAGGTAAAGAAGCTGCTCACGGTTTCCCAGAAAAAGGCGGCAAATGCCACGTTTATTTATGCGATGACGAAAGAACAGCAGGAAGCGATTCTTTCCGGTTATAGTTTTTGGGATCCGTACATGGCGGATTACAGCTATTACAATGCGGGTGTGTCTTTGGTCTATCTGTTTATTATGGCAGGCATCCTGCTTGTTACGGCGTGCCTCGCAATCGGCAGGCCCGCCCTTTTAACCGGAAGACGGGAGCGGAAAGCGCCGTTGGAGCTTATTTTATGTCTGGCGGCCGTGCTGCTTTCCTTCGGCTTCGAACTGACGATCGTTTTTATAAAAAATGCGGAAAGCGGCAGCCTTCTGCAATGGATGAATTTTAACCTGCCGGTTGAATTTGCGGAAGGAACAGAATATGACATGATCAAAAGCATAACCGCCTTCGTCTTTTTTGCGGTTCTGTTCGGCATCTGGTATTTCGGCTGTCTGGAAGCGTCGGATGCGCTGCGGGGAGGCAGAAACTATTTCCGTACAAGAGTGTGGTGCGTGCTGGCCGTGAAAAAGACGGCATCCTTTTGTAAAAAGTGTTACCGAAGGTTAAAAAAACAGATTCTTGACCTCGATTTGGGCGAGGATGTCAGCAAAATGCTCAGGACGGTTCTTTTCATCAATTTCTGCCTGTTGTCCATCGCCTGTCTGTGCTGGGGATTCGGTATTTTTCTGGTGCTTGGCTATACCATTGTCCTGTATTTTATCCTGAAAAAATATCTGTACAGGATACAGGAGCAGTATCGCGGTATGCTGCGGGCCACGAACTCCATTGCGGAGGGAAACCTGAACAATACGTTCGACGGGGACTTCGGTATATTTGAATCCTATAAAAGAGAGCTGTATGAGATTCAGGACGGGTTTCAGAGGGCAGTCGAAGAGGAGGTCAGGAGCCAGCGGATGAAAACGGAACTGATCACGAATGTGTCGCATGATCTGAAAACGCCGCTGACGGCAATTATTACTTATATCGATCTGCTGAAAGAAGAAAACAGTACGGAAGAGCAGCGGAAGGAATATCTGGAAACGCTGGAGCGCAAATCTCTGCGTCTGAAGGTACTCATTGAAGATTTGTTCGAGGTAAGCAAGGCAAACAGCGGCAGCGTGACGCTGGACCCTGTGCCGGTGGATATTTGCAATCTGATGCGCCAGGTCTATCTGGAATATGAGGATAAAATGCTGGAAGCCGGTCTGCAGGTGCGCTTTAGCGTGCCGGAGGAAAAAGTGATTCTGCGGCTTGACAGCCAGAAAACTTATCGGATTTTTGAGAATCTGTATGTCAATATTATCAAATACGCGCTGCATGATACGAGAGTGTTTGTGACGGTGGAACGGGTCGGTGAACAGGAGGGTTCCTGTCCGCGCATCCGGATCGGGATGAAGAATATTTCCGAGCAGGAGATTCTGGGCAATCCGCAGGAATTGAGCGAGCGGTTCGTGCGGGGAGATACCTCCCGCAATTCCGAGGGGAGCGGGCTTGGGCTTGCCATAGCCAGAAGCCTCACTGAGATTCAGGGCGGAAAATTCCGGCTGGAAGCCGACGGGGATCTGTTCAAAGTAATCATAGAGTGGCCTGATCAGCTTCAAACAGGCAGTTCGGAAGGCGGTCAAAAACGGTTGAAAACGTGACGTGACTTTTTTCGAAAAGATTGATTTTTTTCCCATAATTGGTATAATAGTAGAAGCTCTTTGCAGAGGGCTTCTATTGTTTTTTGCGTTTACGAACAGCGAACTGTTATGTTTGCATTGAAATTGCAGTCTGGCTGCGATATGGAGGCTGGCATGGATAATCAGTTAAAATTGGAATATAATATCATCGAGTCTCTGGTGTCTGTTCTGATGGAATCTCCGGATCAGTTTCCGGAGCAGAAGAGCGAATACCGGGAAGCGGCATATCATTTAAAGCATTTTGCGGATATTATGCCGGGGGGCTTTTTTATTTACCGGGCGGATGAGGAAGAGACCCTTATTTATGCCAATGAGGCATTGCTTCGTATTTTTCAGTGTGACTCGATGCAGGAACTGCGGGAACTGACCGGCAATTCTTTTCGCGGCATCGTACATCCCGATGATCTGGAGGCGGTAGAGCAGAGCATCCGGGAGCAGATTGCCAACAGCCAGTACGATCTGGATTATGTGGAATACCGTATTATTCGAAAAGACGGTAAGATACGCTGGCTGGATGATTACGGACATTTCGTGCACAGCGAATCGGTGGGAGATGTTTTCTATGTATTCGTAGGAGATGCGACGGAGAAAAAGGAACGCCAGGTAGAAAAAATTGAAGTCTGGTTCAGTGAGAAACTGAAAAAAGAGCAGGAGCTGCAGGATCAGCTCGATCAGTATGATAAAGAAATGAAGGTCATTCATCAGGAGCACCTGATTCGTCTGGAGATGATCGAAGGTCTGAGCATCGACTATGAGTCTATTTTCTATGTGGATCTGAATGCGGATAAGATTAAGGCATACCGCGTAAGCGAACGGTTTCGTAAGCTTTTTCCGGAACCTTATATGATATGCAGATTCACCGGTTTTGATGCCGATTATATTGAAAACTGGGTTTATCCGGAAGACAAAGAGCTGTTAGCGGGCATAAGTGATCCCGTTTATATCAGGAGTGAGCTGGAAAAATCTGCGGATAAGACCTTTCATCTCAATTTCCGGGTTTTTAATGGAGATACGGTCAAGTATGTCCAGCTGCGCGTCGTGAATGTCGGAAATGAAGAACATATTTCTCAGGTAGTTTTCGGTTATCGGAATGTGGATGAGGAAATGATCCATGAAATGAAACAGAAGAAGCTTTTGAAGGACGCGCTGAATGAGGCGAATACGGCTAATAATGCCAAAAATCTGTTTCTTGCCAATATGTCCCATGATATCCGTACGCCGATGAACGCGATTGTGGGTTTTACAGCCCTGATTAAGAAACATATACAGAACCATGAAAAGGTTTCAGGTTATCTGGATATGATTTCCGCATCCAGCGATCAGCTGCTGCAGCTTTTAAACGATGTGCTGGAAATTTCAAGACTGGAAGCAGGAAATACAGGAATTGAAGAAGAGGAATGCAGCCTGATGGAAATCACCCATCAGATACAGATGGATATTCTGCCAAAAGCGGCGGAAAAGAATATTACGCTGTCGCTTGATATTTCCAATCTGAAGCATGATAATGTGTGCACCGATAAGAGCAAGCTCACGCAGATTCTTGCCTATCTGGCAGACAATGCGGTGAAATATACGGGAATGGATGGAAGAGTCATTCTCATCGTCATGGAGAAGGAAATGTCCGGTGCGCCGAATAACCACAGAATGTATCAGTTTATCGTGGAGGACAACGGCATCGGCATCAGCGAAGAATTCATGACAAGTGTTTTTGAACCTTTTGAGCGCGAAAAGAATACGACGCTGAGTGGAATTCATGGAACCGGTCTTGGTCTGACGATTGCGAAGAAGCTGGTGGATATGATCGGAGGAACGATCGAGGTTTCCAGTATCGTTGGCGAAGGCAGCAGGTTTGTGGTTACCCTTCCTCTGCGCATCCGGAAAGAATCAGAGCACTGTGACGCGGATGAGGAGGAGGTTATCGCAGATTTGTCGACTACCAGACGGATTCTGATCGTAGACGATAACGAGATTAACCTGGAAATCGAGTATGAGGTGTTAAAGGACGCCGGTTTTCTCGTGGATACGGCAGAGGACGGAAGCGTGGCGGTAGAAATGATCAAACAGTCCGAACCGGGATATTACGGCCTGATTCTGATGGATATTCAGATGCCTATTATGGATGGATATCGTGCGACAAGGGCGATACGGGAAATGAAAAATCCGGCGCTTGCCGGCATCCCAATCATTGCGGTTTCGGCAAATGCGTTTGAAGAAGATAAAAAAATGGCGATGGAAAGCGGTATGAATGCCCATCTGGCAAAGCCGCTCGATACGCCGCGGCTTTATAAACTGATTAAAAAATTCCTGAAGGAAGATTAAGTGAGGATAAAATTCGGGAAAAATCGAAAAAATTTTTAAATTGCCTATTACATTTTTGAAATGTTTGTGCTATAATATCCTCCATGGGGCATTAGCGCAGTTGGGAGCGCGCAACATTCGCATTGTTGAGGTCACGGGTTCGAATCCCGTATGCTCCATTTTTCATGCATAATCGAGAGCTGTGACAGAGCATGACAGGAGATATATAGAAAAGATTATAACAGAAAATTAAAAAAACACTTGATTTTTTGAATAAGATATAATAGAATAAGCAAGTAGCTCAATATGGCTCGTTGGTCAAGCGGTTAAGACGCCGCCCTCTCACGGCGGAAACAGGGGT
>CALDLG010000078.1 GCA_937910785.1 uncultured Lachnospiraceae bacterium | reverse complement strand
GAGGAACTGTTTTCGGAAGCGCCTTCCGGATCTTATCCGCATTTCGAATGCCGCCAAGCTTCGTCGCATCCCAGTCAAAAAGAACCAGATGATAGCCATTATCCGTATTTCCGGCATTCCGTATCATATGCAGGGCTTCTTCCACGTCGAAAACGCTTTCCACCGTAACATTCATATCTGCCATGAGCATCTGAATATTTCTGCTCTCCTGTTTGTCTCCGTTCAGTGACAGAATACGGGAAATGCCGCATTTTTCCCAGAACAGCTTATCCGTCTGTCCCTCCGGTATGCGGAACTCCAGTTCCACCCGGAAAAGACTTCCCTTATCGACTTCACTGAAAACTTCGATGGTTCCTCCCATGAGCTCCACAATATTTTTGGTGATGGCCATGCCAAGACCAGTACCCTGAACCTTGTTCGTCGTACTGTTTTCCGCTCTCGTGAACGCATCGAAGATCGTTTTTAAATACTCCTGCGTCATGCCGTATCCGTCGTCTTCCACTTCGATCCGGATATGTTCAAACTGACTGGACCGCTGCTTTAAACCAATCATACGGAACCAGATATTTCCGCTCTCCGGCGTATATTTTACGGCATTGGAAAGAAGATTAATCAGAATCTGATTGATTCTCGTTTCATCGCCCAGCAGACGTTCATGCCTGATATCCTTTACCTCCACATGAAATTCCTGCTTTCTTTGGCTTGCCATGGGACGGACGATTGCGTCAATGGAAGATACCAGATCATTCAGCGTAAACTCTTCTATGTTCAGAATGACCTTTCCGCTTTCAATCTTGGAAACATCCAGAATATCGTTAATCAGACTGAGCAGATGCTGTCCGGATGCCATAATTTTTTTCGTATACTCTCTCACCTTATCCGGATTATCCGCATCCTTTTCAAGCAGTGTGGTAAATCCGAGAACCGCATTCATCGGCGTACGGATATCATGGGACATATTGGAAAGAAACGTCGTCTTGGAACTGCTCGCCAGCTGTGCGGCATGCAATGCCTCCGCCAGCTGCTTATTATGCAGCTCTCTTTCCGCCTCCCGCTCCCGCATGATTTTTCTCTGTTGTCTCTGATTAAAATAATACAAAATGCAGCAGAGAAAAAAAGCAATCAGCATAACTGCCACAACAATAAAAATATTGTGATTTACAAACTTTCCTTCCTGCAGAATCGCCTCGACCGGTACATATCCAATCAGATAAATCGTACCGCCATTAACCGTCCACATATAATTCAGGGCACTTTCTCCCCGGATATCATGATAGAACATGATATCCTTTCCGCTCTGAACGCAGTTTTCCACTTCAGCGCGAAGATCTTCCTCCTGAATTTCATTGGCGCTGTAGAAATCCTCCAGATTCAGGTGCCCTGCGCTCCGCTCACCTATTCCCTTTGGTTTCAACACAAATCTTTCCGTCTTTGCATCCATAACATAAAGTACGGCATTGTTATCATAAAACCTGTCGGGGAGTGATTTATCAAGAGAATCATAAGTATACTCCACATAGAGCGCACCGATTCTCTGTTCCTCCTTTATCACGGGACATTTGATGGTATATGCCCATGTCCCCATATAATTCATATAAGAACGGGAAACTTCCAGTCCGTCTATCGTTGCATCCGGAGAAAAGTCCATTTCTTCCTCGGTAAAAACATCTCCCGTACTGGAAATGCCTTCCGTTTTTCCCTCCCGGATAAAGGAAATTTTCACCATCGTCTGATTCTTCACATAGGTACGGATATACTCCTCCGGTTCCTCCCTCATGGCCATTTCCTGCGCCATCAGCTTCTGAAACTCCGCCTCTTTATCCAAAATCGACTCTATCGTACATTTTATCAAATCCAGACTCTCATTCAGATTCGAAATTGCTGAGGCAGACATCTGTTTCGATATCTTTCCGGAAACTGAAAACACAATGCCTCCCAGAATCAGAAAAACGCTCAGAATTGAAAGAAACAGAGGAACCCCTTTGTCCGATATATTTCTATTTCTTTTTTTATTCATCTACAATCCCCAGACTTTTACATCGTTTGTCATATCTCCGATACGCCATCAGATCTTCGGAAGTTTTGCAATCGCGCGCTCCAGCTCTTCATCCGTGGGAATATAATCCTCCATCTTACCATCGTTGTACCGCTGATAGGCAACCATGTCAAAATAACCGGTTCCGGTAAGGCCAAACACGATATTCTTCTCCTCCCCGGTCTCCTTACACTTCATCGCCTCATCGATAGCGACCTTAATCGCATGGCTGCTCTCCGGAGCCGGAAGGATTCCTTCCACTCTCGCAAATGTCTCGGCCGCCCGGAATACCTCCGTCTGCTCTACGCTTCTGGCTTCCAGCAGTCCCTGATCATACAGTTCGGAAACCGTGGAGCTCATACCATGATACCGAAGCCCTCCCGCATGATTCGCGGAAGGAATGAAACCACTTCCCAGCGTATACATTTTCGAAAGCGGACAGACTTTTCCCGTATCGCAAAAATCATACGCATAAACGCCACGTGTCAGACTCGGACAGGATGCCGGTTCTACCGCGATCATCTGATAATTTGCTTCTCCCCTTAAAATTTCCCCCGCAAAAGGTGAAATTAATCCTCCCAGATTGGAACCGCCGCCGGCACAGCCGATAACCATATCGGCCTTAATGCCGTATTTATCCAAAGCCGCTTTGGTCTCCAGACCAATGATAGACTGATGCAGCAATACCTGCGAAAGCACCGAGCCCAGTACGTAACGATATCCTTCCTGCTCCGTAGCGGCCTCCACCGCTTCGGAAATGGCACATCCAAGACTTCCTGTCGTTCCCGGAAATTCCTCATTAATTTTACGCCCGACTTTCGTATTCATGGAAGGGGAAGGCGTCACTTTTGCGCCATAGGTACGCATAACCTCCCGTCTGAAAGGCTTCTGCTCATAAGAGCACTTCACCATATAAACCTGGCAGTCCAGATCAAAATAAGAACACGCCATGGAAAGCGCCGTCCCCCACTGGCCTGCCCCGGTCTCCGTCGTCACCCCTTTTAACCCCTGTCTTTTCGCATAATAAGCCTGCGCAATCGCAGAATTGAGTTTATGGCTTCCCGACGTATTATTGCCTTCAAATTTATAATAAATATGCGCCGGCGTCCCCAGCTTTTCCTCCAGACAATACGCCCGGACAAGCGGCGACGGCCGATACATCTTATAAAAATCCCGAATCTCCTGTGGAATATCAAAATACGGTGTCGTATCGTCCAGCTCCTGCTTCGCCAGTTCCCGACAGAAAACAGCAGAAAGCTCATCCTCCGTAATCGGCTGTAACGTTCCGGGATTTAAGATCGGCGCCGGTTTCTTTTTCATGTCGGCGCGCACATTATACCACTGCTCCGGCATTTCCTGTTCTTCCAGATAAATTTTATAAGGTATTTTCTGATCCATTCAATTATCCTGCCTTTCCTCCGGCCTGCAGTATTTGGTAAGAAGATCCAAATCTATAAAAGCCCATAATAAAATATTATATAACGAATAAGGACGCATGGCAATTTATTTTTATCGGTCAGTCATACCTTGTCTGCTTCCGCCGTACTTACTTATTGCATTTTATTCTGATACTGCTCCAGACGTTCATTCAACAGTTCCGAAAGCCTCCTGTTTCTCCGCTGTATCACAAAGGATACCGAATAGCATATCACAATGATCATCAAAAAAATAAATGCATTCATGATCAGATTTCCCGCATCGTACCAATGAAAAATCCGGCCGCTTCCGAAAACCACCACATTGATATAAAGATAATGCAGCAGTCTGCGTACCCTGCGCTCCCGTCCGGTCATATCCCTCTGCGGGAAAAAAAGATCTCCCAGTACGCACAGGAAAGATACGGCCAGTATCTGCCAGAAAAGACCTGCCGGAATATACGCTTCTTCGTTGAAAATCGTAATAAACAAAGCGCATGCAAAAAGCACACCGGTTACGACATAGGGAAACGTCTGCAAGACTTCCTTGATTCTTGATAACATCTTCTACACCTCCTGATTTACCGCCTGCATCGGTATCATTGCCGCCTGCATCGGTACAAACAATTCCAAAAAGTCTCCGTCATATGCCAAGCTTATTTTTTAAAAGCGGCACATACTGTCTCGAAATTCCGACGCGCTCTCCGTTTCTCATCAATGCCTCGAACCTTCCGTTGAACCCCGGCGTGAAGCTCCTGACCTTTGCCAGATTCAGAATCACCGATTTGGACACTCTGAAAAAATCAGTTCCCGCAAAACGCCTTTCCAGCTCATATAGCTTCATTCTCGTTTCATATACGCTGTTTTCCAGATAAAGAAAAACCTTATTATCAACCGCCTCAATATAATAGATATTGCCCGGTTCTATCTGGAGAATCTTCTCTCCCTGTCTGACCGTCAGTTTTTCCTTTTTCACCTTCAGAGCATTTACAAGCTGCAAAACAGCTTCGTCCACCTCACGGCAGCGGATGATCACCGCCTCTTCCTCCTCCGGTCCGATATCTTCTATAATAATTTTCATATAAAATCAGTCCTCATTTTTCGCATTCATATCATTTCTCAATCTGGGTACCGGCAGGCCGTAACGCTTTCCATATCGCAGTTTCTTTATCGCATCGCTTACCTGTCATACAGATTCTTTCTTCTGCTGATCACGACGGCCACCACAATCGTAAGTGCGCCAAGCGTAAACAGATACCCGGCCTGCGCGGCAAACGGCACCGGGCCATCCCCCATCACGACCGTAATCCCCATCTTTTCCCGGAAAATCTCCACTGCCTCCGCCGGCGCTCCTGCAAAGGTCGTTTCCACAGCCTCTTTCGTGCAGACAACGCGCATCATTGCCGCACCATGCAGAACCGGCAGATGTTTCAGAATATCCGCAATCCGCTCCGGCATCACCGACATCGGCAGATAAATCCCACCGGCAAATCCAACCAGCGTTCCGACAATCGTAAGCAGACCATTCCAGGCGCCCACGCTATGGATAAACAGTGCAATCAGATACCCGATCGCCGCATAGACAAAGGCATTCAGCGCGATCATGCCGAACAGTTTAAGCTGCGCCGTCCCTCCAAGCGCCGCCAATCCGGCAGCTGCCAGATATCCCTGCGAAGCCGCCATTGTAATTACACACAGCAGGACGGCGATACACCATGCCGAGAAAACATATCCGAAAGCAATTCCAAGCCTTTTTACGGGCGTTACATAAAAGCTTGCAAGCCGCATGCTCACTTCATCTTCTATCATACTGCCCACTGCCGTTATCGTCACCGTTACCGTATTCGAAAGAAGGATTCCCGCTATTGTCCACATCGTAATCAGGTACTCCGCGTTGGTCCGGTCCGCCGCCGTGTCCCTGCTTCCCCCCAGCTTTTCCAACGCATATACGATATCCTCGACGTTCATGTTCCCAAGAAAGAGAATCATCAGGCCCAGCGAGATTAGCATCGACAATACCGAAGAAATCACTGTTCCCCTGTCCCGCATAAAAATCAGAATATTTCTTTTCACCAGATACATTACCGCTCTCATATTTTCTTTCCCTCCCGCATATGTCATGTAGTTTTCTTATTGCAGATAATTTGCCATGTTCCTTCCTTATTGTGCACAATACCATGTTCCTTTCCTATTGCATGCAATGCCATGTTCCTTTCTTATTGCATGTTGCATGCAATGCCATGTTCCTTTCCTTATTGCATGTTGCATGCAATGCTATGCTCCTTTCTTATTGCATGTTGCATGCAATGCCATATACATTCCTTACTATATATAATAGCCCTGCCTCTTACTTATTTCTTCATACCGGCCTCATTTTGCCGCTCTTACAGGCATCTGTCCACCATCATTATTCTGTTCCAGCGCCTTACCGGTTACATTTAGAAACACATCGTCCATTGAGCCCTGCACCAGCTCAAATCCATCGATGAACATCTGAATGCGACGTAAAACC
>CALDLG010000077.1 GCA_937910785.1 uncultured Lachnospiraceae bacterium | reverse complement strand
GCTTTCAGTCACCCATCTATCCACGATAATCAGGAATTATCCTTCGTTCATTACCATCCGGTTCCGTGGATGCTTATGCACCAGAATATCCTTCTGTTTCGCGCTCGATACATGCGTATAGATCTCCGTCGTGCTGATCGAGCTGTGTCCGAGCATTCGCTGGATATACCGGATGTCCACATCCTGCTCCAGTAAAAGTGTGGCAAAAGAATGACGGAACATATGTGGTGTGATGTGTTGACTGATGCCGGCCAGTGCGGCGCAGCGGTTTATCATATTCCGCACGGACTGGTCTGACAGCCGGTGTCCCAGTCTGTTTACGAAGAAATATCCACACAGTTCAATGTCTTTTTGAAAGGTCTTGTGATATAATGCCAATGCGGCAGTCACCTCCTGATTGCCAAGCTGTATGATTCTTTCTTTCGCCCCTTTTCCGTAAATCAGGATATTGCAGCTTTCCAGATCGATATCCGAAGGCTTCAGGGAACAAAGCTCGGATATACGCATTCCGGTTGCGAATAATAACTCGATGACGGCGATGTCCCGAATGCAGCATCGGAGCTGATATGCCGAGGCAGCCTGTTCTTTTTGCGCATAGAGCGTGGCAAGGAATGATTGTATGGAATGAAACGGGATGGTTCTTGGAAGCAGTCTGGCTTCACGAAAACGGATATCCAGTTTGGCGAATGGGTTTTCACTCAGTAATTCCCGGTATTCCAAATGATGAAAAAAAGCTTTCAGGCTGGCGATCTTGCGTTTAACCGTTTTCGGTTTGTACTGTCTGTGCAATCTGGTAATAAACTGATCAACAGTGCTTTTATTAAAAACAGGAGTTCTGCCGGACAGGCTGTGACAGAAGGCTTCATATTGTATCAGATCAATCCGGTATGCCTTTAAAGTTTTGGAATCCAGACGTTTTCGATATCCGCAGTATTCGATGTATTCTGTAATATAGTGATGTAAAGTATTCATGGATAAATATTCTCCTTTGTTTTTTTATTATTATGATTGTCCGGATGAAAATTGTCTATTAATGTCCGGTATGTTATAATTGATTCGTTTCGTGAATCTTTTGCAAAAATTTAGTAAGAAACAACACAGGGAGGTATCTATTTGAAGACGCAGATATTAATGGATCTTTCGATTTATTGGGCAATGTTCCATGTTACTTTTCTGTTTATTATGCTTTTCCGTTCCCGTTACCCGAAGAAAAAAACTTTGTGGCTGGTGGGGAGCATAATGGGACTGATCATGCTTATAAATGTGGTGGTGCTGGCAGTGTTTGGCCTTGAGGTGACGGGCAGGCTGTTTCTGTTTACCTGTTCGCTGCCGAGTTTTCTTTTTATGTATTTGTTGTCTGCCGATAAGAAGTTTCGGTTTTTGCTTACATTTTGTCTGGCGGATACATTATGCATCTGGATTATGGCAGTTACGAATCTGCTCGACCATTATCTGGGAGGCGGGCAGTATGTGGTAATGTTTATCAGCAGGCTTGTTGCGTTTCCGCTGATTGAATATTGGATCTATCGGTTTCTGCGAAAGCCTTATCTGGAGCTGCAAAATGCTGTGGAAAAGGGCTGGGGTGTATTTGCGGGCATGACAATGCTGTATTACGTCCTGTTGATCGTGATTGTACAGTATCCGACGAATATCGTTAACCGGCCGGAGGATGTTTTTCTCTGCGTGCTTGTATTGGTTTTGATGTTTTTTAATTATGCGACGATTTTTTACGCGTTGTATAATCAGTTTCTGGTTTATCGGAAGCAGCAGAGCGAGCGCATTCTGCAGGAACAGAAGTATTCACTGGAGACGAAGCTGGAGAATCAGCAGCGAATCCGCAGGATGAAACATGATATGAAGGGACATACTGTTACGCTGTCCGGTCTGCTTGCGGCCGGAAAAACGGAAGAGGCGAAAGAATATCTGAAAAATCTGGAGATTGAGATGGAAGCTCTTACGGGACAGTTTTGTCTCAGTCCGTATATAAACGCGGTTTTAAGCCATTATTTTCAAAAGCTGCAGGAAATGGGTGCGGAATTTTATTCGGATATCCGGATCGGGGAAGAAGCGCTGCCCTATATGGAACTTTGTCAGATTCTTTCGAATGGTCTGGAAAATGCCTGTGATGAGCTGAAAGATCTGACAGAAGGAAAAAGGGAAGCCTTTGTGCGGGTGAAGTACCACAAAGACTATCTGACCATTCGGATCAGGAACCGGTGCAGGCCGAACCTGCATGTGGAAAAAGGAGAACTCCCTGACACATCCAAAGAAGGCGGTGACCATGGTTTCGGCCTGCGCACGATTCAGGAAGCGGCAGAGCGGCTGGGCGGGGATATGCTGTGTTATACGGAGGACGGATATTTCGTACTGGATGTTATGGTACGGGTCAGCTCCGAGCCAATCATTTCTTGAAAAAGCCGTTTAATCTGCTATAATAATCATGAAGTATGGAAATTTGCTATAATGCATGGGAAGAACCGGAAAAGTTAAGGCGTGGGACCTGAAAGAGATGGAACCTGAATGGGAGCGCCGAAGCCGACAGGGGGAGCAGGATATATGACGAAGGAACAGCAGAAACAAATGATGGCAAAATACCGGGAGTATGAAGAGCAGTTGTATGAAGGGCACCCGGATGTAAAGCGTTTTGTAAAGCGGAAGAAAAGATGGATCGGTTTTCTGATTTTGTCCGGTCTGGTGTTATCTGTTACCGCTTCGGTTTTTGTTGCCGGACTTTCAGGAGGAAACGGTGTGGCGATGGTGCGTGCGATTGTATCCGGCATTGCGGGTTTTGGCATAGCGCTGATTCTGCTTCTGGGATCTATGAAGGCAAACTGGCGTTTTTCCCTTTTGCTATATCTTATAGGTTTCAGTCGTCTGTTTTCCTGGTATGAGGGTATGGTGAACAGTTTTGGAATCAGCTCTCCGGGAGAGATTCCGGAAATTTATATATCTGCATTCTGGCAGTCATCGTTGGTTTATCTGGCGCTTCACGATATTCTGAGTGTGGTGTATGCGCTTTTGATTATTTTGACGGCGGTTGTTCTGACCATACCGTCACGCAGCAGGGAGCTGGCGGCAGAGGCGGAGGTTATGGAAGAAAAGCTGTCAGGTTATATGCGTGAGAACAGTAAAGGATGAATTGCCATGATTTATTTATCACAATTCCGGTTTCCGGAGAGGGAACAGGAATATGATTTTACCATGAATCAGAAAAGGACCTGTTATGATACATTTTATCCTTTTCTGGTTTTATCAAAGCACCGGCTGAGGGAACTCGATTTTGAACCGGTGACGATTCTGTACGGCGGCAATGGTTCCGGCAAAACGACGGCGCTGAATGTGATCGCGGAGAAGCTCGGACTGGAACGGGATACGCTGTATAACCGCTCCAATTTTTTTGAGGAATATACGAGATTATGCAGCTGTCAGGGAAACGGCTCCGGTCAGGGAGGCGGACAGAGCAGGCGTGTGCTCCGTATGCCAAAGGGAAGCAGGATCATTACGAGCGACGACGTGTTTGATTTTATGCTGAACCTGAGGAGTATTAACGATGGGATTGACCGGAAGAGAGAAGAGCTGTTTGAGGATTATCTTGATACGAAATATTCGCAGTTTACGATGCATTCCATGGAGGATTATGAGCAGCTGAAAAAAGTGTGCCTTGCCAGAAGCAATACGCAGTCGAAATATGTGCGCCGAAATGTGATGGATAACGTTCGTGAGCATTCAAACGGTGAGAGCGCGTTTCTTTATTTTACGGATAAAATTAAGGATAACGGACTCTATCTGCTGGACGAGCCGGAAAACAGCCTTTCTCCTTTAAAGCAGCAGGAGCTGTTAAAATTTCTGGAAGATTCGGCAAGGTTCTTCGGCTGTCAGTTTATTATCGCCACGCATTCTCCGTTCCTGCTTTCCATGAGGGGCGCCAGAATCTATGATATGGACGAGGAGACAGTGGATGTGAAGCGCTGGACCGAGCTTGAGAGTATCCGGACATATTATGATTTCTTTAAGAAATATGAGAGAGAATTTGAATAACCCGGACCGGTCCGGCGGAAAAGTTATCGTAAATAGAAGTATCATTTTCCATCCGAATATGATATTCTAAACATAACGATGCGGAATCGGAAAGAATCGATCGGTCTGGAAGGACAATGTATGGATAAATATGATGTACTGAAGAAATATTTCGGCTATTCCGAATTTCGGGAAGGGCAGGAAATACTGATTGACGGCATTTTGGCTGGCCGGGATGTGCTCGGTATTATGCCTACCGGTGCGGGCAAGTCGATCTGCTATCAGACGCCCGCGCTTCTTCTGCCGGGCATCACACTTGTGATATCGCCGCTCATTTCTTTGATGAAGGATCAGGTACAGGCTTTGAATCAGGCCGGTGTTCATGCCGCCTACATTAACAGTTCTCTGAGCGAATCTCAGATTTCCAAAGCATTGCGGCTGGCAGCCGCAGGACAATATAAAATTATATATGTGGCGCCGGAGCGGCTGGAAACCTGTGATTTCCTGAATTTTGCCGGACAGGTGGAGATTTCGATGCTCACGGTGGATGAGGCGCACTGTATCTCGCAATGGGGGCAGGACTTTCGGCCGAGCTATCTGAAAATCGTGCAGTTTATCCGACAGCTTCGGAAGCGTCCGGTCATCAGCGCCTTTACGGCGACGGCAACGGAAACGGTTAAGGAGGATATCATCTGTGTCCTTGGTCTGCAGGCGCCGGAAGTATTGGTAACAGGATTTGACCGTAAGAACCTCTATTTCGCGGTAGAGACTCCGAAGAAAAAAGACAGATATGTCATAAACTATATTGGAGAGCATGCATCGGAAAGCGGAATTATTTACTGCGCTACCAGAAAAAATGTGGATATTCTTTATGAGAAGCTGTGCGGAGAAGGGGTTTTGGCGACCCGGTATCATGCGGGACTTTCGGGAGAAGAACGCAGGCAGAATCAGGAGGATTTCATATACGATACCCGGCCGGTCATGGTTGCGACGAATGCTTTCGGCATGGGAATCGATAAATCTAATGTGCGTTATGTTATCCATTATAATATGCCACAGAGTCTGGAAAACTATTATCAGGAAGCCGGAAGGGCCGGAAGAGACGGTGGAAAGGCCGAGTGTGTCCTGCTTTATTCGGCGCAGGACGTGATCATCAATCGTTTTCTGTCAGACAATAAGGAACAGAAAGCGGAATATACGCCGGAGGAGATCGAGGCGGTCAGGGAACGGGATGAAGAGCGCCTGAAAACGATGACCTATTACTGTACCACATCGAATTGTCTGCGGGCTTATATTCTTCATTATTTTGGGGAAAAAGAGGCGGTAAGCTGTGGAAACTGTCTGAACTGCATTCGGGAATATGAGGAGACCGATGTGACGGAAACTGCGTGCCATATCATTTCCTGTATCCGGGAAGTGAGACAGCGGTACGGCATCAATGTCATAGCCGGAATGCTTGCGGGAGATGACCGGGCGAAACTGCGGGAATATGGGCTGTTCTCTTATCAGTCGTATGGAATTTTAAAGCCGATGCGGGAAACGGAGATCAAACAGATCATCAATCAAATGCTGATTGACGGGCAGCTCTTCGTAACGAATGATAAATATGCCATTCTAAAAATTACGGAGAAATCCGATGAAATCATAAACGGTGACAAGCGTGTCATTTTCAGGAGGGCAAAGATGGACGAGAGAGAGGAAAAAAAGAAGGCGGGAGAAAAAGCGGCATCCGGAGCCAAAACAAGGCGTTCCGATATTCTGAACTCCAGAGGACTGGAACTTTTCGAACAGCTGCGGGAACTTCGGACAACGATTGCGAAAGAGGAAAATATGCCGCCTTATATTATTTTCGCCGACAAGACACTGGTGGATATGTGCGTCAGAGCGCCTCTCGATAAGAAGGAAATGCTGAAAGTAACGGGAGTCGGAGAGAGTAAATATAACCGGTATGGGGAGCGGTTTCTGCAATCTATACGGGAATATACCGGAGGTGTGCGGGAGAAGTTCTATTTCGGCGAAGAGTAGAATATCCATAGATTGCCGTTCATATGAGTTCAGATAATTACAGGAGGCGCGGACAGAGGAGGTGGCAGAGGATGTTTCATAATTGGGGGATGAGAGTCCGGAGAGAATCGTCGGTTCATAAAGAAGTTATATACAGCGCCAAGAACACGGTTGATCTGTCAGATGAGGAAATAGAAGAATGCTCGGAGCTGTTCAGCCTTTTTTATGGAAAATACAGTGCCGAATCGAAGGTACGTCCGGGTGGTCAGGTCAGAATGGGGCCCAGATATTATAAGGAGCATTATCTTGAAAAACGTTACATAAGGGCCGGGCATTTCGATACCAGACTGCCGGCTCTGGATGAGCATGCAAAGGAGATCTGCATTGTGGCCAGAAAACGGTAACTGTTTTGGCATAACAGTAAGAAATGCAGAATTTCGGGAGAATAACTCCTTTACTTTTACAGATTGGAATGATACAATAAAACATACATAAAATTTGTGCGATTGTCTTAAATATTGTGCAAAATTCACATGAGAAAGGACAGGGGAGATATGAAGATTGAAGATTTCTGTGATATGGCCAAATTTGAAAATATTATGGACAACTGGGCGAAGAGTACGGGCCTTGCGACCGTAGCTGTCGGTGCGGATGGAAAGTACATAAGCGAATGTTATAATTTCACAGATTTTTGTATCAAACTGACAAGAGGCAGCAAGGAAGGATGCAGACGCTGTGAGAAATGTGATCAGGAAGGACATGGCGTATATTCCTGTCATGCCGGTCTGGTAGATTTTGGTATTCCGATTGCTTTAAGCGACGGGACGGTGCTTGGCAGCGTGATTGGAGGGCAGGTTCTGCCGGAAGATCCGGATGATAACGCTTTCCGGGCTACGGCGAGAGAGCTTGGCATCAATGAAGACACATATATTGAAGCGCTGCATAAAGTAAATGTCAGAACGAGAGAAGAAATCGAGGCATCAGCCAATCTGTTAGGCGATGTTATTAATATGTTCGTCCGTTCCAGTTATCAGGAGAAGCAGAATGAGCGCATTCTGGAAAAGCTTCGCAATGGTATTTCGAAGGCGGCCAAGGAGATCGATGCGGCCAATGCAAGTACCTCTCAGATCGCGGCTTTCAGTAAAAGGCAGAACATGCTCGCGCTGAATGCCTCTATCGAAGCGGCGCGTGCCGGAGAGAGCGGCAAAGGTTTCGCAGTCGTGGCGGCCGAGGTACAGAAGCTTGCGGGCGGTATGGCGGAAACGAGCAAAGAAATTGACGAAAGACTGGCACACCTTACGGTGACCATTAATGAGTTAAACGATTAGTATGAATTATTTATCGGAGTTTGCGGGCAGCTTTGTGCTTCTTGCCGGCGGATATGCGTATATGTGCAATATATCCCTGAAAAAAACACAGATAGCTGCCATGAATTATCTTGAACTGACAATCGCCTGGAGTCTGGCAGTGGGATTTGGCCTTGCGGTATCTGCGATTATGGGCGGGCCGGCCTATCTGAATCCTGGCGTCGTATTGGGCAATATGATCTGGAATGGCCTTGGATTCAAAGAAGCGGCGGTTTATCTGCTGATGGAATTTCTGGCCGCCGGTGCGGCGGTGTTTATCTGTATGATTTTTTTCTGGAATTCGTTTCAGGCATCGAAAGACGGAGCCAAGCGCAGTATTTTTTCGGCGTATCCGGTGGAGAAAAACATTCCGCTTAATTTTATACAGGAGCTTATCGCGACCTTCTTTTTCATGTTTATTGTATTTATGTGCATTATGGGAACCAGTGAACTGAAAGGCGGGAATCAGGCGCTGATTATCGGTCTGGTCGGTTTCGGAGCAGTTGCCTTTTTGTCGCTTTCCTTTAACAGTACCGGATACAGCATGAATGCCATGCGTTCCGTATTCAGCAGTGTATGGTTTACCATTCTGCCGATTCCGAATAAAGGAAAAGAGAAAGTGGACTGGAAGTACCAGTTGATTGTCAATCTGGCAGGTTCTTCCCTTGGAGGCATCCTGGCGGTGATTGCGACATCCTGTCTGAAAGGTATGCTGTAGGGGTTGAGTTCCCGGATAAAAGATTATATAATGAAATAAAAAGGATTACAGGGAAGGAGGGAACAGTTATGACTACGATGTCGATTGGCGGAGGAGTGCGCGGTATTTATTCTCAGATTGCGAGTGGGAGAAAAATCAATTCTGCGGCGGATAATGCGGCAGGGCTTGCGATTGCAAAGAGAATGCAGAGAGAAGAGACCGGACTGAACGTCGGAGCGCAGAATGCGCAGATGGCCATCGGAGCGCTGAATGTTGCGGACGGAGCGCTTGGGGGCGTGACTGATTATCTGCAGAGGATCCGTGACCTTGCGTTAAGATCGATGAATGGCATTAATTCGCCTTCGGATAAGGCCATTTACCAGAAAGAGATTGATCAGCTGAAAGGCGGCATTCAGTCGTTGGCTGAAGGAACCTCTTTTAATGAACAGAAACTGCTCGACGGAAGCATGGCCGATCTGGAGCTTGCGACGAATCCGAGCGGAAGCAGCAGAAGAATTCAGATGGCGAATTCGACACTGGAGGCCCTTGGCATTGCCGATCTGGATGTGACTTCCGATGATTTCAGTCTGGATGCGATCGATAAGGCGCTTGATATGGTATCGTCCCAAAGAAGCAGCCTTGGCGCTTCAACAAACGGACTGCAGTATACCTATCAGTATAATACATCGGCTTCTTTGCAGCAGATGAAATCCAGAAGTAATCTGGAGGATCTGGATTTGCCGAAGGCAGTTTCCGAGAAGCAGAAGAAAGAGCTTCTTTTCCAGTATCAGACTTATATGCTGAAAAAGAAGATGGAAGAGGAAGACAAAGTAAGTAAAATGCTTTTCTGAGAAATGCGGAACATTACCCCCAGAGGTACGCTTGAAGCGTATTTCTGGGGGTATTTTCGTGCAGGAAATGCAGCCTGCGCGCTCCGGTGCGCAGCCTGCGCGGTGAGCCCTTGCGGTTTGCCGGGAGGCTGATAGAATAGAGCTGGAAAGGGGGAAATATTTTTCGTGAAAATACAATATTATCAGGAAGCATCCCTGAAGGAAGATTATGTGGAGGTACATTTCAGGGAAGAGACGGAACAGATCGAAGCCGTTCGGAGCTTTTTTGATTCCTGTAACCGGATTGCCGGGAAACAGGAAGACGGTGTTAAGATGCTGCATCCCGGAAGCATTTATTATCTGGAGGTCGTGGAGAGGAAGCTTTTTGCCTGTCAGGAAAAAGAAGTATATCAGATTGAGGACAGCTTACAGCATTTTCTGGAGCGTTTTGCCGATCAGGGATTTGTCAGGATTGGAAAATCGACGGGAGTCAATCTCTGTAAGGTGAGCAGGATCAGGGCCGATTTGAATATGCGCCTTCGGCTGTATATGGATAATGGAGAAATGCTGATTTTGAACAGAACCTATAAAAAATCTTTTATGGATGCGCTTCAACGGATGCAGCTGCGCTCGAAGTAGAAACAGCGTCTGCGGACCAAAGTCCGCAGGCTGAGGAAAGGAGATCGGAATTTGAATGAAAATTATTCATAAAAAGAATTTTTTTTCAGTCGTATGTGTTATTTTTACGATACTGCTGATGGTCAAGATTTTATTGGAATATGTGGCGCAGGGAATTTTCGGAAATTATCAGGAAAATATACTCACGATGTTTTTTCTGTCTCTGGCTGCCACCTTTATATTGTCCCAGCACTACCGTCTTCAGAAATATCCGCTTCTGGTGGTAATTGTGGGACAGTACGTTTTGCTGATCGGTATTGTGATGCTGATCACATGGTTGTCCGGCCGGATACAGCCGGTGCACGAGAACGGTTACCGGGATATGTTTTTATCTTTTACGGTTCCTTATGTGATCGGCGTAGTTTTGTATTATGGAGCGGTTTTTCATGAAATCCGGCGGGCCAACGAGGCTTTGCAGAAGCTCAAGGAAGACAGAATGGAACAGGAGAAAGGAAGAGAAAAGAATGAAGGCGATTGGAATCAAAAGGAAATCAGATGAGAAAAAACAAATAACAGGCGGCAAATATCTGGATCTTGCGCTATACGCTTTTATGGGACTTGGGATGGAAGTGGTTCTGGCATTTTTATTGGAGCCCATGCTGTATGGCGTGTCCATGCAGGCGTTTTCGACGGGGCAGACGATTGCGCATTGGATTTTGACCTGTCTGATCTGGGGCATATTCGCGTATGTTTTAATCAGAAGGTCAGGAGAGAACTATCAGTTCCCGCTGCTGGAAAGAGGAAAGGCAGTGCGCGCATGGCAGTGGGTGGTATGTGTGTTGTTAATTGCTTTTGCTTTTCTGATGGATTACATGGCATGGGATGGCTTTAAGGTTTATCTGGAATGGCAAAGAAGAGGAACGCTGCTTTTCCTGTTCCAATATGTTTACTATCTTTTTGAAACTATGCTTTTTCTGTTAATTATCGTATTCGGGCAGAAAGCCTGTGAAACATGGTTTCATAAGACGGGCTTTCCGTACGGTGGTATTATCTGCGGGCTGACCTGGGGACTGGCTCATATTTTTACGAAGGATCTGCTGACCGGCCTGCTTGGCGCCATACTCGGATTTGCAATGGGAAGTGTCTATCTGCTTATGGGAAGAGATCTGCGAAAATCATACATCGTATTGTTTTTGATGTTTGTCTTATAATAAATTTATTACGCTGTTTTCCGAAAGAAGAAAAGGCTTCTCAAAAATGATCTTGCATTTATTCCGATATGCGGTATAATGAAAAGACTACGGTCAGAGAAAGGCGCATATACAGTGCGGTGCTGCCGGATAGAAACGGTTACAGTCATACCGGGAAAAGGAACAGGTGCGGAGATGATAAGTAAGGTGAAGAGAAAGTTTATTGGAGATAAGGCTTTTTATAAGATGGTTCTGGCGGTTGCCGTACCGATTATGATTCAGAACGGCATCACTAATTTTGTCGGGCTGCTTGACAATATCATGGTGGGTCAGGTCGGTACCGAGCAGATGTCCGGCGTAGCCATTGTCAATCAGCTGATGATGGTATACTATCTGTGCGTGTTCGGCGGACTCGCGGGCGCAGGGATTTTTACGGCGCAGTATTTCGGGCAGAAAGACGATGAAGGAATCAGACAGACCTTCCGTTATAAATTCTGGATGGCGCTCATCCTGACGACGGGGGCCGTATGCCTGTTTCTGAGTTTCGGGGAGAACCTGATTCAGATGTATTTAAACGGGAGCAGTGACGGTGGAGATCTGGCAGCGGCGCTTCATCATGGGAAAAATTACATGTGGGTGATGCTGCTTGGACTTCCGGCTTTTATGATGGTACAGATCTATGTCAGTACCCTGCGTGAATGCGGAGAAACGGTGGTGCCGATGAAAGCGGGAATCGTTGCGGTTTTTGTAAATCTGTGCCTGAATTACCTGCTGATATACGGTAAACTGGGACTGCCCGCGCTGGGCGTTGTGGGTGCGGCAATTGCGACGGTGATATCAAGGTATGTGGAGGCGGCGATTGTTATTGCATGGACACACAGAAATAAAGAAAAGAATCCTTACATAGTCGGTGTTTATTCGACCCTGAAGGTGCCGGGACATTTGGTTGGCAAATTTTTCGTCAAAGGAGCGCCGCTTCTCATCAACGAGACGTTGTGGTCGGCGGGAATGGCCATGCTGACACAGTGTTATTCCGTCAGGGGACTCAGTGTCATTGCCGGATTAAACATCGCCAATACCATTAATAATGTGTTTAACGTCGTGTTTATCGCGCTGGGAGACGCGGTGGCAATTATCATTGGCCAGCTTCTCGGTGCGGGCAGGATGGAAGAGGCAAGGGATACGGATAATAAGATCATTGCCTTTTCGGTATGCTGCTGTATCGGGGTTGCGGCTTTAATGATCTGCATCGCACCGCTGTTCCCTCAGATCTATAATACGACCGACGAGGTGAAGGCGGTGGCGGTGCAGTTTATCATCGCACAGGCGATTTTTATGCCGCAGGCGGCTTTCATGCATGCGACTTACTTTACGCTGCGGTCGGGTGGAAAAACGATCATTACGTTTTTATTTGACAGCGTTTTCGTCTGGTGTGTCAGCGTTCCGGTGGCATACTGCCTGAGCCGTTTTACGGGAATTCCCGTTATTATGATTTTTGCGATGGTGCAGATCGCGGACTGGATCAAATGCATTATCGGTTTCGTTCTGGTGAAGAAAGGCGTATGGCTGCAAAATATTGTAGCATGATAAAGCATTTAACGGGAATTGCTGCTTCGTATATAGAATATGATCGCGGCAGCCGTTGCAATACAAAAGATAGTGAGAGGCATCGTGATGCCCGGAAATATACTCCATACAAAATAGTTTTCCCATTTAATTCCGCGCAGCACGATCAGAATGGCAAATGCGATCAGATAGATGGCGGTACAGCCCAGGATTGTTTTCTTTCTGCCGTCCTTCTTCTGCATTGCATTTTCCAGATTCTTCTGCTGATTCTCCAGCATTTGTGTTTTTACGGATAAAAGATCGAATTCGGACGGTTTTAGCAGGCTGTCTGCCGTGATATTGAAGATTTCGCATAAGGTGACGATTTTATCGAGCTCCGGTACGGACTGCCCGCTTTCCCATTTGGAAACGGACTGCCTTGAAACGCCTGCTTTTTCCGCCAGCTGCTCCTGCGTCAGATCATTTGCTTTCCGCAGGTTTAATAATTTTTCTGAAAGGTCCATATGATTTCCTCCTTGTCTCTGCCTTCGGTTTTGTTTTATACAGCATAACAGGGCACATGGTTGCGTTCAATCAACCAGGGCTGGAATCTGCGCAGCCAGTGGTGGCGAAACGGAGGCAGTTCTCATCAATATATTCCATAAACGGTTTTTTTCTTACTTTCTCCATATTTGCAAGGTACCATTCGAAGGATTCCTGCAATCCGATTTTCAGGGGCATTGTTACGGGCATCAGCATCTGTTGTTTTTCAATCGCAAGCCGATATTCATAAGGATAAAAGCTGAAATACTTTCGCTGTTCTATGGCCGGATCTACCTGGACGAAGGAAGCTTTCAGTTCCATCCCTTCTTCTGTGCCATAAAGGCCCACAGGCATTCCATGGCCCGCCGCAGAAGCAGCGGTATCGAGACACCTGCCGCCAGATAGATCATCTTGAAATGCTCCACGCCTTTTACAAGGTACAGGTAATCAATATTTGTGTAGTATTGCTCAAAATCAAAATCAGCGCAGCAGCCGGAATGCGCGGCGATGCCTGCCAGAAGGATTTTGATGAGCATAAAAACCATGACATGGTGCATCATGACCGTAAAAGTATTGCGGCAAGGGTACTGCACGATGCGGCTTTTTTCCGCGGCGGGCGCAAGCAGTCTGGCAATGCGGAGCCAGAAGGCAATACCTGATGCGATTGTTACATATGGAATAACCGGGCCGTTGGCGAAGCCTGTACACCAGACGGCGCTGAAATTCAGTCCGTTACAGCATAGATGCAGAAGTGTCTGGATTCCGATCAGAATCGTAAAATAGGGCAGACTTCCGAGTGTATCATATTTCTCCAGCTTTTTCTTATAAAACTGTCCCATCTGGAAGCAGGGAAAAAGGAAAAGGATTCTCCCCGGCGCCTTGTAATTGCCCCATACATGCCCGCCGATGGCAAGATATACCACGACCATGCCGACGGCAAGCGCACCCGCCAGATACAGCCATTCCGGGAGCCGTTTTGCAATCAGACGCATCAGGAGGTTCATGACTTCGATGATAAACAGGACGGGGACGAACCAGGCCGCATAGTTGTAAAGAAACTGATAGCCATGCAGAAACGGCGAAAGGAAAAGGGTTCGGAAGCTGATGCTTTCTCCCATCATGAAGCCCTGGCTCTTTAAGAGCAGCGCAACGAGGCCGTAGAACAGATTCCAGCCAAGATAGGGAAGGAGCAGCCGTTTTACTTTTCTGATTATATATGCAAGGGGATGTTCCTCTTCTTTTTCGTGATAAAAATACCCGGAGATAAACAGAAACAGCGGTACATGAAAGGAATAATAGGGAAACAGACCGCCGACCGCCATGATGTCATAGCCGAGATGTCCGGCCACGACCATAATGATTGCCAGCCCGGATAACAGGCCAAAAGTCATGTTATAGGATTTCGTTTGTGCTTCGGAGGTTTTCGTCATTTGGGGTAACCGCCTTTTGTCGTATAGTAAATGGTTGATGTAGGATAAATACAGTATACTAAGAGATTGGGAAAATGGGAATTGTTTTTATGGAATTTGCAGTTATTGGAATTTATGGAAAATTATAATGCAGAAAGTCAAAAGCGACAGCCGGAAACTACATTGCAGGAATGGCAGAAACGATAGCTCCCAATTACAACTCGCAAGCCCCAAATTACAACGCAGGAATCTATTGACGAAATGCCTGTTATTCGATATGATGAATAAAAGCAGATCTGCAAAGCTGGAAATTGCGGAGGACGGATCTGAGGAAAAACAGGAAAGAGAGGGAATGTATGTTAAGCATTGTGAGAATGGAGTATTCAGTCAACTGAATAAAGGATGAGGCCGGTTCCGGTATCGGGTGTTTCGAAAGGAAAAGTCCCGTCAGGAGTCTGCCCTCAGATCGGCGGCATGGCCGCTGATGCATCTGCCATACGTAATGCTTTGCATACTATATATATCGACTGATGAAGAAAGAAGCATGACCGCCGGGTCATGTTTTCTGTTTTGTGTCGTGTTGACAGGAGAATCGAAGATGCCGGAGATCGTTTGATCGTTTCCGGGGGTTTTTCAGGGTATCCATGCAATCGTGCCGTCTGGCAGATGTGCATGGTTTTTTGTTATAGGGTTCAGGTGTCAAAAGATGCCCTGAATAAACTGTGAAGGAACCGGCGCCTTTTATAACCGGAAATGATGCCGCAACAATGCAATGTGGCATGACACGAAGAAGGGAGTATCATCATAACAATGAATACGGAACAAATATTGGAATTTGATCGAATAAAAGAAAAATGGATTGATCTGGCATTGACCGAAGGAGCGAAAGAAGAAATCAGGAATACCCGGCCCTGCATGTCCGAGAGCGAGCTGCGTACGAAACAGAGGGAGACGAGCGAGGCCCGGACGATGCTTGAAAAGGGCGGTAATCCGCCGCTTGTATCGTTTGCGGGAATCAAAGAGTATCTTGCAGCGGCGGAAAAAGGCGAGTGCCTGAGCCCCGGACAGCTGGAAGAGACGGGAAATTCGCTGGTAGCCGTGATGCGGCTGAAACAATATCTTATAAGATGTAAGCAGTTTGAGATTCCGCTGGCATATTATGAGGAGAATCTGGATGAGCTTCATGATATGAAGGAAATGATTCAGCTGCAAATCCGGGGCGGCAGGGTAGATGACGGGGCTTCCAGATTGTTGAAAACGCTCCGGAGCGAAATCGAGAGGGTCAGGGAGCGGATGCAGGAAAAAGCGGATGCCGTCATGCGGGCGAACCGGGCGTGTATGTCGGACAGTTTCAGCACCGTACGAAGCGGACACCTCTGTATTCCCGTGAAAAAGGAATATAAGTTTAAAATAAGCGGGAGCGTGATCGATAAATCCGCCACAGGCAGCACGCTGTTCATCGAGCCTTCTGCGGTGGCAAAGCTCGCGGAGGAATTACAGCTTCTGCAAATCGACGCGGAAAATGAAGAACGACGGATTCTGTATACGCTGACGGCAATGCTGGCAGAGCAGGCGGAGCCAATGCGGCAGAATGGGAAGGTGATGGAGAAACTGGATTACATTTTTTCGAAGGGAAAGCTGAGTCTGGAATATGACGGTACGGAACCGAAGATCAATACGGACAGAAGGCTTCTGCTGAAAAATGCCAGACACCCGCTGATGGACCGAAATATTTGCGTGCCTCTGCAGTTTGAGCTGGGAAACGAGAAGGAGGGCAGCTCCATTCGAGGCATTGTCATAACAGGCCCCAATACGGGAGGAAAAACGGTGGCGATCAAGACCGTCGCGCTGAGCTGTATGATGGCGCAGTGCGGGCTCCATGTGGCGGCGCAGGAGGCGGAAATCTGCATGAACAGCAATATCCTGTGCGACATTGGAGACGGCCAGAACCTGTCCGAAAATCTTTCGACTTTTTCGGCGCATATTACGAATGTACTTCATATTTTGCAAAAAGTGAATTCCGACAGCCTTGTCATAATGGATGAGCTCGGTTCGGGAACCGATCCGACGGAGGGGATGGGCATCGCGATCGCCATCCTGAAAGAGTTGAAAAACAGCGGCGCATTATTTCTTGTGACGACCCATTATCCGGAAGTGAAGCAGTATGCCAAACAGGAAGAAAACATTGTAAACGCGAGGATGGCATTCGACAGAGAAAGTCTGCGTCCGCTTTATCGGATGATCATCGGGGAAGCCGGAGAAAGCTGTGCCCTGTATATTGCGAGACAGCTCGGCATGCCCGACGCCATGCTCCGCAATGCGGCGGAAGCGGCGTATGGAGGAATATCGGAAGACAGCCGGGCAGCAGAACGGGAGGATTTGCGGGCGAAGCAGGCAATTCTTGAGCTGCTGCGGGACGGAGAGGACGAAATCGTGTTACGGAAAGAAAGCGTTCCTCCGATTAAGAAGCACAGGAAGGAGAAACGGAAGCAGGGAAACGCGGAAAAATTTTCTCTGGGTGACAGCGTTCTGGTGTATCCGGACCGTAAAATCGGCATCGTGTGCCAGACGGCAAATGACAAGGGCGTGCTGCGGGTACAGATGCCGGACAGGAAGATCTGGATTAACCATAAACGAATCAGGCTTTATATTAAGGCCGAGGAGCTGTATCCGGAGGACTATGATTTTTCGATTCTGTTCGATACGGTCGAGAACCGGAAACTGCGGCGTCAGATGGAGAAGCACCATGTTGAAGGAGAAGAGATTGTTGTAATAGAATGAAAGAGAAAAACAGAAGGAAAACAGGGAAAGGGATAGGGGCGCGTGCCTCTATCCCTGTTCGATTCCCAGAATATGTTTTTCCATACTTGTTTTCAGTTTAGAAGAATCTTCTTCCAAATGGGAAAGATATGTAATCATCAGGCCGCGTTCCGGCAGAATAAAGCATTTCTGTCCCCACTTGCCGTTGATGCTGAAACCGTCCCGATATTTCCAGAGGAAATATCCGTAGCCGCCTTCCCGGTTCATCTGTCGGATGCCGGAAGCTGTCCGGACATAATCTTCCGATACAATCCGCGTTCCTTCATAAATGCCTCCATGATATAGCAGCAGGCCGATCCGGCTCAGATCGTGAACGGTAAGCTCCATGCCGGAAGCACCGTAGAAATAGCCGTCGGGACATCTTTGATAAACTGCGGCGTCGATCTGCAGCGACTTAAAAAGTTTCTTTTCCAGAAAACAGAACAGATCCTCCTGAATGGCATGCGTCAGGGCGACGCCGACCAGATAGGCGGGGATATTGCTGTAGTGGAAGACCTTTTCCCGTACGTTTGGGAGCGGACAGGAAAGGGAATAGTCCAAATAACTTTCTCCTTCCGGCCGGAAGGGAAAGCCGTCTACGGACATGGTCATCAGTCGTTCCAATGTGATCTCCCGGAAGGCCGCAGTCTGGCTTTCGGACATCTGTCCTGTCGCGCCGGCGGGAAGGTATTCGAGAATTGATCTTTCAAGTTCGATTTTTCCCTGATCGAGTGCGATGCCTGCGGCGATGGAGATAATGGACTTAGTAGCCGAATAGATAGGAAATCCGGAGTCCAAAGTATCTCCGTAGGAGTGGGTCAGGCGTCCGTTTTCATAGACCTCCATACCGTAAACATCCCATTGCCTGGTTTCAATCTCTTTTATCAATGCGTTAAAATTCATGTAAACAAACCTCCGTCATGGGGCCTTTATTCATCGGAATTTACCAGCGCCCAGAACGCGGGTTTTGGCTGTAACTGTTCGTCAAAAAGCAGTGGGTACTGCGGAGTCTTTCCGTCTGCGGAGCCGCCTACACTGTTGAAGGTTTTCAGCCATGAAACCGCGTCGTGAGTCCCCCAGAATGTGATATTGTCGATGTGCCCCATTAACGTATCGTCTGCATTTATTTTCTTTACGATATCATAAATTTCCGCATAACGGGCCGCCTGTCTGGCAAATTCCGCATCCAGATCCGTTCCGTCGAAGCCCATGCTGGATTTGATGTCGAGCTCTGTGATATGTACGGTGTCGGCTGTTTCGGCGTAGGCGCGGGCCGCCGCTTCGATCATGGAAGCGGAAGGAGTTTCCATATCATGATGTCCCTGCATGCCGGCGCCTAGTTTCCTTTCCGGAGAAATCTCCGTTCGGATTTCTTCAAGAAAGCTTACAATGGCATCGCGTTTGGCCGGCGTACATTCATTATAATCATTATAGAAAAGAATCGTATCCGGCGCGGTGTAGAGGTCCGCGTATTGGAATGCCCGGATAATGTATTCGCCGCTTCCCTGATATACATGATACCAGTCTCCATCCGTTCTGATCTCGCCGGAATCCATTACCTGTTCGTTTACCACATCCCATGCGTAGATCAGACCCGGATATTTCTGATCAAAGTGCTGTGTGACTGTCTTAATATACCATTCCATGCGCTGATTCATCTCTTCGGTTGTGACAAAATCGCCGTCGATTGTGAAGTTTTCTCTGAAAAACCATGTTGGTGTCTGATTATGCCATATCAGGACATGTCCCCGCATTCTGATCTCCGTTCCGTTTACGGTATTGTAATCAGTAATCCAGTCCGCTACGGTATCCGCCGCGGTAAAATCCAGTTTTTCTTCCAGTTCATAAAGCGTCGTGACCCGCGGCGCATAATGGCCGAGAATGGTTTCCGGTTTCATTTCGTTTTCACAGGTAATGCTGTTGAAATGTCTGGTAACCAGTTCCATTCTGGCAGTGTCCGTAAGCGCGGTCCATGGAATCGCCACGCCGGTATGGGAAACGCCGCCCCCGCTGGCGAGGGCATTATGCAGAGCCGGAATATCCGTCTGAATGCCGTCCGTTCCCTGGGCCGGTTTTTCGGCGTCCGAAGAAACGGTTTTTTCGACGGCTGTTTCATTTTCTTCCGACATCGATGTATCGTGCTCCGGTGCATATTCGGCAGGTGTTTTTACCCGGTTTCGCCCCGGCAGATAAACGGCTGCGGCGATGACGCCCGCCGTTATCGCCGCGCCTGACAAAATAATCAGGTATTTACGTTTGTTCATTGACATATCCCCCTTACGTCTGTGTCATGAAGGGCCTGTATTTCTTTCGTATTTTCCGTATTGGCCATCTTCTATATCATACTATAAAAAAGCACTCTTGAATACGGTGTTTCTACAGATAATCTTTCAGATCCCTGCACAGTTCTTCTTCAATAGACACAAGGCGTTTGCAGATATCTTTGGAAGCTTTGTCCGCGTCCTGATATTGATTCATATATTTATGGAGCGATTTGACGCCCATGTTACAGCCGTCGGTCATGACATTCGCAATAGCGGAGTCGCTGTCGTTCATGCCGAGTTTCATGTTGGTTTTCAGGAAAGACATGCTCTTGGCCATCGGACTCGGATCCTTTTCCTCGCTGTTGTGTTCGATGAGCAGGGAGTGAATCTCATTTCCCAGTTTTTCATGATGCGTTTTGCTCTCCGCTAACAGGTTTTTCATATCGGAATCCTGAACCCGGCCGAGCACTTCATCGATTGAAGTAACGGCCATTTTCGTTCCCGAATCGCATTCCTTTAATAAAGAGATTGTATCGCGGTTTTCCATATATTTCCTCCGTTTCCGGGCGGACGGACCGCCCATGCTGTCACCCTTTCGGGCAGCTATTTTCATTTTGGACCTGCTTTGATTTTTCTTGAATATATCTGAGTCCCAATCTATTTTTTCCAATCCGCAAAATAATATGACAAAAACGATATTGTGGAATATAATAACAGTTAAGTTTTCATGACCGCAGGAGTTCGTGAAAAATTTTAAACGGCCGATAATCTGTCATTTTGTTTTGGGAAAGGAAAACCAGATTATGCATTATGTGGATGCGAAAGGAATTTTATCATCGGAAAACGGTATGAATCTGTATCGGGGATGCACGCATGGATGTATTTACTGTGACAGCCGCAGCCGGTGTTATCAGTTTACGCATGATTTCGAGGATATTGAGGTAAAGCGGAATGCGCCAAAGCTGCTTGAGAAGGCCCTGCGTTCCAAACGAAAAAGATGTATGATCGGAACCGGAGCCATGTGTGACCCTTATATGCAGTGCGAAGAAGAATTGAAACTGACAAGGCAGTGTCTTGAACTGATCGACGAATATGGTTACGGGCTGGCGGTGCAGACCAAATCGGACCGCATCCTGCGGGATCTGGATTTGCTGCGGAGCATCAATGAGAAAACAAAATGCGTGGTCCAGATGACGCTGACGACGTATGACGAGGACCTGTGCCGGATCATAGAACCGAATGTCTGCACGACCAGGCGGCGTTTTGAGGTGTTAAAGATCATGCAGGAACATGGAATTCCGACTGTTGTGTGGATGTCGCCGTTACTTCCCTTCATCAATGACACGAAGGAAAATGTGGAGGGAATTCTGGATTACTGCATACAGGCAGGCGTATACGGGATTCTCTGCTTCGGAATCGGCCTGACGCTCCGGCAGGGGAATCGGGAGTATTTCTACGAAAAACTGGACAGGTATTTTCCGGGGCTTCATGAACAATATCACAGAAAATACGGTTTTGCCTATGAAATTGCGAGCGATAACAATGCGGAGCTGATGAAACTGGTCCGGGAGCGGTGCAGGGAGCATCATATCGTGTGCGATGTCAATGCGCTGTTTGCCTACTTTCATGAGTTTCCGGAAAATAAAGGATATGAGCAGCTGTGCCTGTTTTGATTGGAAGTGATTTTGATTTAAAAAACTGCAAAGTATTTTGCTTAGCGAAAACCTGCCATAGACGCGGGAATCAAAACGGGTGTATAATCGAAAGCAGAAGCCGGACGCGGATACAGGAGGAAACCGGCAGGGCATATAAAAATTCGAAAAGATAAAATGAAAATACGGATAGATAAAAACGGGGGCAGCGGATTGAAAGGTTGGAAAAACCAGAAAGGCGGAGCGTGTCAAAAGTATATAAAGAAACTTCTGATTCCGGCAATGGTAGTTCTGTGCGCCTTTATGGGCTTTGGCCAAAGCGCTCTGGCGTCGGAGCCGGGTCAGACAAAAGACGACAAAGGCGCGGAGGTTCTGGCGCAGTATCAGGAGTACCGGGAACGTCTGGAGGCGGTCGAACAGAGGTCACAGATTGAACGGAACGGCTTTCAGGTGGTGGAAAGTCAGATTTTCCCGATAGAAATAGCCGGGTATGGAGAGGTGTCCCTGATTCCGGCATTTGAGGAGGAGTATCACCGCCTTGCGTTGTTCTTTGCAACAGAGGACGGACAGATTATTTATAAGACGGATCAGCTGGAAACGAACAACCGCGTGCTGGGGCAGATGAAGCAGCCGGACTGCGATATTGCGGCGGTTTCCTTCCGGGATCTCAATCTGGACGGACGCATGGATATTATTCTGATTACGGCCTGTGCCGGCATAAACGGTTCCGATGGGGAGTACAAGGTGGGGGATGTTCTTTTTCAGAGCAAAAAGCAGGCAGGATTTTACAGAGATTACCGGATCGCGGACAAGATCAACCGATATGGGATGAACAAGAGCGCGGAGGTGATCACAGCTTTTGTCCGGGACGGCTTTTCGACGGAGTTCCTGTATACGGCGGCAACGTTGAAGGAGCTGCTTGCCAAAGGGCTGCAGATTATTCCGGAACAGTGCAATTACAGGACTTTCGGAAAGCTGGGAAAACTGCAGGTGGTGCCGGGGACTTACCGGATTTCCAATTATGATGTTTTCATGATCTATCTTGTCAGCGAGCAGGGAGATGTTTTGTTCCGGTTACAGCCGATGGGAGATTATGACAATCTGTATGCGCTGAAGGGAATCAACTGTCGGGATATTGACGGAGACGGGCTCAAAGATATTGTGGTGCTGGCGCGGTACAGTTATGAGGGGGAAGACGGACAGCTCGTTGTGGAAAGTGATTATTCCGTTTATTACCAGAGAACGGGCGGCTTTTCGCTGGATACGGAGATCAAGGACGCTTACAGATGCAGTGATGAGGTTACGATGGAAGAACTTGTGGAAGAGACGCGGAAATACTGGGGCTGGTCCGGAAAGGACACAGGCTGAGAGAAAGGCAGGGTCATTAAAATGATTAAAATACTGATAGTAGACGATGAAAAGCCGATTTGTGATTTGATTGACCTGAATCTGTCGTCGGCGGGGTATCATTGCGATTCGGTGCAGGACGGGCTGACGGCGATTGAGAGGATAGAGCAGGATTCCTATGACCTGATTTTGTTAGATATCATGCTGCCGGGGGCGGATGGTTATGATGTTATGGAATATATACGGCCGCTCGGCGTTCCGGTTATTTTTATTACGGCGAAGCATGAGGTAAAGGACCGGGTAAAAGGATTGAAGCTTGGGGCCGATGATTATCTGGTAAAACCGTTTGATGTGGTGGAACTGGTTGCGCGGGTGGAAGCGGTGCTGCGCCGTTATAATAAGACGGAGCAGAAGCTGACGGCGGGCGATGTAATGGTGGACGTGGAGGCGCGCAGGGTGACGAAGGCGGGCCGCCCGATCGTGCTTACGAATAAGGAATTCGGGCTGTTGGTGCTTTTTATCAGGAATAAAAACGTGGCGCTGTTTCGGGAAACGTTATATGAAAAGGTGTGGGAAGAAGAATATTACGGAGACAGCCGGACACTTGATCTGCATGTACAGCGGCTCAGAAGGAAGCTGGGATGGGAAAATTGTCTGGTGGCGGTTTACAAGGTTGGATACCGGCTGGAGTTAGCATAAAGAGAAGAAACAGGAAAGGCTATCTGCGATGAAATTTTCATTGAAAATTCTGCTGTGGACGATTATCGTCATGGCGCTGGCGCTGGGATTCAGCGGTTTCTATTTCGTGAATTATGTGTTTGAAACATCTCTGGAGCGTGAAGTCGGACAGGCCATGGATGAAAGCAGCATTCTCGGTTTTGCCTTTGAAACGGCGGCATTAAGCGTTCCGGCCAAATACAGTGTGCTTCCGGATAATACGGTGGAGGAGATTGCCTCCAATCTGGAACGGGGAGGGCAGAGCGCGAGCCGGCTGCTGCGCATTTCAGATGAGGAAAAAAATGTGCTCTATGAAAGCGACGGTTTTGAGATGGACGATGAACTGCTGCGTCAGACCGGAGAAAATATCAAAACATATCGTATCATCAATTTGGATGATAATTATTATGTACATACCGGAACGACGGTTACGGCCCTGAACAGAATTCTTTACCTGGAGAATCTGAAAGATGTCTCAGAGGTGTTTACGGAACGCGAAATGGGTTTTTCTCTGTACCGGAAGGTAACGCTTGTCATGCTGTTTGTAGGAATGTTCATTATGCAGATCATCTCCTCACTTCTGACCAAGCCGGTACGGCTCCTGACAGAAGGGACGAAGCGGATGGCGGCGGGTGATTATGCTTACCGTGCCAGACAGATCAGTCAGGATGAGATGGGGCAGCTGACGAGAGATTTCAACAGTATGGCGGAAGCGCTTGAGCGAAATATAGAAAAACTGGAAGAAGAGATTGAAGCGAAGGAGGAATTCATGGGCGCCTTTGCGCACGAATTGAAAACGCCCTTGACGGCTATCATCGGCTATGCGGATATGCTTCGTTCCCATAAGCTGGATGAAGAAAAAAGCATGATGTCCGCCAACTACATCTATACGGAGGGAAAGCGGCTGGAGGCCATGTCCCTGCGTCTGCTGGATATTATCGTGGCGGGAAAAGAGGAGGCGGAGCTGCAGGAGGTTCCGGTAGAGCTGGTTTTCGAATATCTGAAGGAAATGTTTCCTGGCAGCAGGCAGATGGAATTTCATTTTGAATATGAACCGGGTACGGCGCTTGCGGAAATCAATCTGATTAAAACGGTGCTGGTAAATCTGATTGACAATGCCTGCAAAGCGTCGGAGGACGGCGGGCGCGTTGAAATAAGCGGCCGGATTGTGGAGAACGGCTACCGTTTTGCGGTCAGAGACTATGGAATCGGGATTCCGGAGGCGGAGCTTCATAAGATTACCCAGGCCTTTTATATGGTGGACAAATCCCGCGCCAGAAGTAAGAACGGGGCTGGGCTTGGCCTTGCGCTCTGCGTGGAGATTCTGAAAATACATCACAGTGAACTGGAAATAGAAAGCGAGGCAGGCGAAGGCTCCTGCTTTGGTTTTGTATTGGCGAAAGGCGGTGACGGGATATGAGATATCATATAAAAATTGCGGTATTTATCCTGTTCGCGGTTTTTTCGATGGCGCTGTCCATCTGGGGGCCGGAAGCGTTAGCCCGTTATCAGGATAAGGGGATGCTAAATCAGATTCACGCGGAAACGGTGGAAGGGGCGGGGGCCGGCTACCGCTACCAGCTGAACATCAATGAAAAGCTTTATATCCTTTCCCGCTGTCTGAGCAATCAGACGATTCCTGAAAGCGGACAGGGTACGGCATATCGTGCAGAGACCGGGATTGCGTATCAGGATCCGGATGGCTCCTATGCTTTTATTGCGAATTATCGGAGTCCGTCGGATGAGGAGATCACCGATGAGCAGATTTATGAGACATGCAATCAGGCGCTGGAGACTTTGAAAGAGGCGGGTATTCTGCCAAAGGAAGTGAAGGATGTGGTGCCGGCTTCCTACGAGGCGACGCTTTATTCCGCAATCGATGTGCTGGAGCCCCGAAATAATATTGCGGTCTGGAAGCTGAGTCTGTCCAACAGCCAGAAAAACGCGAATAAGGAGAACCGCCTGATGGATGCCTATATCGATGCGGAAGACGGAAAGCTGTATGAGTTCTATGTGCGGACGCCGCTTCTGTGGGAAGAGATCGATGCGGATGCCGTCGTGGAGGGCTGGAGCAGTTATATGGGACTTGGAAGTCCCGAGCCCTATGAATCGGAAAATCCGCTTCTGGAAACGACTCCCTATTTTAAAAAATATGTATTTCCCGGAATGGGAGATGCGAGGACGATCGTTACGGTTGGTTTTTATGAGGGAATCAATGAGCTGTTTCTGAAAATTGAGAAATAACGGCAGGAAAGCATTCAAAAAGCGCCTGAAAAAGTGATTTGCCGGAAATGATGCAAAAATGATGCAACTATGATGTGAATTTGATGCAGAAATGATGATAATATGATGCAGCGCCCGTGTAATCTTGTATTAACGAGATGACACGGGTGTTTTCTGTTTATTTTATCAGGAAATTACGCAGCGGCGCAGTAAGATGCCAATACGCAGGCTGCGAAATTTGCGCTTTTATATAGGGCATATGTGTCGCACAGGAACGGAAAGGAAGGACAGCGCATGTACGAAAGAGGAAGTTATCTGCCCAGATATTATCATAAGTATCAGAGTAAAGAGAGAAAGAGGAAACGGAACAGACGAATTCTGGCAGGGGCGGCAGCCCTGGCGCTGATCTGTCTGTCTGTTTTTACCGTTCATCGGATTCCTGCCGGAGAGGTGCTTGCGGCAACGCATAAGGATGTCACCTGCTGGCCGAAGCATTCCGATATGGGAACGGTTTCCGGGGGACCGGCGAGACTGGATATTGCCCGGATGCAGGCGCAGATAAAAGAAAATGCGATTCCGGTGATTTTCGTGGATGCGGGACATGGCGGAGAAGACGCCGGATGTTCCAGAGCAGGCGTGATGGAAAAGGAGATCAATCTGGAAATTGCCCTGAAGGTCAGGGATCAGCTGGAGACGCTCGGCTATAAGGTGATTATGGCAAGGGATTCTGACGTTACCGTCTCCAAAGAAGAGCGGGTGGAACAGGCCAATGCGGCCCAGGCGGATATCTACGTCAGCATACATCAGAATGCGACGGATGACGGAAGCGATGCCAGCGGTATGGAAGTATGGTATGACGGCGCGGATACGACGCGCTCCAATGAAAGGCTGGCCCGGCTGATCAGACAGCAGACCATAAAAAGTACGCAGGTTGTTGAGCGTGAACTTCGCGGCAACGCGGATTTTCATGTGACCGGAAGCACGAAGATGCCATCCTGTCTGATCGAGACCGGATTTCTGACCAATGCGGATGAACGGAATAAGCTCATTACGGAAGAATATCAGGAACAAGTCGCAACGGGAATCGTACAGGGCATCGATTATTATTTTCATCCGAAGACGATGTATCTGACTTTCGATGACGGCCCGTCCGAAGAGAATACGGAGAAAGTGCTGGATATTCTGAAGGAAAGAGGAATTCACGCAACCTTCTTTCTGGTAGGGGAAAATGTGGAAAAAAATCCGGAAATCGCAAGACGGATTGTAGCCGAGGGGCATACGATCGGCATACACAGCAATACCCATAATTACGAGGAAATCTATGCGGATGCGGACTGCTTTATACAGGATTTTGAGGCGGCTCATGAAATTGTTTACGAGGTAACGGGGGTGGACGCGAAGCTTTTCCGCTTTCCCGGAGGAAGCGTTAACGTATATAACGCGGAGGTGGGCGATGAGATTATCGAAAGAATGACGCAGCTCGGTTATATATATTATGACTGGAATGCCAGTCTGGAGGACGCGGCGCCGGAAACGACCCCGGAAGAGCTGATTGCCAACGGTGTGTCCACCACATTCGGCAGACAGAAAGTGGTCATGCTGGCACATGATGTCGTTTACAATACGGGAATTTGTCTGGAGGAATTGTTGGACAATCTGCCGGAATATGAAATGAAGGCATTGACCGAGGACATTGAGCCGGTGCATTTTTAGGCGGGGAGATGTTCTTTCCGGAACGCGCTCGGACTTTTTCCACTGAACTCATGGAATACGTTGCAGAAATATTTTCCCCTTTTGGCCCTCGGCGGATCTATATCCGTCGAGGGCTGTTTTCTGTAATATTTTTACATAGAAAATGGGCGAATTTAAGAGGAAATTACAGGCAGACTGTGGTAAAACATGATATAATCCGTACATGCGGCCGGGCGGAAAAGAAATTTTCCGCGCATGAGTCTGTGTATGTGATAAGTTGTGCAGGCACAGAGTCCGCAGGCTGAGAAAGGAGCAGGACTGTTAATATGAAAAAACTCATTCGTTATGCGAAACCATACGGGGGATATCTTCTCACAGCTGTTCTGGCAGGGATCGGTTGTTCCGCCGCCGGCGTATGGGTGATTGATATTTTAAAGCAGCTGATTGATGAAGCGGCGGCAGGAGAATTTATTCCCTCACTTCCGGGGTTTATTGGAAGAACCGTGGCAGTGATGGTGATGGGGATGTCAGCCAATTATCTGGTCATTCGGATGACTGCTTATTTCGGCGCATGTATTTTAAGGGATTTACGACGTGATCTGGTAAATCATGTGATGAAGCTGGCGCCTGATTTTATGGAAAGGCATAATTTTGGAGACATGATTGAGCGGGCCTCATCGGATCTCGAAGGAATTTCGGCGTATATGCAGACTTATTTCAAGGATTGCCTGTATGTGCCGATCATCGTGATCGTGTTTGCCGTATACCTGTTCCGTCTGAATCCACTGCTTGCGGCGGCCTGTATCGGACCATTGATCATCATGGTGCCGCTCAGCATTGTACTTTTAAAACCGGTTAAAATGGCACAGTTTGAATATGTAAAACGGCTGGGACTTACAAATAACAACCTGCAGGAGGCTTTTGAAGGGGCGGATGTAATCAAGTCCTACCGGCTTCAGGGGAAGATGCGGGACAAATATTACGAAGCCTTAAAGGAAACGCTGGATATTTCCAATCGGAATGATCTGCGGCAGTACAATTTAGAGCCGTTGTCCTGTCTGATTTGTATGGCGCCGGGAGCCATCGCACTCTGTGTAGGTGGATATCTGGCATTTCAGGGGAGTGTGACGATTGGTATTCTCGTTGCGTTTATCGGCGGAGTCGAGAAAATCAACGAGCCTCTCATGGGAGCATACCAGTTGGTTGTCAGGACCCAGCTTTCAATGATCTCAGTAAAACGGGTATTTGAAATTATGGAGATGCCCGTTGAGGATATGGGAAGAGAACCGGCTGAAACGGGTAAGAAGGACGGCCCGGTATTTGTGTTTCGGAATGTTTCCTTTGCCTATGCGGCCGCTGCGGAACAGACGGAAAGGCAAAGTGGTGGGAAAGGTGTCCTGGAGCACATGAATCTGACGATTGAGAGGGGAAAGAAAATTGCGCTGGCCGGTAAGAGCGGAAGCGGTAAAAGCACGATCGTTAAGTTAATGTGCAGACAGTATGAAGCCTGTGAGGGAGAAATTTCTTTTAACGGAAATAATATTCTGGATATCAGTCCGGAGTCGGTGAGAAGAGAACTGGCGTTGATCTCACAGGATACCGTCATTTTTCCGATGAGCGTGTATGATAATATCCGCATTGGCAGACCGGAAGCCGGACGAGAAGAGATTATCGACGCCGCTCTGAAAGCGGGATGTCATGAATTTATCAGGGAATTGCCGGACGGATATGATACGCTGTTGGAAGAAAGAGGAAGCAACCTGTCCGGGGGACAGCGGCAGAGGATCGCCATTGCGAGAGCAATCCTAAAGGATGCCCCCATATTGCTGCTGGACGAGCCGACGTCCGCGCTCGATAAGGAGACGGAAGCCTTTATTAATGAAACGTTAAAAAGCATTTCGAAAGAGAAAACCGTTGTGACGGTAGCGCATCGACTGACAACGATTACGGATTATGATGAGATCATTGTGCTCGATGAAGGGAAGATTGTGGAGGCAGGAACACATGAGGAACTGATGGAGGCGGGTGGTAAATACTGCATGATGTATCATAATTATATGGCATCAGGGGACGTGGCTGTGTCCTGACCGCAGGCGGAAATTTGAAATTTCCGATGTGCGTTATCGCAACAGGCTGCTCTGACAGGGAGGATTACTATGAAAGAACTGAAACGATATCTTTCTTATATTGGGAAATACAGATTTTCTTACTGGAGTATTTTTACCGTAACACTCATAACGTCGGTCATACTGACGCTGGCTTATCCTTATATGAATAAGCTGATTTTTAACGCATTGGAGTATGGGAATCAGGAGTTGTTTGTAAAAGCGGCAGCGCTGTGCGTTCTGCTGGTGATTCTGAATTGCCTGGCTCCGTATCAGAGATATTTTCAGATAAAGGTCGTTCGAAAGATTGTATTCGATATCAAAATCCGGCTTTTTGAAAAATTGATGAAACTGGATATGCATTATTATGAGAGCCATCACAGTGGAGAAGCGCTGAAAACGCTGAACTGGGATGCCAATTCCCTGAAGGATTCCTATTTCTCTCATATTTATTGGGTGACGGGGATCTTTGCGAAAGGAACCGTATCGCTTCTGGCTATGATCATCTACAGTCCTGTGCTGACAGCCGTTTCCATAGGATTCTGTCTGGCGGCGGTATTGATTTCCATGCGAATGAACCGGAAGATCAGACAGTCCGATAAGGAGATTCAAAATAGAATAACGACCCTGACGGCGCGCCTTGGTGATATTTTATCAGGGTTTGTCACGCTTAAAATGTTTTCCGGCGCATCCATTGTAATCGATTATTTTCAGAACGAAAATGAACAGACGATGAAAGAAGAAAAGCGCCGGGCGGGAAAACTGGCGGCGCTTCATATGATCTCCTTTATTCTGGGGATTTTGGCAGGGGTTGGAACGATCGGCGCAGGAGCGTTTCTTGTGGCCTGCGGCAGACTGGATTATGGAACGGTTATGGCGGTCGTGACACTGCAGCTCGGTGTCAATGCCATGGTACAGGGCTTTGGCTCTTCCCTTGCAACCTTTTCCCTGTCGCTTGTGAAGGCAGGCCGGGTTTTTGATTTTCTTGAGCTGAACTGTGAGGAAACGGAAAGCGGCAGTATCGTGGAAATACAAAAGGAATGCAATCCGATCGAGGTGAAAAATCTGACTTTTTCCTATGATGGAAAGACTGATGTTTTAAAAGATTTTTCTCTGGAGGTTGCGGCGAACGAGAAGCTGTTGATCATGGGGGAGTCCGGATGTGGAAAGAGCACCCTGCTTAAACTGTTACTGCGCTTTTATCGGTACAGCGGTGGCGAAATCAGACTGTATGGGCATCCTCTTGAGGAATATTCGCCGGAGCAGTTAAGACAGATGATCACCTATATCCCGCAGAATTCTTATTTGTTCGAGGGCAGTATTCGGGAAAACATTGCCTGTGGTTGTATCGGCAGGAGGCAGGTGACCGATGAGGAAATTATGAGAGCGGCGAGATCCGCATATGCGGAGGAGTTTATTGCCAGGCTGCCGCAGGGATATGATACGCATCTGGAGGCCGGCGGCAGCAATCTGTCCGGGGGCCAGCGGCAGAGGATCGCCATTGCGAGAGCTTTTTTGAAGGACTCGCCGATTCTTTTGATGGATGAACCCTCCTCTGCCCTGGATGTTCAGAGTGAGATCATGATTCAGCAGGCGATGAAGGAGCTGATGAAGCAGAAGGTGGTACTCATGGTTACGCACCGGACGTCATCTGTGGAAGAGTTTGACCGGTGTGTAAGGATATAGCAGGAATCATGACAGCGCCCGGTTTCCTGCGCAGCATTCGGTATGGAAGACGCGTGGCAGACCGCCGGGCACTGTTTACCGGTCTTTTATACCTTGAATCGGACGGAATATCGTGCATAACAGCGCGCTTACTGCAAAGCAGGTACTCAGAACGAGCAGCGCATATGGGCCGAAGTCTTCCCAGTCGTTAGTCAGAATTCGTTTGCAAAAGGGCAGTACGAGAACGGCCAGAAGATACCAGAAGGCCGGAACAAAAGGGTGGTGTAAACGGGAAGGGCGGCAGGAAGGTAAAGGAGCCGTATCCCCGTCCGAAAACCAGCGCCCGAAGGCGGAAGACGCGAGCAGGTAGAGAAGGCAGAGTGAGGAAAAATAGACGCCCGTTCCGATCAGGGTATGCAGTCTGTCCGATGTCAGGAAACCGGCATTCATGCCCGGTTTTTCCAGATAGAGCGGCAGGTAAATGGAAGCGATGATGCGGAGACTGTTGACCAGAATGGTGGCGGCGTAGGATGCGGCTATGCTGCAGCCAAACCAAAGCCAGCCTTTTCTTCTTTTTTCGATCCGGTACAGGAAGGAAAGGGACAGCATCAGAAAAGCAATCATCAGAAAGCGGATACCTGCGCAGGAAGGCGCCACAAGAAAACGATAAAAATAATTGATATATCCTCTGTGTGGCAGATATTCGAAGGAAAGGCCGCTGAGGGTGCCGACCCACCGTACGGTGGGGGTCAGCATCCAAAGAATGGCATCGCTGTCATTGATTTTGGAGAAGTATCGCAGCAGCATAGTGATACCGAGTGTTGTCAGATAGAGCGGCCAGTATTTTTGCAGGGTATTTTTTTTCATCATAATGGTCATATCCTTTCTTTAACCGGCAGGTTCTGCCTGTCTGTTCTGCAGGAGCCCTGATTACCGGTCAACGGATTTTTCTTTTTTCTTCCAGATTTTCCTGGATAGAACCGGCAGAAACATCATCAGCACCAGTGCTGCAAAAAGGAGAACTTCTCCGGGCTCCGAGCCGATGCGGTATCCGACCGCCAGATTGGATACGCCAAGCGGAAGCGGATTTGCCTGGTCAACGTCGGTGGCGTTTCCGTCGGGATTTCGGACGATGTCGATGACTGCAATAAAGGAAGTATGGGGCGTTATCATATGATAGTTCAGGCCGAGCTGTGTGACTTCCTCTTTTACATCGGGATTACCGGGACTCATGCCATAATCGGTCAGTCGTTCCACTCGTTTTCTTGCCCACAGATAGCCGAGCGCGTCATTGCTTCCGGATCTGGAATCGGCAACGGGAATTTCCTGTGTAAATGTGCCGGTTCCTGTCTTGCCGGTGATTTTTATGGTTCCGGTGGCTTCTCCACGCCATTTTCCGAGCAGAACGATAGGTTTGCTGGCATAGAGGGTGGGCAGGGTTGTCGGCTCCACGTCATATGTGTCAAATCCCTCGAAGGACACCTGAATATCGGTCAGTACGGGCGACTGTATGTAAGTGCGGAATTTTTCCGCCGCCTCCGCGGCTTCCTCTTCCTCCATAACAATGAAGGACTCGCCCTGCCCGGTTTTCGCAATGCCTTCCATCAGATAGCGGTTGACCGCAAAGCCGATTCCGAAGGAGAAGAAATCCGCATCGCTCTGGTTTTCATGGATAAGCTGGAATACTTCGGATTCTCCCCAGACATAGCCGTCGGAAATGACGACGATGTTGCGGGCGGTTTCCGGATCATCGGGGATGCGCAGCGCCGTTTCCATTGCCTCCGCAAGTTCTGTGCCGCCTCCGCCGTCTTCGGACTCGATCAGTTTGATGGCTTTATCGATATTTTCCTGTGTGGCAGGAACGGAACGTCGTGACATCTGACTGGATGTTCCGGAGAAAAGGATCAGGTTGAAGGTATCCGTTTCCCGCAGATTGGAAACCAGATCCCGGATTAACGCTTTGGCGGTATCTAACGGAAAACCGTACATGGAACCGGATACATCCAGTATGAAAATATATTCTCTCGGCGGAATTTCTTCTATTTCACAGCGTTCCGGCGGCTGAATCATCAGCATGAAAACATTTTCGGTTTCGTTACTGTCCGTGAGGAGTCCGGTCTGAATTGCTTCGCCGGAGAGCCTGTAATCGAGGACGAAGTCGCGGTTGCCGGCGAAGTCATTCGCATCGGCCAGGCTTACCTGAGCGGATGTTTTTTCATCCCAGTTAATATTGATGTCGTGGGTACTGCTCGACAACGAAGAGATCGGCACGCCGGAGGTGACATTTACATTGATATCATAGGCGCCGGACGGCTGGCTGCCTTCGGGCAGGTAGGGCATGCCGTTCCATTCCTCCCGGTTGCCGCAGTCATCAATGACAGGACCGACATAGCGCGGACCGACAACGGTCGGGAAAACAAACTGATAGGTTCCGTCCGTCGGCATGATCAGCTCCGTATAATGCAGTTCAATACGAACTTCGTCACCGGGCATGATATTGGCCACGTCCATTGTGAACATGTTGGGTTTTTCTTCGGACAGCATGGAAGCGGTCTTACCTTCGCTTTTGGCCGTTTCGAATTCTTCTTCGGCTTCTTCTTTTTCCTTAATAGTTGCGGTCACCCGCTGGTTGCCGACCTGCATCTGCATCCCATGAATGGTGACTCTGGTGGATGCGGGAAAAACATAGCTGGCGTTAATGGGACCATTTCCTTCATTGGCGTAGGTCTGCACCACATACGTGTCGGCGATAATGCCGTCGATCTTAACATCGACGCTTGTTTTTTTCAGGGGGAAGCTGTCTACGCCGATTTCTTCGCTTTCCACACAGAAATACGGAGACAGTGTCCGGTCTTTTTCTTCCGCCTTCCCTTCCTCCGCGTATACGACGGGCGCGCTGCCGGTCAGCATACACAGGGCGGCCAGAAGGCATATTATTTTTTTCCAGATTTTTGTTTTCATGTCGTGGCTCCTTTCAAAAACTCTTTACATGATAATATCCTGTGAAAACATCATATTTGTATCATTTGTGCATCAAAGGAGCATCATTTTTGCATCAAAGGGGCATCATTTTTGCATCAAAGTTGCATCAGCTCGTTCATCGCATGCGGCAGTCCGGAAGTCGTCCGGCGCATGCAGTTTCCTTCGGCAATATATGTCCGCTTCGCGAAAAGCGGCAGCGTGTTTCGTGAAAAGCAGCAGCGGTACTTGCGCAATGGAACGCCATATGCTAAGATTGAAAAATCAGAGATTTACCAATGGAAAATTTGCGTAGGATGCTTGAGTTCGCATGCAGGGAAAGGAGTACAGATTCATATGAAGAACAATCATATTACAGACACCATTAAATATGTAGGAACGGATGACAGGGAGATTGATTTATTTGAAAGCCAGTACATAGTGCCGAACGGCGTTTCTTATAATTCTTATGTCATTCTGGATGAAAAGACCGCGGTAATGGACGGGGTGGACGAAAGGGCGGAGGAAGCCTGGTTCCGGAATCTGGAACAGGTTCTGGATGGAAAGCTGCCGGACTATCTCGTTGTTTCTCATATGGAACCGGATCATGCCGGTAATATTCAGAAGTTCATGGAGAAATACCCACAGGCGCAGATCGTAGTGAACGCGAAGTCTCTCAGCATGCTTTCCCAGTTCTTTACGCTCGATATGAGCGCGCGCAGCGTGGTGGTAAAAGAGGGTGATGAGCTGGCGCTGGGCAGTCATGTCCTGACTTTCATCATGGCTCCGATGGTACACTGGCCGGAGGTTATGGTGTCTTATGAAAAGACGGAGAAGATTCTGTTTTCAGCGGATGCTTTCGGAAAATTCGGGGCGTTGGACACGGAAGAGGACTGGACCTGTGAAGCGAGGCGGTATTATTTTAATATCGTGGGAAAATATGGCATGCAGGTACAGGCATTATTGAAGAAGGCAGCTGCGTTGGATATTCAGAAGATCTGTCCGCTGCATGGACCGGTCCTGACGGAAAATCTGGATTTTTATCTTGGAAAATATCAGCTGTGGAGCAGTTATGAACCGGAAGATCAGGGTATTTTGATCGCATATGCCACGATTCACGGAAATACCGGCAAGGCAGCGAATAAGCTGGCGGAGCTGTTACGGGCAAAAGGCGTGGAAAAAGTAGTGGTATCGGATCTGGCAAGGGAAGATATGGCGGAAGTGATTGAGGATGCGTTCCGCTATGACCGGATGGTGCTTGCCGCAGCGACCTATGACGCGGGCGTATTTCCCTGCATGGAAAGCTTTCTGGCGCGTCTGAAATCCAAAAATTATCAGAAGCGTACCGTCGGCATTATAGAGAACGGAAGCTGGGCGCCGATGGCGGGTAAGGTGATGAGAGAAAGCCTGTCGCAGATGAAGGAAATTACCATTCAGGAGCCTGTCGTTTCGATTAAATCGACAATGAATGCGGCGTCCGAGGAACAGCTGGAATTACTGGCTCAGGCACTTGTGCGGTAGAGTGTCCGAAATATTTTTCGCGGCTTCCGGAATCTGAAATTTTTTCCGTATTCATCTTGACAATCCGCCTCGATGCGATAGAATGTAGAAGATTTCACCTGTTGGCAAAGAGGTGCGGCCGGCTCCGGGAGCCGGAACGGGAAAGGCGAGGATATTATGGAAAAAGACATGACGACGGGAAGCCCCATGAAGCTGATTCTGGGTTTCTCCGTACCACTGCTGTTCGGATTATTGTTTCAGCAGCTTTACAGTATGGTTGACACGATTATCGTAGGGCATTATCTGGGTGTTGACGCGTTGGCGGCGGTCGGAGCGACCGGATCGGTCAATTTTTTGATTATCGGTTTCTGCATGGGAGTATGCAATGGCTTTGCGATTCCGATTGCACAGGAATTCGGAGCGAGGAATGAAAGAAATCTGCATAAATATGTGGCGAACAGCGTCTGGCTGTCCGTGATCTTTTCGGTGGTTATGACGATTGCGGTTGTTTTGCTGTGCCGGCCGATTCTGCGGCTGATGCGGACACCGGAAAATATCATAGACGGTTCCTATGCCTATATTGTGATTATTTTCATCGGCATTCCGGTTACCTATCTTTATAACATGACATCTGCAATCATTCGTTCACTCGGCGACAGCAAGACGCCGGTTATTTTTCTGGTGATGTCGGCGGTGCTCAATATCGGTCTGGATCTGCTGTGCATTATTGTCTTTCATATGGGAGTCGCGGGAGCCGCGGTCGCGACCGTTCTGGCGCAGCTTGTGGCGGGTATCTGCTGTCTGCTTTTTATGCGCAGGAAATTTCAGATTCTCCGGATGAATAAAGAGGAATGGAGAAGAGAGGGAAATTTCATGGGCAAGCTGTGCGGCATGGGTCTGCCGATGGGACTGCAGTATTCCATTACCGCAATCGGCAGCGTTATTCTGCAGAGCGCGGTTAACAGCATCGGTTCCGATGCGGTGGCGGCGGTCACCGCCGGCGGTAAGGTGAGTATGTTCATGTGCTGTCCTTTCGATGCCATGGGAAGCACTATGGCAACCTACGGTGGACAGAATGTGGGAGCCGGAAAACTGGAGCGTGTGGGAAGCGGGCTAAAAAGCTGTATTCTGCTCGGTGCGTTTTATTCGGTCATAGCCCTTGGCGTGATCCTGTTTTTCGGAAAATATCTGCTCCTGCTGTTCTTAAACAGCGACGAAACTGCTATTTTGGGAAATGCACAATGGTTCATTACGATGAACAGCTGTTTCTATTTTCCGCTTGCGCTTGTTAACATTATCCGTTTCATGATACAGGGTATGGGATTCAGTAAACTGGCTGTTTTCGCGGGCATGTTTGAGATGGTGGCAAGGGCGCTGATGGGATTTGTGCTGGTGCCGTTTTTCGGATTTCCGGCGATTGGCTTTGCCAATCCGCTTGCGTGGATTTTCGCGGATATTTTCCTGATTCCGGCGTACCTGCATGTGAAGCGCCGGATGGAACTTGCAATGGAGCGGCAGCGCATGGCATAGGAAGCTGTTTGGCAGTTTCCTGTCAGGACATAATCGAGAAAAGGATTGTATCATACGATGGCGGTTACAATTTTTACGATGACGCATAAAAAGTTCAGAGAACCCACGGACCCGGTCTATGTACCGTTGCAGGTAGGGCGTGCCTGCAGTCAGGATCTGGGGTATCCGGGAGACCATACGGGAGAGAGCATCTCCGAAAAAAACTGTTATTACGGAGAACTGACAGGCGTTTACTGGGTCTGGAAAAATGTGCGGACCGGAAATTATGTGGGGATCTGCCATTACCGGAGATATTTCTGCACCGAGGAAGGACGGATTCTGAACGAAAAGGATTATCTGTCGATCCTGCGGGAATACGATATCATTACATCGAAAAAGTTAAAGCTGAACTTTTCTTATTTCGACGGTTATGCGAGCGATTATAACATTTTTGATCTGATTACGACCGGGGAAGTGATCCGGCAGAAGTATCCGGAGTATTATGAGAATTTTGAACGGCTCGTACATGGAAACGGCACTTATTTTGCCAACATGATGGTGGCGGATAAGGCGCTGTATGACGAGTATTGCGCGTGGCTTTTTTCAATTTTTGACGAGGTGGAGAAGCGCATCGACGCCAGCGGTTATGATGATTATCATAAGCGGGTATTTGGTTTTATATCGGAATTTCTGCTGCTTGTCTGGGTGGAGACGAAGGGATTAAAGGTTTTTGAATGTAAGGTCGGCATGACGACGGAGAAGTATGAGACGAGGCAGATGAAGGAAAATCTGGCTGATTTTTTCCGGGAAAAAGATATCGCGGGGGCGAAGGCATATTTTCTGGAATCGCTTGAAAAAAGACCGGATGTGCTGATGGAGGCTTCGGATATTACGGGAGAGCTGAAAATTGCGATGCAGGTCGTTGCGGTCTGTGAACTGGAACTGCAGCGGTCGGGAGAATGTGTCCTCGACAGAATCCGGGAATTCGACGATCTGGTGCGCTATTTCACAGGACTGAATGACGCGGTGAACGCCTGCCGGCTTGATACACTGCGGGAAAGCAGCATCCGTTTCCTGAAAGAAGAGCGGATATCGGATACCGCGATAGAGGCTTCGGCCCGGATGTTCTGTGCGGAGGAAGAAGAGCGGCGCCGTGTGGAGGCGGCCGTAAAAAGTCTCAGAGGATACTGAAGGCGGCTGTCCCTCCCCGATGAAGGCTTCAGGGAGCGGTGAGGGACGGCTCCGCGAACGGAGCCGAGATATCTCCGTCCATTATGCCCAGATAAGTGACGGAGGCATCTTTTTCATATCGGAAAAGGTGGCTTTGGATCACCGGATTATCATCATCTCTGCCATGTTCGATCGTAATGACGGCGATTTCAACCGTCTGATCGGAAGGATTCAGATCATACAGGGTGCACGACGCAAAGGAATAATCGTGCAGAAGCTGAAACAGCTCTTCATTGGCATCGGTTACAATTTCCGTATCATTAATCAATAAATGGAAAGCAATTTCATCATAGACAACATAAGTGAGAACCGTTTCTTCCGTTCCATCGCCATTTAAGTCCCATAAGACGGGCAGTCCGTCCTGTAAGTGCATGGTAAAAGGGCCCGGATAGCGGTATTCCTCCCGGAGTCCCATTAGTTCCACTTCGCGATAGGGGACCGTAAAGTTGATGGAACCGCCGGCGTAGGGGCCGAGCGCATAGGTGTCGCTGATAAAGACCAGGCCGTCTGTGGAGAAAAACCATTTATCCTCCGCATAGAGAACGGATTTCAGATCTTCGTCGGAAGGCTGTCCGTACATCTTGTTCTGATAAGGCTTCGTATCGGCCAGCATGCGGTTATATGCGAAGGTATCCGCAAGGAAGGCGTCTGCATTTTCCCCCAGATTTTCAAAGTCAATTTGTTCTCCGGTCTGCGTATTGTAGTTGATACCGATGCTGGTATAGTTGCCGTGCGCGCCGCCGGAATAAGCGGAATAGAATGCTTCAAAAGAAATGACATTTCTGTCAGCTCTTCGCAGAGAGAAAGTAAAATCACTGCTGTAGCCGATAAAACCGCTGTTTTCCGGCACAAAATCCTCTTTTGCAAAATTCTGTATGGATGTATCCTGTTGAAAAAGCGATATCCGGCTTTGGATGTCCGCATTGATTTTATCGGCCGCAGCCTCATTTCCCTCGATGGAAACAATCGGATAATTGCAGCGGCCGGTGAACAGAACGGTGCCGTCTTCTGCGGTGTCCTGTTTTTCATCGGTCTGCCAGTCCAGCGTGACGGGGTTTTGTGCGTCCGGATGATTCTTCTGCGCGAAGACGGTGTAACAAAGCATGGCAGCTGTGACGGCGGCAAGGGCGGGAATGATTATTTTTTTCATTTTTACTCCCAACTGTCTGCTTTAGCAGACACTCAAATCCTTTTCTATAGTAGTACCACGAAAATTCATCTTCTTACAGGACATTATGTACCCTGATCGGAGAAAACGCAAGAGAAAATACCTGTCATCGCAGTCATTTCGGACAACCTTTTCAGACACAGACATTTCATTTCCTGCCCTGTTTTGCTTGTGCATCCCTCCCGCCCATGATAAAATGGTAAAAATTCCAAATATAAGCGTATTCAAAGAAAGGGAAAGGTAGCGTTATGAATTATCAGCAGGCATACGATAAACTGGAAAAATGCGGTCAGCTTCATGTATTGAAATATTATGAGGAGCTGACGCCGGAAGAAAAAGAAGCGCTGCTTTCACAGGTGGAGAGTCTCGATTTCTCGATGACGGAATCCTGTAAGCATAAGGAAGAACTGGTGCGGAAGGGGAAAATAACGCCGCTGTCGGCCATGCAGTTATCGGAGATCGCACAGCGGAAGGAAGAATTTATGTCTGCCGGAATCGAAGCGATCCGCGCGGGGAAGGTAGGCGCTGTTCTGCTGGCTGGCGGCATGGGGACGAGGCTTGGGTTCGATGCGCCGAAAGGCGTGTATAATATCGGTCTGACGAAAGAAGTCTTTATTTTCCAGCGGCTGATCGAAAACCTGCTCGATGTGGTGCATCAGGCGGATGCGTGGATTCATCTTTTTGTCATGACGAGCGATAAGAACCATGAAGCCACCACTGCTTTTTTTAAGGAAAAAAATTACTTCGGATACCGGCCGGAATATGTCACCTTTTTTATGCAGGAGATGGCTCCGGCAACCGATTATGAAGGAAAGGTTTATCTGGAGGCGAAGGATAAAATTTCCACATCACCCAACGGCAACGGCGGCTGGTTTTCTTCCATGATGAAATGGGGCGTTGTGGATAAGATTCATGAGGCAGGCATCGAATGGCTGAATGTTTTCGCGGTGGATAATGTATTGCAGAGAATTGCGGACCCCTGTTTTGTGGGCGCAACGATTCTGACAGACAGCGATGTGGGCGCGAAGGTCGTGCGGAAGAACGCGCCGGATGAGAGAATCGGCGTTATGTGTCTGGAGGATGGGAAGCCGTCGATCGTGGAATACTATGAACTGACGGAAGAACTGATGAATGCAAAAGATGAAAACGGCGATCCCGCTTACAGCTTTGGCGTCATTCTGAATTACCTGTTCCGGGAGAAAGCGCTGGAGGAAATCGCGGCGAAAAAGCTGCCTCTTCATATCGTGGAGAAGAAGATTCCCTGTCTGAATGAGAACGGGGAATTCATCAAACCGGAAGAGCCGAACGGCTATAAATATGAACAGCTCGTTCTGGATATGATTCATGAGCTGAATTCCTGTCTGCCCTATGAGGTGGAAAGAAATTATGAATTTGCGCCGATTAAGAACAGGACGGGTATCGATTCCGTGGAAAGCGCGCGGGAGCTGTGCAGGGAGAACGGCATCGAATTGTAGTATTTCCGATAATTGCGCTGCGCCTCCAAAGAGAACGATGCCCGTTTCTGCCGGAAGTGTCCCGGAGATAGCAGTTATTTAACATTTCGACAGATATGAGCAACATTCCGCGCTTGCATAAAAACCCGCAATAAGCGTAAAGTATAGGTAAAGAAAGCGGGTTTTGGAATCTGCATGGTGAACAAAAATCGGAAAAATGTAAGGAGGCGCTTTTATGGCAATTTTGGTAACAGGCGGAGCAGGGTATATCGGCTCCCATACGGTAGTGGAATTACAGAATGCGGGTTATGATGTTGTAGTAGTGGACAATTTATCTAATTCCAGCGAGAAATCGCTGCAGAGAGTGGAAAAGATTACGGGAAAACCCGTGAAATTTTACCGGGCGGATATTTTGGACAGAGCTGCGCTGGAAGATGTATTCGGGAAAGAAAAGATCGATTCCTGTATTCATTTCGCAGGCTTAAAAGCGGTGGGAGAATCTGTGGCAAAGCCCTGGGAATATTATGAAAACAATATTGCGGGAACGCTGACGTTAGTGGATGTGATGAGAAAACATCATGTGAAAAATATCATCTTTTCTTCTTCTGCAACGGTATACGGTGATCCGGCGGTGATTCCGATTACGGAGGAATGTCCGAAAGGACAGTGCACTAATCCTTATGGCTGGACCAAGTCCATGCTGGAACAGATTCTTTCCGATATTCAGAAAGCGGACCCGGAATGGAATGTCATTCTGCTTCGTTACTTCAATCCGATCGGCGCGCATAAGAGCGGAACCATCGGTGAAAATCCGAATGGCATCCCCAATAATCTGATGCCATACATTACACAGGTGGCGGTCGGTAAACTGAAAGAGCTTGGCGTATTCGGAAACGATTATGATACGCCGGACGGCACAGGCGTGCGCGATTATATTCATGTGGTAGATCTGGCAGTCGGCCATGTGAAAGCGCTGAAAAAGATAGAAGAAAATGCGGGACTTTGTATTTACAATCTGGGAACAGGCACCGGATACAGCGTACTGGATATCGTGAAGAATTTCGAAGAAGCGACCGGAGTCAAAATCCCCTATGTCATCAAAGACAGACGCCCCGGCGATATCGCGGCCTGCTATTCCAACGCACAGAAAGCGAAGGATGAGCTGGGATGGGAAGCGCAGTACGGCATCAAAGAGATGTGCGCCGACTCCTGGAGATGGCAGAGCAATAACCCGAACGGGTACGAAAGTCAGGATTAAGAGGAGCGCAAGCTGTGGAGCTTGCGCTTTTAATTTGGCTTCGGAAATGTAACCGGAATGTAACATCCCCCTTGTACACTGAAGGTATCATCAGAAAATGATAAGATAATCCGTGAAAGGGGAAATAATATTTTTATGGAAATTTTAAAGACATTTCATTTGAAGAAGTATTACGGAAGCGGAGAAAATCTGGTAAAGGCCGTGGACGATATCAGTTTTTCCGTTGAAAAAGGCAGTTTTACGGCGATTGTCGGGACGTCGGGAAGCGGAAAGACAACGCTGTTAAACCTGATCGGCGGGCTGGACTATGCGGACAGCGGTGAGGTTATTGTGGACGGCTATTCCATTCGGGAAATGAAGGAGGAAGAACTGACCGTCTTCCGCCGGAGAAACATCGGCTTCGTTTTCCAGAATTATAATCTGGTTTCGGTGCAGAATGTGTATAAGAATATTGTTCTGCCAATCAGGCTGGACGGGAATAAACCGGATAAAAAATATATCGGCCATATCTGTGATGTGCTCGGCATCGATGGAAAAATGGACAGATATCCGAATCAGCTTTCCGGCGGGCAGCAGCAGCGGGTGGCGATCGCCAGGGCGCTTGCGGCGAAGCCTGCGGTTCTGCTTGCGGACGAACCGACCGGAAATCTGGATTCCAATACGAGCGCGGAGGTTATCGGCCTTTTGAAGATGACGGGAAAAGAATTTCATCAGACGATTGTTATGATTACGCATAACGAAGCGATTGCCCAGCTTGCGGACCGGGTCATTCACCTCGAAGACGGCAGGATCGTTGGGGACAGCGCCGGAGAAGGGGGGTTTGTGAGATGAGCATCATGTTTCGAAATTCCAACAGAGGGCTGGAAAAAGAGTTGGCGGCGGAAGATTATGAAGCGCATCCGGTCAGAAACAGGATGGCCATTCTTGCGGTAGCGCTGACCTGTATTCTGATCTGCGTCGTTTTTACGGTGGGACTTGGGTTTGTCCGTACCATAAGCCTGTCGTTCGGGGCGTCTCCCGGACCTGGGGCGGACAGCAGTTATATTTATGGGGATGAGGAAATTCTGGAACGAACGAGGAAGCTGCCCCAGGTGGAATGGGCGGCTTATGTAAAGCGGTGCAGTACGACATATCTTCATAACAGGGAATTTTCCGGTCTGGAGGTACGCCTGCTCATTGCCGATCAGGTGCATTATGAGAAAAACATGGTGGAACTGATTTCCGGGGAATATCCACAGAAGGCGGACGAAATCCTCGTATCAGATACGATGTCGGAGCGCCTTGGGCTGGAAGAAAAAATCGGGGCGGAATATACGCTGACGGTCGTCGTACAGGGAGAGGACGGGGAAGTAGAACAGGAAGTCCCCATGACGGTATGCGGTTATTACAGGAATCCGCTGGGGAATATCAGCAATATTTATGAAGAAATCTACACGGGGGAAGATTTTCTGCCAACTTATAATCCGCTGCTGCCAGGAGGCTATGATACGATTTATGTCAGACTGAACAATCTGGATTTCTGGCGGCTTGGGCATGACAGACAGGAAAAACTGGAGGAAGTAGACGCGCTCGTTTGCGGGAATGGAAGCGGATACAAAATGAGCGATATGAGCGGCGGCGTTATGGCGCTGATCTTCCTGATCGCGTTCATGGTGATGTTCTGCGGATATATTTTCATCTATAATGTATTTGACATTTCCATCGTCAACGATATCCGGTTTTATGGAGAACTGAAAACGATCGGCATGACGGCGGCGCAGCTTGGGCGGATGCTTTTTTATCAGATGAACCGGATATCCCTGTGGGGAATTGTGGTCGGAAGCCTGGTCGGGTATGGCGTCGGCCGGCTTGCTTCCGGGAAAATCGTAGCAGGATTTGCGGAGGGAATTGCCATGTATTATCAGCCCGCAGGGCCTTTGGAAGCGATTGCGCTGAGTGCGGTTTTTGCATGGCTTACCGTTTATATCAGTACAAAACGGCCTTTTCACAAAGCCTGCTCCATCTCACCCGTGGAGGCGGCCAGGTACCGGGGAAAACAGAAAAAAGGCGTCTTGTCCGTACTCTCTTTTGGTATTGGCGGGATTTTATTCCTGTTAGTTTATACGATATCTGCCGGGTATCAGGTGGATGTGATGATGGATCGGTATCATGAGTCGGATTTTCGCATTCTTCATAAGGGGGGCCTGTGGTATCAGGAGGAGGCTTATCGGCCAATCAGCCGGAAGCTGGTTGATGCATTGGAAGAGCTTGATTTTACGGAGAATTTCGGGCTGATTTACCAGGCGAGAACAAAGCCGGATTATTTTATGTGGAACGGTTCGTATCAGTATGAACCTTCCACCGGGGAAATCGTCAAGGAGGGAGCCCTTGCGGAAGACATGCGCGCCTGTAATGCCCGTTTCAGGGCGATGGGCGGCGATACGGATGTGTTTCCGGAAAATGAAAGAGGAAATTACAAGGTGGGGGTTCTCGGCGTGCCGCCGGAATATCTGGTAAGGGATGAAAGATATATTGGAGTGATGGAGGGCGCTCTGGATGAAGAGAAGTTTGCCGGAGGCGGCTACATGGTGTACAGACGTCTGTATCAGAATGGAAAAGAGCGGACGCTTGCGCTGACGGAAGGAATGGAAGATCAGGTACATGCGGGTGATCAGGTCACAGTGCGGTTTTACGATGATGCGGCACAGCGTTATGTGGAAAGAACATATACGGTTATGGCGATTGTCATCAATGACAATATGTTTTCAACGCCGAATACGGAAGGCAATATTATCATAAGCGATGAAGAATTCCGCAGCATATATTCTGACCATGAAAATCTCGTGAGCCGTATCTGCTTTGATTCTTCCCGGAAATTTGACAGTAAAAGTCTGGAGGATGGAGCGGCGCAGTACGAAACGGTGGCAGCAATCCTGAAGGAGGACGGTAATTTGCAGCTTATGCTTGAGGCAAAGTATCAGACCGGTATGGAATTTACCGAAAATAAGAAAACGATTACCGTTTTCGGTATGTTTCTTGCGGCGGTCATCGGCCTGATTGGCATTGCCAATCTGATCAATACGGTGACGACAGATGTGATGGCAAGAAAGCTGGAATACGCTGCGATGCAGTCCATCGGCATGACCGGAAAACAGATGGAACGGGATATTTTTGCAAAATATTTCCGCTATGTTCTGACAGCGGTATGCTTTGCAGCAGCCTGTGGCTCGGTTATTACTTATCAGGCTGCCAGGAGTCCGAATTTTACGGGATTTTCCCTTCCGGCCTTTGTACAGGCATCCGCTTTCTTCCTGATCTTTTCCATTCTCCTGTGTGCGGTGATGGCGCGGATTCTGACGCGGGCTATGAACAGAAAAACGATTGTGGAGCGACTGAGGGAAGTGGTGTGAGCATAAAATGGAACAGCATATTTTAATTATCGAGGATGACAGAATATTAAACGCCGGTATTTCTTTTGCCCTGGAAAAAGAAGGCTATGCCGTTCACAGCGCGCACAGTTTAAAGGAGGCGGAGAAATGCCTTGGGGGGAGGATCAATCTGATTCTTCTCGATATCAATCTGCCGGACGGAGACGGCCGGGATTTTCTGCAGACTGTTCCGGCAGGACAGTCTGTTCCGGTGATCTGTCTGACCGCGCTGGATACGGAGGAGAACATCTTGGAGGGTTTCCGGGCGGGATGCGATGATTATGTGACGAAGCCTTTTTCCATGCCGGTGCTTGTCATGAAGATCAAAGCGTTGTTAAAGCGCAGTAATAGAATTTCGGGACAGATTTACAGCGCGGGAAATCTGGTTTATGATTTCGAAAGCAAAACATTGAAAAAGCATGATGGAGCGGTAGAACTGACCGCGCTGGAGGTGCGGCTGTTAGAATATTTTATTCATAACAGGGGCATCGTTTTGACGAAGGAAAATCTGCTCGATAAAATCTGGGATGCCAGAGAACGGTATGTGGAAGAAAAAACACTGAAGGTGAGTATTCTCAGACTGCGCAGGAAGATTGAGGACAACCCGGAGGAGCCGAAGTATATCAGAACGGTGTTTGGCATCGGGTATCAATGGGAGGACGCCTGATATGATGGAGAACGGGTTATTGCGGAAGCGGCGAAAAAATTTCCGGAGAATAAAGGACGCTGACGGGGTGTGGGCGGGTGGAATGGGCGCAATGCTGGCGCTCCTTGTTCTGTTTCTGGCAGCAGTCGTAACCGATGGGGATTATCTGGTTTTATGGGCGGTTTTGTATGGTATGATGAATCTGCTTGTGCTTACGGCAGTCTATTTTATATTATCGCAGCATGTGAGAGGCGCGCTGTATGCACTTGGCGATATGATGGAAGACCTGATGAATGGCAGCAGACCGGAAGAGGGAAAAGCGGCTGCGCCGGGAAGTTCCACTCAGCCGGGCGGAATAGAACCGCCCTTTTTACAGGACACCATTTTATCCAAACTGCGGGGGCAGCTTCTGAAATTATATGATATGCTGTGCGCTCATGAAGAACGGGAAAAAGAAATCAGAAAACAGCTCGATGAAAATATCGGCAATCTGGTACACCAGATTGCCGCGCCCATCACCAATATCCGTCTGTATGCCGGTTTTTTGAAAAGAGATGATCTGACGGAACAGGAAAGAGACAGATTTCTGCAATGTACGGAGGAAGAGGCGGACAAAGTGTTCTGGCTGGGGGAGAGCTTTTCCGGAGTGTCCCGTCTGGAAACGGGAATCATTCATCTGAAACCGGTAAAACAGAAGATAGAATCCGCCATTTTAAGCGCTGTCGGCCAGGTCATGGCAAAGGCGGAAAACAAGGAAATGGAAATTACTTTGTCCGGTAAAACCCGAAGCGAAGCGCTGATCGATTTAAAATGGACGACGGAGGCGCTTTTCAATATTCTGGATAATGCCATAAAATATGGAAGGGCAGGAACCCGGATCGAAATCGTGGTGGCGGAACTGACAAGCTATGTCAGCCTTGCCATCCGCAATGTAAGTGAAACGGAAATTCCGCCGGAAGAATACCCGCTTCTTTTTAAACGCTTTTACAGGGGGAAACGCAACGCAGGGATTGAGGGCGTAGGGCTTGGCCTTTATATCGCGAGAAAAATCATGGAAGATGAAAAATCCTATATACAGGCCGGAAAAACACATGACGGCAGGACGGAATTTACCGTTTATCTGTATAAGGGGTACCCTGTGAGCGGCGACCGCGCCCGGCCGGATGATAACGGATAATCCTGCCGGCATTTATACAAACACGCAGGATTGTAAATTGTTTTTTCTCCCGCCCTATTTTAAAATGATGCTCATGATGACGAATGGAACGGTCCGGGTTTTTATGGTAATCCGTTCCATGGGTAAAGGAGGCGTTCATTGTGGGCGGATCACAACAGACAGAGGAACAGGATTCCAATATCATGATAAAAATCTCCGGTTTTATTGTTGATAAGAGGAACCTGTTCTTTTTAATTTACATGATACTGATCATTTTTTCCGCGTTTTCCAGAAACTGGGTACAGGTGGAGAACGAGTTGTCCGCTTATCTGCCGGATACGGCGGAGACGTGCATCGGACTGGATCTGATGGAGGAACAGTTTATTACATACGGGACCGCCAGAATTATGGTGACGAATATCGAGTATGATGCGGCGCAGAAGCTGGCGGATGAGATTGGGGAAATGGATACGGTCGGAATGCTGGCGTTTGACAATACGGAGGATCATTACAATCATTTTTCGGCGTTGTACGATGTTACCTTCGAGTATGATGAGACGGATGACAAATGTCTGGAAGCGTTAGAGGAATTGAAGGAATATCTGAGCGGGTATGATTTTTATGTTTCGACCGCTCTTGGAGATCAGTCCTCGGAGACGATCGCTTCGGAGATGAGCGTTATTGTTGTCTGGGTTGCGATCATCGTCGTTGCGGTGCTTCTGCTGACCTCCCAGACGTGGGCGGAGGTTCCCGTTCTGTTACTGACATTCGTGTCGGCTGCAATTCTGAGCATGGGAACGAACTTTGTGTTTGGTACGATTTCCTTTGTGTCCAATTCCGTAACGGTGGTTTTGCAGCTTGCGCTTTCTATCGACTATGCGATCATCCTGTGCAACCGGTATAAGGAAGAACATGCCACACTGCCAATCCGGGATGCGGCGATCGTTTCTCTGAGCAAAGCGATACCGGAAATATCGTCATCCAGCCTGACGACAATCGGCGGTCTGATCGCGATGATGTTTATGCAGTTCGGGATCGGAAGCGATATGGCAATCTGCCTGATTAAAGCAATTTTTTTAAGCCTGATGTCGGTGTTTCTGCTGATGCCGGGACTCCTCGTCCTGTTCGGAAATCTAATGGATAAAACAGTGCATAAAAATTTTGTGCCGAAAATTCCGTTTGTCGGGAAATTCGCGCACCGGACGAGATTTCTCGTGCCGCCGCTGTTTGCAGCGGTACTGGTCGTTTTTTTCATTCTGCAGAAACACTGTCCTTATGTATATGGTTACAGCACGCTGAAAACGCCGTTGTTAAACCAGTATCAGATCGCGGACAATATGATCGCGGAAAGTTTCGGGGAAAGTAATTTTGTGGCATTGATCGTTCCTGCAGGAAATTATGAAAAGGAAAGTAAACTGCTCCGGGATTTGGATGCGCGGGAGGAAGTGGATTTTTCCATGGGGCTGTCCAATACGGAGGCGATGGATGGTTATATGCTGACGGATAAGCTTTCGGCAAGACAGTTTTCCGAGCTTTTGGAGCTGGACTATGAAGTGGCGGAACTGCTCTATATGGCCTATGCGGTCAATGATGAGAATTATGCCAAGCTGGTGAGCGGTATTTCCACCTACAGCGTGCCGTTAATCGATATGATCATGTTTCTGTATGAAGAGGTGGAAGAGGGATATGTGACACTGGAGGACGATCTGATGGATACGCTGGAGAATGCCTGGCATCAGATGAATATTGCCAAAGAGCAGCTGCAGGGAGGGGAATACAGTCGTATGCTCATTTACCTGAATCTGCCGGAGGAAGGAGAGGAAACCTTTGCCTTTCTGGATGAGATGCATGAGATGGCCCGAAAATATTATGAGGAAGGGACGATTCTTGTCGTCGGAGAATCCACAAGCCAGTACGATTTGTGCAAGACTTTTTCCAGAGACAATACGGTAGTAAATGTGGTATCCATTCTTGCGGTGCTGGCGGTTCTTCTCTTTACATTCAAGTCCGCGGGAATGCCGGTGCTCCTGATCATGGTCATTCAGGGAAGTATCTGGATCAACTTTTCCTTCCCCGCGCTGATGAAATCCAATCTGTTTTTTATGAGCTATCTGATCGTCAGCTCGATTCAGATGGGTGCGAATATCGACTATGCGATCGTTATTTCCGGGCGGTTCATGGAACTGAAAGAGAAAATGAGCAAAAAAGAAGCAATTATCGAGACGATGAATTTTGCCTTTCCAACGATTATTACATCCGGTTCCATGCTGGCCATTGCCGGCGTACTGATTGGACAGATGACCTCCGAGGCGGCTATTGCGGGGATCGGACAATGTCTTGGCCGGGGTACCTTTATTTCGATTTTTATCGTTATGTTTATTCTGCCGCAGATTCTTCTGCTTGGGGAAAAGATTATCGATAAAACATCCTTTACCGTTTCCATGCCGGTTATGACGCAGAAGGCTGTCGGATTTGTCAGCGTCAACGGAAAAATCCGGGGACAGGTAAACGGTATCGTAATCGGTGAAATTCATGGTATCGTCCGCGGTGAAATCAATGCCATCGTGGAAATGGGAGATATGATACCGTTTGACGAGGTGAATCATACTGTGTCTGCGATTGAGGCCGGAAGCGGTGAAAAATCCGGCGGACCGGATATGGAAGAACAAAATGAAAGCGGCGGAAAGAAGAAAGGGGATAAAGTGTGATGAAGAAGAAAAGCGGATATATAATTCTTTGCACTGTTCTTGTTCCTGCCCTGATTATGACACTTATGTCGGATGGCGTGGTCTTTGCAAAAGAGGCGAAGAAAGAGACAACGCAGGTGGCGGAATCAGACGAAAATGCAGAAACAGCGCAGGAGGTCAGTGAGGCGGCTCCCATTTTTTCAGCGGAAGGAAAAGAAGTCATTCAGGTAAGAACGGCCGAAGATCTGTTGGAAGTGGCGGCGAAATGCGAAACGGACCTTTGGTCCGCAGATAAAATGATCGAATTGCAGGCAGATATTTCTCTTGCGGGAATTGATTTTGAACCGATTCCGATATTTGCGGGGACCTTCAACGGAAACGGGCATGCGATTACCGATCTTCATTATGTCGGTTCCGGCTATGCGGACGGATTTTTCCGCTGTATTACATCGACCGGTATCGTGCAGAACCTGACGATATCGGGATGGGTCGAGGCCGAAAACGAAGAAAAATGTACGGGCGGCTTCTGTGGGATCAACGGAGGCTGGATTCTGGAATGTACGTTTTCGGGAAGAGTGGAAGGAAGATCGGAAACAGGCGGTATTGCGGGCGAAAACGAGAGTACCGGAACGATCAGCAGCTGCTGCGTAATCGGTTCCGTGACCGGATATGACAGGGCGGGCGGCATTGCAGGCGGCAATTACGGAACAATTCGGAACTGTACGAACAAAGCCGGCATTAACAGTGACAGTTCCTGGCTGGAAGAGGAAGACGAGGAAGGGCTTCAGTGGCTGTTGGAGGATCTGTCGGAGCGGAAGCTGATCAGTGGAACGGATATCGGCGGCATTGCGGGATACTCCGGAGGACTTGTAATGAATTGCAGTAATGAAGGCGTGGTGGGCTATGAACACAACGGTTACAATATCGGCGGTATCGTGGGAAGACAGTCGGGACAGGTAATCTTTTGCAGTAATAACGGTTCCGTATACGGCAGAAAGGATGTGGGGGGCATCGTCGGACAGATGGAGCCATACATCAGCGTGGAAGAGGCGGAATCCCTTTCGGAAGCGGTATGGCGGCTTCATGATCTGGTGGATGTTTTTCTGGATGATGCCGGAAAAACGCAGGATACGGTGAGTGCGGACTTCGACACGCTGCGCAGCCATTCGGATGAAGCGATAAAAAATGCGGATTCGATTGCAGGTCAGACGACGGATTTTATCGACGAAAATGTCTCCGCGGTCAATGAAGCGGCGGATCGGATGCGTTACTGCATGGAGCAGGTGCCGTATATCGCGGATGATGTATCCTTTGCGATAGAGGGCATGAACAAAACGGCAGATGCGCTCGGCAGACTGGCCGACGCGCTTGATTTAAACGGAAAGGCCGAAGATACGAGATACGATGAAACGGCGCATGCACGTCTGTCGCTTGTATCAGGCGTGGGCGGAGAAGTCTATGCGGACAGCGCGCAGCCTTCGGAGGGCGATGCGGTCACGCTCACGGTGTCGCCGTCGGAAGGGTATAAACTGAGCTATATCAGTGCATCCGACGCGTCAAAAGCGACGGTGGACCTGACCATGCTCAGTGATACGGAATATACCTTTGTTATGCCTTCCGAAAATGTCGTAGTGAAGACAGAATTTGTATATGACGGCAATGTGATATCAGGCGCGGGAGACGGCAGCTTATCCATTATGGTGACCCGGACCGGTTCAAAGAGTGATAACGGCAGTCAGGGGAATACGCAGGAAAGCGGAGTCAATGACGTGGGAGAGGCCGGCATAGAAGATGCGGCAGTGCCTGAGGATACCGATGGAGCGGACGATACGCCCGGAGATGCGTTGCCTTCGGAGGATGCGGCCGGAGACGCACCATCTGTGAATGGAAGTATGAATGATGCGGCCGGTGATGATTCGGCGGAGGAGGGCGCGGGAAATACGCCCGGCGCTGAACCGTCTGCGGGGGGCGAAGCGGGTAATACATCCGGCACTGATTCTTCGGTGGGGAACGGAGAGATCGATACGGAAGGAAATGTGCCGTCTGAGGAGGAGGGCGCAAATGATGCGGCTGATAACATACAGGCAGCGGTTGGAGGTGAATCAGGCAGTAATGATCATTCTTTCCGGAAGCTCGTCAGCGCATCGGATGGTTTGAGCGGCCGCGCATCGGCTGCATCCGATGTGGAATCCGTGATTACGATTCGGAAAAACGGAGCGGAGGAAAGTACCCAAAATGCTTTTGGGGGCGATGTTGTAGTTGTCAATGTGCAGCCGGACGAAGGAAGCCAGGCATTGGTACATATTATGGCGGGAACCGGGGAGATCATTCCGACGGAGAAGCTGAATGGCCGGGCTTATGAGTTTACGATGCCGGATACCGATGTAACGGTTGATGTCGATTTTGTCAAAGCAGGAATTATATTGGAATCTAATGCAGGAGGCAAGGCGGATTACAGTATATCGGGAAATAAACTTACTTTGCATGTGAGGCCGAATGCGGGTTATGCGGAAAAAGACCATCCGACGGCAGTCGATGCAGCCGGAAACAGCCTGACGGTTTCCGGGAAAAGTGCGGGCGCATATGTTTACGAAGTCGATCTGAACGGTTCGCAGACGCCGGTGAGAATCAGGATTACTTTTGAAGCAGGTACGGATTCTGCGGCAGTAAGCGCTTCCAGGGATAATCTGAGTGAGAATATCAGCCTGTTGAAGACACAGATGCAGAATGTTTCCGATACGATGGATAGAATCAATCGGTTTGTGAACGGCAGAACATGGGATGAGATTAAGGATGGCGGGGACGGGGAGATATTGATAGGATATATTCTCGATCTGGCACAGGAACTGTCCGATGCCGGAAGTACGCTCTCTTATATTCTCAGCGATCTGGCTTCCATATCCAATGTGATGACTCCTTATATGGAAGAAGCGTTGAAAAAGGCGGATGTGGAGCTTCAGGTGGTGTCCGAAGATCTGGAGGATGTATTTGCGGGCCTGGACTCCGCTTTTGACAGAGTGCGCTCGACGATCGTATATGTGACCGGAAAGTTTGATATTCAGTTTGCAGGGCTTAGTTATGAAATGGATGAATCCGTGAACGGTCTGTTTGATCAGCTGAATGCCATTACCACATATGCGGGTCAGATCAACGATGACCTGGATGTTCATTCCGATATTCTGGAAGCGGATATGCATGCCGTGAACGATCAGGTCAACTATATTTTCCAGCTGTTCGTGGAACGGATCGATGATGTGGAGGAACTGTATTTTGACGGGAATGGATATGAGGATATTTCGGAAGAGGACATTGAAGCAAGTACGGCAGGAAAGGTGGAAAGGGCCGTTAATAACGGTATCGTAAAAGGCGATATTAATATCGGAGGAATTGCGGGCTCCATGGCCATCGACGAAGAAGATCCGGAAGGAAATGCGGCCGGAAGCGTAAATCGTTCTTTTGGAAGCCGTTATCTTACGAGATGTATTCTGACAGACTGTGAGAATAACGGACAGATTACGGCCAAGAAAGACGGGGCAGGTGGAATCGTCGGGTATATGAATCTCGGCATTGTTACGGACTGCGAAGCATACGGAAGCGTGGAAAGTACGGAAGGAGAATATGTCGGCGGTATCTGCGGGGAATCGCTTGCCCTGATCAGGAACTGCTGGTCGCTGACTTCATTAAAGGGTTCCCGATATGTGGGAGGAATTGCCGGAGCCGGTACGAAAATCAGAAACTGTCATGCGATGACGCTGATCAATGAAGATGCGGTACGAAAAGGCGCAATCGCCGGCTGGCTGGAAGCGGAAGAGGATGAACGGCTGGGATTCGGAGAGAATATAGAAAATAATTTCTTTGTGGAGGGCGCCTTAAAAGGTATCGATGAAATAAGCTATGCGGGAGCTGCGGAGCCGGTTGCATACACCGAGCTGCTGGCAGCGGAGGGACTGCCTATGCAGTATCGACATTTACAGCTTACTTTTGTGGCAAACGATAAGGTGGTGGACCGGATTGAGGTGAGGTATGGAAGATCGCTTTCGGAAATTGAATTTCCGCAGGCACCGCATGTTCCGGGAAGCTATGGAAAATGGCCGGATGTTACCGATATGAAGATGGAAGGGAACATTACACTGGTGGCGGAATACTGTGATACGATTACGACCCTGACCAGTGTGGAAAAAGGGACTACGGCGGCAGAAGATACCGGAAATCAGGGGAAGCCATGTGCGTATATCGAAGGAATATTTACGGATGAGGCGGTATTAAACGCGTCCATGACGGAATATACGGCGCAGAGAACGAAAGAAGAGGTGAACCGAAAGGCAGAATCCGTCGTTTATGAAATCCGTGTGGATGGCGGAGATCTGACAGACGATACCGTATCGGACATACGTCTTCTGAATCCTTATGACAAAACAGACACCGTATTCGGGCTGGTTGACGGAGTCTGGAAGGAGGTCGGTTATAAGGAATACGGACAGTATATTCAGGTGAAAATGGCCGGAGCATCCGCAGCGTATTGTATGGTATCAGGAGAGAAAGACGGTACATGGATTTTCTTTGCCGCAGGCGGAGCCGGTATTTTACTTCTGTTCGGAATCCTGATTGGGAAAAAGAAAAGGCAAAAGAAGCGTCCGTAAGACAGCGTTTTCCGAAAATATGCCTGAAAACCCCCTATGCTACATACAGGTACATAAAAACAAAATGACAAAAGCTCCCGCCCATCACGAACAGATGGAATATTTCATGGGAACCGAAATAGCGGTGTCTGTTGTTAAAAAGCGGCAGCTTCAGTGCATAAATAATACCGCCGGCCGTGTAGATAATACCGCCTGCCAACAGCCAGAGAAATGCGCTGTGCGGCAGTGTATTCCATAACTGTCCGAAAACGCCCAGACAGACCCATCCCATAGAGATGTAAATGATCGAAGAAAACCATTTCGGACAGGTGATCCAAAAGGCTTTAATGAGCATGCCGACAATGGCGATGGTCCAGACAACGGCCAACAGCGTGTATCCGGGCCTGCCGCCAAGAACGATCAGACAGACCGGTGTGTAGGAACCGGCGATCAGTACGAAGATCATCATATGGTCAATTTTGCGGAAAACCTTCAAAAGCCGGTCTTTGACCATGACGCTGTGATAAAGCGCGCTCGCGCCATATAAGGCGATCATGCTGAACATAAAAATCGTCATTGAGAAGAAGGCGGTAAAACCGTCTGATACGGCAGCTTTGATCAGAAGAGGCGTTGAGGCGAAGACCGCCAGCATCATGCCGATGAAATGAGTAATTGCGCTTCCGGGTTCGCGAATCGTTATTTGCATATAGACCACCATGCCTTTCTTATATGGCAGTATGCCATGATAATGGTCATACTGCCGGAAATTTTATTAATCGTCCGTAGTGATTCATGTAGTGCGGTATAGCTGGAAACATTGCTACTTTGATATGTAGTTTTAAAAACTACATATAACATATATAAACTCTACACCATATAATATGCAAAGTCAAGATAAAAATACCTGTACCGGAAAAAGAAATGGAAAGGGATACTTCATATAAGCAAGTATCTTTTTCAGATGTTTGTGCCGATTGCCATAATAATCGAATTTCAGATATTTGAGAAGCGGGAGTGCATGGGGCATGAAAAACCGCCGTTCAGGGCGTTTCCCAAACGGCGGCCTGTATGTCATTTCCCGAATAAGTGGATGTGTGTTCCGGTACGGGCCGGTGTCACCACCGGGACATCATCATCAATGCGGTAGATTAACAGCCAGTAAAATTTCTTCGATAGTTTTGGTGGCTTTCAATCGGATAAATATACCGTTTGCTCATAGCGCTTACAATTCCAAAATAGCAAATATAAAAAACCACAATACACGCCCCAAATGCACCCGTTAATTTGAGCAGAATATTATGCAAAGAAGCTGGCAATATGAAGTTCATTTTTCCATTCAGTAGCGGTAAACAGAATAAGATAATTAATAAAGCCATGATCATTGGTGAGGTCAATTTAATTGCTGTCTGCTGATTCATCAGTCTTGCTATCTGCTTATTACTTTTTCCCATACAGTACATTATCTGATTGCTTTTTGAAGTTTGCCTGACCTCTATAATCTGCTGCAAAGATAATATTGAAAAATAAATAACCAGAAACATGATGCAGATACTTATTTGTGAAGTTCCCATCCACTGCCGCATAGCCGTATCAAAAAGCTGAAATTCCGGCTGTAACATCAATATTCCAGTCACAAAAGAACACCCGGAAAATAAAAAGCATATGCAAAAAATAGCATTAACCATAGCAGTCGTTTTGAAATTTGATGTTACATTTCCCGTAATATACAGTCTGTCTTTTTGATATAACCTGACGGATTTCATTCGTCTGTACGCATATAAATATCCAAACACCCATTTGTAAAAGGCAAAGACAGATATTAGCAAAGGTATTGCTGCAACAGATACAGGATAAACAATATAAATTTCCGGCAAAAAAACAATGCCGTAAACGCAACAAATCAGGCACAAAAAACACAAAAAGAAAATAATGCCCCATTTTTTATAGTTTCCTGCATTTTTTACGTCCTGATTACGGTTTCTTTCATACATCAGCTCCCTTATTTGCAGCTTGCCTAAGCGTTGCCTCAATCGAAAAGAACACACTGTTTCAATAAGGCAAAAAAACAGAAACGTATAGAACATACTTTTACCATAAAGGA